>NZ_JBIAXU010000002.1:0-112230 GCF_042896985.1 Streptomyces sp. NPDC001194 | reverse complement strand
GAGCCGGGGTCTCCGGGGCGGCCACGGCGCGGGTCGCACGGCGGCGGGTACGGGCCGGAGCGGCGGCCGGAGCGGCCTCCTCGGCGGCGGGGGCGGCCGGAGCGGCCTCGGCCTCGGTCACCGCGGCGGGGGCGACGGGCGTCCCGCCGGGCGGTCCCGCGGGCCTCGACGCGGCACGGCGACGCCTGCGCGGAGGCAGGTTGTCGCTCGGGCTGCCGCTGTCGGCGCCACCGGTGGTGTTGTTGGTTTCGTTGTTGAGCATGCGGGCGGTTCTCCCGTCACGCTCCCGGGCGCCGCGGCTGACTTCCGGTCCGGCTCGGTTCCGCGCCGATCAGCGCGGAACCGGCCTCCGGGGCGCGTTCGCCACACGGGAGCTGTAGTCCATGGCCGCCGGTTCCGTACGTCTTGTCCGTACGGCCTGGCGGAAGTCTTCAGGTCTGTGCGCGGCCCGACCCAGGTGGCTCCCGAGTGCCAGGGCTGCGCGACGACGACGATCCTTACGCGGCGGGACCTTCCGGCGCCTTCGCGTCGGCTGCTACGGCGGCCGTGGGTGGGGCGGCCGTGACAGCCTCGCGGTCGGGCGCGAGCGGGTCGGTCACCGTGCCGGACTCCTCGTCGAAGAGCCCCTGCGCCAGCCTGGTCACCGCTGCGGGGACCGGCGGCGCCAGGTCGGCCACAGCTTGGAGACCGGACAGGACGTCGTCGGGTCGAACGGCAGGTGTCAGATGCCGAACAACCAGCCGCAGTATCGCACAGGCATTGTCCGGCGTCCTATCAGCCGGCGCGGGAACCGTGACGAGGCTGACCACGGCGCCCCGGGTGTCGAAGGTGCGCATGCCGTTCTTGGTGCGGCGCTGCACCTCCACCGCCTCGGCTGCGAGGAAGGCCTCGACCGCCCGCTGGGCGTCGGCGCCCTCCACACCCTCGAGCCGCAGCTCCCACACGGAGGCGGTCAGCCGGTCGGCGAGCCCGCTGGTGCGGGCCTCGACGGCCTCGGTGATGTCGAGGCCGACCGGCATCGACTCGTCGAGCAGTTCGCGGAGCTTCTCGGGGTCGCGGGGCTCGGCGAGCGCGATCTCCAGGTACTCGGCCTCGCTGCCGGTGCCGGTCGGCGCGGCGTTCGCGTACGACACGCGGGGGTGAGGGGTGAAGCCCGCCGAGTACGCCATGGGCACCTCGGCGCGGCGCAGGGCCCGCTCGAACGCGCGCTGGAAGTCTCGGTGGCTGGTGAACCGGAGGCGGCCGCGCTTGGTGTAGCGCAGTCGGATGCGCTGCACCACCGGTGCGGGGGGCGGGCCTTCGGGCTGTCGCTTGCCCAGTGGTTCTTCTCCTTGTGCGGGGCTCCGCGGCTCGCGCGTCGCCCTGAGGTCCGGTGAGCCGGCGGACCACGCCGTGCCCTCTCGGCTCACCCCTGCTGGTGCAGGGAGCGCTCGGGGGCGGGCGGGTTGCTCGCGGCTGTCGTACTACCCAGAGTACGCGCCCGTGACCTCGCCGGTTCCCGGCCGTCCCCCCCGAACAGCGCCTTTCGCACTTCGGCCCGGACCTCGCGGGCGGTGGTGCGGACGCTGCGCCACACATCCCGTACGACATGTCCGACGGGTGTCAGTACGTACCGGTACACCTGCGCCGCGGGCCGGCCGACGAGCACGCGTCCGACCAGCCGGATCCCGCGCCACAGGGCCGAGGCGATCCGCCCGGCGACGTGCCAGGCCCAGACGAGCACCTGCCCGAGCGGCGCGAGCAGGTACCGGTACAGGGCGGCGGCCAGCCATGCGATGCCGAGCCCGACGGGCCGCAGCAGGTACCGGTAGAGGGCGACCACGAGCCAGGCGAGACCCAGTCCGACGGGCCGCAGCAGGTACCGGAACACCGCGACCGCCAGCCATACGAGGCCGTGCCCGACGGGGGTCAGCACGTACCGGTAGGCCGTCGCGGCGAGCCGGACCGCTCCGCGGCCCACCGGCTCGAGCACGTAGCGCCACAGCGCGGCCCACGGCCAGACGAACAGCGCCATGCCGAGGGCCCAAGCGATCCAGGCGACGCCCTTGGCGAGGGGCGCGAGCAGGTAGCGCATGCCGCCGGGGGCGAGCCAGGCCAGCGCCTCCCCGATCGGACGCAGCACGCAGGCGGTCGTGAACCGTCCGGCCGGCGCCAGCACCTGCCCGTACAGGCCCCGCCACACCCGGGCCGTCCCCTGTCCGACCGGGACGAGCAGGTACCGCCACAGGCCGGTCCAGGGCCAGACGAACACCAGCTTGAGCAGCACGGTCAGCACCCGGCCGAGGCCGCGCAGCACCGGCTCGAGGACGTACACGCGCAAGGGCCCGAGCACGTGCCGCCGAGCGGCCCGCCCGAACGCGACGAGCAGATCCCAAACCACCCGTACGGGCAGTACGACGATCAACGTCACGATCTTGACGGGCACCCGGACGACGCCCACCAGGCATCCTTCGCCGCCGTCACCGGGAGGCCGCTTGTCGAGTTCCATACCCGTAGGACACGGGCGAGGCCCCCATCCGTTGCGGGTGGGGGCCTCTCGTGACTCAAGGGTTACGTCTCTTTACTTCACGACCGTCAGGGGAAGGAGCTTCTTGCCCGTGGGGCCGATCTGGATGTGCGTGTCCATCTGGGGGCAGACGCCGCAGTCGAAGCACGGGGTCCAGCGGCAGTCGTCGACCTCGGTCTCGTCGAGGGCGTCCTGCCAGTCCTCCCAGAGCCAGTCCTTGTCGAGACCGGAGTCCAGGTGGTCCCAGGGCAGGACCTCCTCGTACGTGCGCTCGCGCGTGGTGTACCAGGCCACGTCCACGCCGTAGGCCGGCAGCGTCTTCTCCGCGGCCTCCATCCAGCGGTCGTACGAGAAGTGCTCGCGCCAGCCGTCGAAGCGGCCGCCCGACTCGTACACGGCGCGGATGACGTCGCCGATGCGGCGGTCGCCGCGCGAGAGGAGGCCCTCGACGATGCCCGGCTTGCCGTCGTGGTAGCGGAAGCCGATGGAGCGGCCGTACTTCTTGTCGCCGCGGATCTTGTCGCGCAGCTTCGTCAGGCGCGCGTCCGTCTCCTCGGCCGACAGCTGCGGCGCCCACTGGAACGGGGTGTGCGGCTTGGGCACGAATCCGCCGATCGACACCGTGCAGCGGATGTCGTTCTGGCCGGAGACCTCGCGGCCCTTGGCGATGACGTTGACCGCCATGTCGCCGATCTGGAGCACGTCCTCGTCGGTCTCGGTGGGCAGGCCGCACATGAAGTACAGCTTCACCTGGCGCCAGCCGTTGCCGTACGCGGTGGCGACCGTCCGGATCAGGTCCTCTTCCGAGACCATCTTGTTGATGACCTTGCGCATGCGCTCGGAGCCGCCCTCGGGGGCGAAGGTCAGACCGGAGCGGCGGCCGTTGCGCGTCAGCTCGTTCGCCAGGTCCACGTTGAACGCGTCCACGCGGGTCGACGGCAGGGACAGGCCCACCTTGTCGTCCGTGTAGCGGTCCGCGAGGCCCTTGGCGATCTCGGCGATCTCGGTGTGGTCCGCGGAGGACAGCGAGAGGAGGCCGACCTCCTCGAAACCCGTCGCCTTGAGGCCCTTCTCCACCATCTCGCCGATGCCGGTGATGCTTCGCTCCCGCACGGGGCGCGTGATCATGCCGGCCTGGCAGAAACGGCAGCCGCGGGTGCAGCCGCGGAAGATCTCGACGGACATCCGCTCGTGGACGGTCTCGGCGAGCGGGACCAGCGGCTGCTTCGGGTACGGCCACTCGTCGAGGTCCATGACCGTGTGCTTGGACACGCGGTACGGGACGCCCGACTTGTTCGGCGCGACGCGCGCGATGCGGCCGTCGGGCAGGTAGTCGACGTCGTAGAAGCCCGGCACGTAGACCTGGCCGGTCTTGGCGAGGCGGAAGAGGACCTCTTCGCGCCCGCCCGGACGGCCCTCGGCCTTCCACGTGCGGATGATCTCGGTCATGTCGAGGACGGCCTGCTCGCCGTCGCCGATGACCGCGCAGTCGATGAACTCCGCGATCGGCTCGGGGTTGAAGGCCGCGTGGCCGCCCGCGAGGACGATGGGGTGGTCGACCGTGCGGTTCCTGGCCTCCAACGGGATGCCCGCCAGGTCCAGCGCCGTGAGCATGTTCGTGTAGCCCAGCTCCGTGGAGAAGGACAGGCCGAACACGTCGAAGGCGCCCACGGGGCGGTGGCTGTCCACGGTGAACTGCGGCACCTTGTGCTCGCGCATCAGTTCCTCGAGGTCCGGCCACACGCTGTACGTGCGCTCCGCGAGCACGCCCTCGCGCTCGTTCAGCACCTCGTAAAGGATCATGACGCCCTGGTTGGGCAGCCCCACCTCGTACGCGTCCGGGTACATGAGCGCCCAGCGGACGTCACACGAATCCCACGGCTTGACGGTGGAGTTGAGTTCACCGCCGACGTACTGGATGGGCTTCTGCACATGCGGGAGCAGAGCTTCGAGCTGTGGGAAGACCGACTCGGACATCACGCGACTTTCGTGAAGCTGGCAGGGGGCGACTCTCAAGCGTAACCCGAGGCGCAGCCGCCCCTTGCCGCCGTGATCGCCGCCTAGGCGCCCAGCTCCGCCCGGAGCGCGGGGTCCGAGGCTTGCCCCCATACGTCCGGAAGCTCCCGCTCACCCTGTGCGGCCAGGGCCTCTTCACGGGCGTAGAGCACGCCCCAGGTGAAAGCGGACTCTCCCGCTCCGGCCGCCTGGGCGCCGAGGCCGCGCAAGGCCTCGCGGGCGACGACGCTGTCCTGGTGGTCGCCGAGCAGGCTCTGGACCGATTTCACGGCCTTGGCCAGCTGCTTCGCCGCCTTGCCGAGCTCGGCGGTGGCCGCCTCCGCGGCGTAGCGGGCGCGCTTGGCGGCCTTGCGGGCCTCGTGGAGGGCCAGGTCACGCCCTTCGCCCGGGTCCAGGTCGAGGGCCCCGGCGACGCGGGTGGCGAGCCGTTCGTAGTCCTTGAGGACGGCCTTGGGCAGGGCCTGGGCGGCCGGCTTGGCCGCGCCGGGGAGCAGGGGCGGCTCCGCCAGCAGTGCGTCGAGGGAGTCGAGCAGGGCCGCGTACCGCTTGGCGTCGAGGGCGGCCAGCGCGCGGCGCCGGGTCGCCGAGCGGCGGGCGTTGTTCCACGTCCGCAGGCGGCCGCGGACGGGGCCGACCACGAGGGTGCGGGGCAGCTCGGAGACGTGGGCCTGGATGCGGTCGAAGAGGACTTCCTGGTCGCGGTCGAGGCCGAGCTCGGCGGCCAGCCAGCGGAGCTCCTCGCCGATCGGATCGGTGACGGCGCGGTCGAGGACCTTGCGGAACGTCTTGAAGGCGCTGCGCGTCCGGCGGCAGGCGATCCGCATCTGGTGGACGGAGTCCGGCAGGTTGCGGCGGACCGCCGGGTCCTGGGCGACGAGCGCGTCGCGCTGTTCGCGCAGGTACGAGAGGACCAGCGCGCCCGCGGTGCCCTCGGCTCCGGCGGGCCCGGGCCGCGGCGGCGGCTCGGTGCCCGTCTCGGCGAGTGCCCGGGCGAGCTTGGAGGGGGCGTCGGAGACCTTGAGCCCGGCTTTGCGGAACCTCTTCTCGACGGCGTCGAGGAGCGCGGGGTCGACGCCGTCGGCGAGTTCGACCTCGACCTCCGTCCACGCCGCGGCGGCCTCGTCCCGCTCGGCGCGGACGGCGTCGGTCGACAGCTCCGCGAGGAGCGCGCCTTCGGAGTCGAGGAGGTGGGTCACGCGGCGGGAGGAGAGGAGCCGGACCTGCGGCTCCAGGGCGCCGTCGCGGACGCGGGAGCGGACGAGGGCGGCGAGGGCGCGCGGGAGGGTGTCGCCCAGCGGTGCGGTGACCTCGTCGCGGACGCCCGGGGAGACGGGCAGTTTGAGGTGCCAGCCGGCGTCCGCGCCGCCGGTGCGCCGCCTGAGGGTGAGGCCGTCCGCGGCGAGCCGCTGGTCGGGGGTGTCGTAGTAGACCGCGTCGAGGTCGATGGTGCCCTGGTCGGCGACGGCCGCGATCGCGGCCGTGCCGGTCAGGTCAGGGACTCCGCGGCGCTCGGCCTTGCTCGTCGTGAACTCGAATTTGCGCTCGATCTCGCGTTTCGTGTCCGCCATGCAACGAACTTAGTCCTGAACGGATCACCACGGCAGGGTGAACGGGAAAACGACGGCGGAACCGGCCGAAGATCGGCCCCGCTAGGCCGACATCGGCCGTTGCACCCTGATCGACTGCAGCAGCCCGACCGCCACCCACACCGCGAACATGGACGAGCCTCCGTAGGAGACGAACGGCAGCGGCAGCCCCGCCACCGGCATGATCCCGAGGGTCATCCCGATGTTCTCGAAGGCCTGGAAGGCGAACCAGGCGATGATCCCGGCGCACACGATCGTCCCGTACAGCTCCGTGGTCTCACGGGCGATCATGCAGGCCCGCCAGAGGATGATGCCGAGCAGGACCAGGATCAGACCGGCGCCGAGGAAGCCGAGCTCCTCCCCCGCCACCGTGAAGACGAAGTCGGTCTGCTGCTCGGGCACGAACTGGCCGGTGGTCTGCGAGCCCTTGAAGAGCCCGGAGCCGGTCAGTCCGCCGGAGCCGATCGCGATCCGCGCCTGGTTGGTGTTGTAGCCGACGCCGGCGGGGTCGAGGTCGGGGTTGGCGAAGGCCGCGAAGCGGTTGATCTGGTACTCGTCGAGCACGCCGAGCTGCCAGATCAGGATGGCCCCGGCCGCGCCGGAGCCCATCAGCCCGACCACCCAGCGGTTGGAGGCGCCCGAGGCGAGCAGGACGCCGAGCACGATGACGACCATGACCATGACGGAGCCGAGGTCGGGCATCAGCATGACGATGCCCATCGGCGCGGCGGCCAGGCACAGCGCCTTGACCACGGTGCGGTGGTCGGGGTGGGCGAGGTCGCCCGCGTCCACCCGGGTGGCCAGCAGCATCGCCATGACCAGGATGATCGTGATCTTCACGAACTCGGAGGGCTGGAGCGAGAACCCGCCGCCGATCACGATCCAGGCGTGGGCGCCGTTGATGGTGGCGCCGAGCGGCGTGAGCACGGCGAGGATCAGCACCAGGGAGAGCCCGTACAGGATCGGCACGGCGCCGCGCAGGGTGCGGTGGCCGAGCCAGACGGTGCCGATCATCAGCACGAGGCCGATGCCGGTGTTCAGGGCGTGCCGGACCAGGAAGTAGTACGGGTCGCCCTGGTTGAGCTGGGTGCGGTTGCGGGTCGCCGACCACACCAGCAGGGCGCCGATGAAGGACAGGGCGAGTGCCGAGAGGAGTATCGGCCAGTCGAGCCGGCGCAGCACCGAGTCGCGCGAGGTCAGCTTGGCCATCGCGCCGCGCTCGGGCGCGTACCGGGATACGGAGAACTTGTTCGCGGTCTGCATCGGGGTCTCAGTCCTGCCGCGCGGCGGGCGGGGCGGGGGGACCGGCGAGCGCGGGCGCCGGTTCCTCCGGGGACGGGGGCACGTAGGGCTTGATGTCGGGGGCGTCGATGGTGCCGTCGGGCCCGATGGTGGGGAGCTTCGCCTCCGGCTTGAGCAGGAAGGCCTTTTCGGTGTCCTGCTTGCCGGCCATGTTCAGACCGTAGATGGCGTTGTAGATGTTGCGGACGGCGGGTCCGGAGGCACCCGAACCGGTGCCGCCCTGGGAGATCGTCATCACGATCGTGAAGTCCTCGGTGTACGTGGCGAACCACGAGGTGGTCTGCTTGCCGTAGACCTCGGCGGTACCGGTCTTGGCGTGCATGGGGATCTGCTTCTGCGGCCAGCCGCCGAAGCGCCAGGCGGCGGTGCCGCGGGTGGCGACGCCCTCCAGGGCCTCGTTGATCTTACGGCGGGTGGCCTCCGTCATGGGCAGCTTGCCGTGGGCCTGCGGCGGGATCGGCTCGGTGTGCTTGCCGTCGGCGCTGATGACGGCCTTGCCGATGGTCGGGTTCCACAGGGTGCCGCCGTTGGAGATGGCCGCGTAGATGGTGGCCATCTGGATCGGGGTGACCAGGGTGTCGCCCTGCCCGATGGAGTAGTTGATGGCGTCACCGGCGCGCATGAGGTTGCCTTCGAGGCAGTTCTCGTACGAGAGCAGCTCCACGTAGGTGCCGCCCTTCTTCCCGGTCTTGCACCACATGTCCTTGTTGGCCTGCCAGAACTTCTGCTTCCACTCCCGGTCGGGGACCCGGCCCTTCTCCTCGCCCGGCAGGTCCACGTGGGTCTCGGCGCCGAGGCCGAACTGGTGGGCGGTCTTGTAGAAGATCTCGGCCGGGGGCTTCTTGGGGTGGAGTCCGCCGTCCTTGATCCACTGCTGGTGGCCGAGGGCGTAGAACACGGTGTCGCAGGAGACTTCGAGGGCCCGGCCGAGGGTGATGTTGCCGTGGCCCTGGGACTCGAAGTTCTTGAAGACCTGGCCGCCGATGGCGTAGGAGCTCGGGCAGGGGTAGTCCCCGTCGAAGTCGTACCCGGCGTTGACGGCGGCCGCGGTGGGGATGACCTTGAAGATGGAGCCCGGGGCGGCCTGGCCCTGGATCGCCCGGTTCATCAGCGGGACGTTGGACTCCTTGGCGGTGAGCTTGGCGTAGTCCTTGCCGGAGATCCCGCCGACCCAGACGTTCGGGTCGTAGGTGGGCATGGAGGCCATGGCCACGACCCGGCCCGTCTTGGACTCCAGGACGACCACGGCCCCGGCGTCGGCCTTGTACAGGACGCCGGTGTTGCGGTCGATCTGCTTGCGGGCCTCCAGCATGGCCGCGTTCAGCTCGAACTCGGCGACGCCCTGGACGCGGGCGTCGATGCTGGTCACGAGATGGGCGCCGGCGACCGTCGGGTCGTTCTTGGCCTGGCCCATGACCCGGCCGAGGTTGTCGACCTCGTAGCGGGTGACGCCGGACTTGCCCCGCAGGGTCCGGTCGTACGTCCGCTCCAGGCCGAAGCGGCCGACCTGGTCGGAGCGGAGCAGCGGCGAGTTGGTGTTCTTGGCCTTCTGGATCTCCTCGTCGGTGACCGGGGAGAGGTAGCCCAGCACCTGGCCGGTGTTGGCGCCGCCGGGCGCGGGGTAGCGGCGCACGGCGGTGGGCTCGGCCGTGATGCCGGGGTACTCCTCGGGGCGCTCGCGGATCTGCAGGGCCTGCTGGGTGGTGGCCTCGGTGGTGACGGGGATCGGCTGGTAGGGCGAACCGTTCCAGCAGGGCTTGGGGGTCTGGGAGTCGCAGACCCGGACCTTGTTCATGACGTCCTGGGGCTTCATGTCCAGGACGCCCGAGAGCCGGGTCAGGACGCCCTTGCCCTTGTCCTTCATCTTCATCAGCGCGGTGCGGCTGGCGGAGACGACCAGGCGGGTCTCGTTGTCGGCGAGCGGGACGCCGCGGGCGTCCAGGATCGAGCCGCGGACGGCCGGCTGGACGACCTGCTGGACGTGGTTGCTCTTCGCCTCGTGGTAGTACTCGGCGCCGTTGCGGACCTGGAGGTACCACAGGCGCCCGCCGAGGGTGAGGAGGAAGGAGAGGACGAGCACCTGCATGATCACGAGTCTGATCCGCACGCGGGACGTGCGGCCGGTCTCGGGGGCATTGGTCACGGGAGCTCCTCCCTCACAGCTTCTTGACGCTCTTCACACTCTTGATCGCCTTGACGCCCTTTATCCGGACGGCCTTGTTGGCGCGGCCGCGTGCGAGCCCCCGCCGCAGGCCGCCGCGCTGACTGCCGATGCGCAGCCCGGTGCCGCCGGCGAGCCAGCCGGAGGACACGTCGGCGGCCTGGGCCTGGCCGCCGCCCGCCTCCACGGCCATCGGGTCGTTCTCGGCCCGCCGGGCCAGCGCCATGATGAACGGCACGGTGAAGGGGGCGAGCAGCAGGTCGTAGAGGGTCGCGGTGAACAGCAGCCCGGTGAGCCCGACGTGACGGGCGGCCGTGTCGCCGACGAGCGCGCCCACCCCGGCGTAGAGCAGGGTGGAGCCGATCGCGGCGGCGACGACGGTCAGCATCGGGCCCCAGGCGGAGCGGAACCGCCCGGAGTCGGGGCGGGCCAGCCCGGCGGCGTACCCGATGACGCAGAGCACGAGCGCGTACCGCCCGGCGGCGTGGTCGGCGGGCGGGGCCAGGTCGGCGAGGAGTCCGGCGGCGAAGCCGATGAGCGCGCCGCTGACGTGCCCGTACACGAGGGCGAGGGCGACGACGGTGAGCAGGACCAGGTCGGGTACGGCGCCGGGCAGTTGCAGCCGGCCCAGGACGGAGACCTGGACGACGAGGGCGACCACGACGAGCGTGGCCGAGAGCAGGATCCGGTTGAAGCGCATGGGGGTCAGCTCCTACTCGTCGGCCGGCTTGGCGGGCCCGGTGGCGGACGGCGACGGGGTGACCGTGACGGTGACCGTCGGGGTGGGCTTCACCTCCGGCTTGGGGGGCAGCACGGCGTCGCGCGGGTCCTCGCGCGGCGGCATGACGACGACGCCGACGATGTCCAGCCGCGAGAAGCCGACGAACGGCCGGACCCAGATGGTGCGGGTCAGGTCGCCGCGCGAGGGGTCGACCTTGACGACCTCGCCGATGGGGACGCCGGGCACGAACGGCTTGTTGCCGCGGGAGCCGAAGGTCACGAGCCGGTCGCCCGGGTTGACCTTGGCCTTGCCGTTGAGCATCTGGACGGACAGGGCGCGGTCGCCCTGGCCGGTGGCGAAGCCGAGCTCGCCGGTCTTCTCCAGGCGGGTGCCCACGGTGAAGTCGGGGTCGTTGGCGAGGACGACCGTGGCGGTGTCGGGGCCGACGGTGGCGACCCGGCCGACGAGTCCCTCGCCGTTGAGCACGGTCATGTCGCGCTCGATGCCGTCCTTGCTGCCGGCGTCGATGGTGACGGTCCAGGAGAAGCCCTGGGCCGCTCCTATGGCGATGACCTCGGCGCCCTTGATGCCGTACTGTCCGGCGCCGGCCCGCTTGAGCATCTCGTCGAGCTCGTGGATGCGGCTGCGGGTCTGGTCGTCGCTGCCCAGCTTGGCCTTCAGGGCGGCGTTCTCGCGCTCCAGCGTGGCGATGCGGTTGTGCCGCTCGCCGGAGTCCCGTACGGCTCCTATCGCGTTGGCGACGGGGTCGACGGCTGTCGCGACGCCCTTCTCGACCGGGCCGAAGGCCGCTGCGGCGGCCTGCCGGGCGCCGTCGACCGGAGACTCCTCGCCTGCCCTGATGTCCACCGTGATCAGTGCGAACGCGATGGCGATCAGAAGCACCAGGAGCAGCCGGCTTTCTCGTGTGTCCCTCACGTGCGGCGGCCGTGCCTTCCTCATCGGAAATTCTTTGGTCTGTATATCAACGATCCGCCGCACGGGCGCGGCAGCACCCGTACGGCGGATCCTTGTGTTCCGCATGGCCCCCGGACGGAGGTCTGTGTCAGCGCCGGGGCTGGGCGTCCAGAACCTGCTGGAGTGCCTCGAACTCCTCCACGCACTTGCCGGAGCCGAGGGCGACGGAGTCGAGCGGGTCCTCCGCGATGTGGATCGGCATGCCCGTCTCGCGGCGCAGCCGCTCGTCGAGGCCGCGCAGCAGGGCGCCGCCGCCGGTCAGCACGATGCCGCGGTCCATGATGTCGCCGGAGAGCTCGGGCGGGCACTTGTCGAGCGTCGTCTTGACCGCGTCGACGATGGCGTTGACCGGCTCCTCGATGGCCTTGCGGACCTCGGCGGCCGAGATGACGACCGTCTTGGGCAGGCCGGAGACGAGGTCGCGACCGCGGATCTCGGTGTGCTCGTCCTTGTCGAGGTCGTACGCCGACCCGATGGTGATCTTGATCTGCTCGGCCGTGCGCTCACCGAGGAGGAGCGAGTACTCCTTCTTGATGTGCTGGATGATCGCGTTGTCGAGCTCGTCGCCGGCCACCCGGATGGACTGTGCCGTGACGATTCCGCCGAGGGAGATGACGGCGACCTCGGTGGTGCCGCCGCCGATGTCCACGACCATGTTGCCGGTGGCCTCGTGGACGGGCAGGCCCGAGCCGATGGCGGCGGCCATGGGCTCTTCGATGATGTGCACCTGGCGGGCGCCGGCCTGCGTGGACGCCTCGATGACGGCGCGGCGCTCCACTCCGGTGATGCCGGAGGGGACGCAGACCACGACGCGCGGACGAGCCAGGTAGCGGCGCTTGTGGATCTTGAGGATGAAGTACCGGAGCATACGCTCGGTGATCTCGAAGTCGGCGATCACGCCGTCCTTGAGGGGCCGTACGGCGACGATGTTGCCGGGCGTCCGGCCGATCATCTTCTTCGCCTCGGAGCCGACCGCCAGAATGCCGCCGGTGTTCGTGTTGATGGCGACCACGGACGGCTCGTTCAGGACGATCCCCCGGCCCCTCACGTACACCAGCGTGTTGGCGGTCCCGAGGTCGATCGCCATGTCACGGCCGATGAACGACATGTTGTTCCCCTTGTTCCCCATGAGGAGCGTCTGGCCTTCCAGTTGATAGCGGCTGCTGTCAGGTCGGCGAGGTGGGTGTGTGGGTGGAGGCCCCATCGTAGTGCCGCAAGTATGAACACCGCGCGACGGGACTCCGGCAATCCCGCCGGAACGGAAACCCGCCCCCTTAGTGGTGACGACGTGTCCTGCACATGCGTTCCCGCGTCAGCACGGTAATACCGAAGGGCGACCGAAATTACTTCGGTCGCCCCAGGTCATGAGCGCTATTCGGCTGATGTTACGTCAGGAAGGACTCATCAGAGAGAGGGGAAGAACAGCTTCAGCTCGCGCTCCGCGGACTCCTCGGAGTCCGAGGCGTGGATGAGGTTCTCCCGGGTGATGGTGCCGAAGTCCCCCCGGATGGAGCCGGGCGCCGCGGCGATCGGGTCAGTGGGTCCGGCCAGCTGGCGGACACCCTCGATCGCGCGTTCCCCTTCCACCACGAGGACCACGACCGGGCCGCTCGCCATGAAGCCCATGAGGGGCTCGTAGAAGGGCTTGCCCTTGTGCTCGCCGTAGTGGGTCTCCAGGGTCTCCTGGTCCAGCGTGCGCAGCTCCAGGGCGGGAACGGTCCAGCCGGCCTTCCGCTCGATGCGGCCGATGATCTCGCCGATCAGGCCTCGACGGACGGCGTCGGGCTTGAGGATGACGAGCGTGCGCTGGGTCATGTTGCGGCTCCTTGCGGCATACGGGTGCGGTCCGACGAGGCTACAGGGAGTCAGCGGGGCCCCTGCGCGGAGCCCCGGGCCCCGGGCGCCCGGAACTCCGGCCGGGGCCACTGCTCCGACCGGGGCCGCTCCGGCCGGGGCCACTGCTCCGACCGGGGCCGTGCCGCCTCAGGCCTGGGCCTCGCCCTGCGCCTCGCTCTGGGCCGCCCAGCGCGCCTTGATCACGTCGATCTTGGTGCCGTAGTGCACCGAGCACCACCACAGGCCCGCGAACGCCGCGCCGAGGAAGAACATCATCGGGACGACGAACCCGCTCAGGATCAGCCCGATCTGCAGGGCCCAGCCGATCTGGACCGCGCCCGGGCGCGACAGCATCCCGCACAGCAGCACCGACAGCAGCATGGCGATCCCGCAGACCGTCCACACCGTGGCCTGGGTCAGATCCGGGTTCTTCATGGCGACCAGCCCGGCGAAACCGATCACGAAGAACTCGCCGATCAGCGTCGAAGCACACAGCGTGCGCATCCCTCAGCCCCTCTTCAGCAGCAGGCGGGCCTCGCCCACCGTGATCACGGAACCGGTCACCAGGACCCCGGCCCCTCCGTACTCGGCCTCTTCCTCCGCGAGGGTGATCGCCGCCTCCAGGGCGTCGTCCAGCCGCGGCTCCACCTGCACCCGGTCGGGCCCGAAGACCTCGACCGCCACGGCCGCCAGCTCGTCGGCGGACATCGCCCGGTGGCTGGAGTTCTCCGTGACCACGATTTCCGCGAAGATCGGCTCGAAGGCCTCCAGGACCCCCTTGACGTCCTTGCCCTCGCTCGCCGCCATGACCCCGATCAGCCGGCTGAAGCCGAAGGCCTCGGTCACCGCCTCGGCCGTGACCTGCGCGCCCGCCGGGTTGTGCGCCGCGTCCAGGACGACGGTCGGGCTGCGCCGTACGACCTCCATCCGGCCCGGCGAGGTCACCGAGGCGAAGGCCCGGCGCACGGTCTCCAGGTCCAGCTCCCGCGACTGCTCGGCGCCGACCCCGAAGAAGGCCTCGACGGCCGCCAGCGCCACCGCCGCGTTGTGGGCCATGTGGGCCCCGTACAGCGGCAGGAAGATGCCGTCGTACTCGCCGCCCACGCCGCGCAGCGTCAGCATCTGCCCGCCGACCGCCACCTCGCGCGAGACGACGCCGAACTCCATGCCCTCGCGGGCCACCGTCGCGTCGACCTCGACGGCCTTCTTCAGCAGCACCTGCGCCGCGTCCACCGGCTGCTGCGCCAGGATCACGGTGGCGTCCTGCTTGATGATGCCGCCCTTCTCCTGGGCGATCTCGCCGGGCGTGGAGCCGAGCCGGTCCGTGTGGTCCAGGCTGATCGGGGTGACCACCGCGACCGCGCCGTCGATCACGTTGGTCGCGTCCCAGGTGCCGCCCATGCCGACCTCGACGACGGCCGCGTCCACCGGGGCGTCCGCGAAGGCCGCGTACGCCATGCCGGTGAGCACCTCGAAGAAGGACAGCCGGAACTCCTCGGAGGAGTCGACCATCTCCACGTACGGCTTGATGTCGTAGTACGTCTCGATGAAGCGCTCGGCGCTGATCGGGGCCCCGTCGAGGCTGATCCGCTCGGTGACCGACTGCACGTGCGGGCTGGTGTAGCGGCCGGTGCGCAGCTCGAAGGCGTTCAGCAGGGCCTCGATCATGCGGGCCGTGCTGGTCTTGCCGTTGGTGCCGGTCACGTGGATGGAGGGGTACGCGCGCTGCGGTTCGCCCAGGACGTCCATCAGCGCGGCGATGCGCGTGACGGAGGGCTCCAGCTTGGTCTCGCCCCAGCGGGTGGAAAGCTCCTGCTCCACCTCCTGGAGCAGTCGCGCCACCTCCGGGTCGAGGGGCTGCGACGATGCCGGGTCGCCCTGCGGCGGTCCGGCCTGGGCGCGCAGGGTGCGGCTGCCGGCCTCGATCACCGCCAGGTCGGGGTCGCGGTCGGACTCTTCGGCCACGATCCGCTCGAAGAGATCGGAGGTCTCGTCGCGGTCGTCGGGTCCGTTGCTCTCGGGCTGCTGCTCACTCACGGGGCCAGTCTACGGACGGGGGGCCCGGGGACTTTCTACCCGGCCGTTTCGGGACCTTCGGCGGCCGTTGCGACCGGATCGTTATGCAAGCCTTGCGGACAGGAGATAGGGGAACAAATGCCGCAGGCCAGCACTGACAAGTCCGCTTCCAGCCGCGACATAGGCATCGACCTGGGGACCGCGAACACCCTCGTCTACGCCCGGGGACACGGCATCGTCCTCAATGAGCCGTCCGTGGTGGCCGTGAAGGCGGGCACCACCACGGCCCTGGCCGTGGGGACCGAGGCCAAGGAGACCATCGGCCGCACCCCCGGCTCCATCACCGCGATCCGCCCCCTGAAGGACGGGGTGATCTGCGACTACGAGGCCGCCGAGGAGATGATCCGGCACTTCGTCCGCAAGGCCGTGCCCGGGCGGCGGCCGCGCACCCGGATGGTGGTCTGCGTGCCCTCCGGGGTCACCCCCGTCGAGCGGCGGGCCATCGTCCACGCCTCGACGCGGGCCGGGGCCAGGGCCGTCCACCTGATCGAGGAGCCGATGGCGGCGGCGATCGGCGCGGGCCTGCCCGTGGCCGAGCCGCGCGGCTCGATGGTGGTGGACATCGGCGGCGGCACCACCGAGGTCGCCGTCATCTCGCTCGGCGGGATCGTCACCTCCCGGTCGCTGCGGGTCGGCGGGGACCGACTGGACGGCGCGATCATGGACTACGTGCGCAAGGAGCACGGGCTGCTCGTCGGGGAGCGCACCGCCGAGGACGTCAAGGTCGGCATCGGATCGGCCTGGCCGGTGCCCGACCGGCCGGAACTGGAGACGCGGACCTTCACCGTGCGCGGCCGGGAGCGGGTCGGCGGCATGCCGAAGACGCTGTCGCTGGGGGCCGCGGACGTACGGGCCGCCCTGGACGAGCCGGTCGAGGCGATCATCGCCGCCGTGCGCGCCACCCTGGAGGAGTGCCCGCCCGAGCTGTCGGGCGACGTGATGGAGCACGGCATCGTGCTGACCGGCGGCGGGGCGCTGCTGCCGGGCCTGGACCTGCGGATGGCCTCCGCGACGGGCATCCCGGTCTTCGTCGCCGACGCCCCGCTGGACTGCGTGGCGCTGGGCTCGGGCAGGTGCGTGGAGGACCTGGACACGCTGAACAGCCTGCTGGTCCCGGCGAAGGCCTGAGGGCCGAGGGGGCGGTGGTGCGGCTACGCCCTGGGGAGGGTGGCCACGACCGTGTACGAGTCCTCCGTGCGCGTCGTGGTCAGGGATCCGCCCAGGCTGCGCACGCGCTCGGACATGCTCGCCGTACCCGAGCCCGCCGAGACGGGGGCGCGCGCCGGCGTCCGGACGGGCAGGCCGTTGCGGACCGCGATCCGCAGCTGCGGGCCGTCCGCCTCGATCGACACGTCGATGGTCTCCCCGCAGGCGTGCTTGGCCGCGTTGGTCAGGCATTCCTGCACCACCCGGTAGACGGCGGCCTGGCGCAGCGGCGACAGTCCGTGCACCTGCGGATCGAGGGCCAGCCGTACGGGCGAACCGGCGCGGCCGCTCTCCTCCGCGAGGGCCGGCAGCCCCTCCACCCCCGGGGTCGAGGCCCGCTCCCCGCGCTGCACGATGATCTCGTTGAGCACCAGGTGGGCCCGGCGCGCGGTGTCGGCCAGCTCCTCGAAGTCCTTCGCGTACGCCGTCTCGCGCGCCCGCGTCGACAGCACCTCCGAGCGCACCGTCAGCAGGGTCAGCTCCCGGCCGACGAAGTCGTGGACGTCGCGGGCCACCGAGGTGCGCTCCTGCTGGACCGCCTGGAACACCGCCGACTCGGCGCGCCGGGCGGTCAGCTCGCCCACCAGGTCGTGCCGGTAGGCGGCGATGCCGACGGCCGAGGCGAGCACTCCGATCGGCACGACGAGGCTCAGGAACGAGCTGAGCGTCTGGGCCCGCGGTTCGGGCCAGCCCGGGACGCTGAAGACGATCAGCGCGAAGGCCACGTACCCGAGGGTGGCCAGGACGGCCGGCCGCCGCCCCCGGTAGCGGCCGACCGAGTAGAGCGCGAACTGGATCAGCGTCAGCTCGTGCAGCCAGCCGATGAAGAGCAGCGCGGTGAGGTACGAGACCCAGGGCGCCCGGCGGCGCACGACCAGGCTCGAGCACCCGGCGGCGAGCACGACGGCGGCCATCGGACCACTGAGCGAGTTGTCGGCGGCGGCCAGCCCCGGCAGGTCCAGCGCCATCAGCCCCAGGCAGCTGAGTGCGGTGAGCACGTCAAGCGCCCGGGGTGACCCGGCCCAGCTCGCGGCGAGCCGGCGACCGGCGGCCGCGGCCCGGTGGAGCGCCGAGGCGACGGGCGGGACGTACATGCCTTCCATCATCCGTGTTCGGCGAGGGGTATCGGATCAGCCAACCCGGCTGAAATCGTGATGTGTGACACTCCGGACAACTCGGGGCACATCACTTCAGAGTTTCGGATCGGCTCCCGGGCCCGCGTAGTCCGATCCGAAGCAGGAGCGGATCTCCCGCTCGGTGTCCGGGCGCCCCGCGAAGTTGAGCCGGGAGTCCTCCTCCTTCGGCGCGGCCTTGGGGTCGGCGTTGAACGAAACCGACCACCAGTACACGCCGGTCATCTTCCGCTCCCGGACGACCTGGCAGACCGCCTTGTACCAGTTGGCCTGCACGCCCGGGTTCAGCTTGCGCCGCGCGTAGAAGTCGCCGGGTGCGTGGTACGCCCCGTCCATGGCGCTGATGCCCGCCTCGGCGAGCACGATCCGCGACAGCGGGCCCTTGGTCTTCTTGTCCAGCCAGGTGTTCCAGCCGTCGACGAGCTGGTCCACGGGGGCGTCGTCGGGGACCTTGACCGGGAAGTACGCGTCGACGCCGAGCCGCTCGACGGGCACGTCGATGTGGCCCCCCACGTAGTTGTCCCAGTTGGCGTCGTAGGACACCTCGCCCTTGAACCGCTTCTCGGCCGTCGCGATGAGGCCCTTCCAGCCCGGGTCGCCCTCCATGGAATTCAGCTCGGTGCCGATCACGAACGTCGCCGCCTTCTGCCGCTGGGCCACGTCGAGGTAAGGGCCGAGCAGGGCCTCGTACGAATCGAACCAGGCCTCCTTGTCCGTCGGCTTGATGTTGCCGCGCCACCCCTCCGGCGGCACGAGCACGACCTCGTCCAGCGTCGGGCGGACGGTGGTGCGCAGTCCGGCCTCGTGGAAGACGCGCAGCACCGTCTCCAGGTGCTCGGGCGTCGGGGTGCTGCGGCCGGCCGCGAGCTTCGTCGAGGTGCGCCCCTCCGTGTAGAAGGGGAAGGAGACGGAGACGGCGTTGGCCTTCAGCCCGACGAGGTAGGCGGCCTGCTTGCGCGCCTGCTTCTCGATGTGCGCGTCGTCGTGGTCCTTCTTGTCCTCCCAGAAGATCTGGACACCCCATTCGGGCATGCCGGCCTTCCAGGGCCTGTCCACCTTCGGCGCGGGCCCCGCGGGCAGGGCCTCCTCGGTCTCCTCGGTCTCCTCGGCCGCGCTCGCGCCGTCGGTGGGGGCGCCGCCGTGGGCCGTGGCGCGGACGGGACCGGAAGCGGAGTCGCGCAGGACCAGGGCCGGCTCCAGGGAGCCCGGCCTCCAGCGCAGGGGATGGTCTCCGACCACGAACGGCAGGCCTATGACCAGGGAGGTCACGGTCACCGGCAGGATCGCGAGCAGGGGGACCTTGGAACGCCCGGCCGCCTTCCCGTTCTTGTTCCCGTTCTCGTTCTCGTTCTCGTTCTCGTACTTCGTCTCGTCGTGCAGCTGGTCGTTCACGAGGGGGCTCTCGGTTTCTCAGGCGGGCTTGGCGATGACGACGAACTTGTTCTCTTCGCGCTTGATGAACTTGATCAGGCCGCGCAGGCCGCCGAGCCCTTCCATCACGGAGAACACCGGGATGAGGGCGAGCACGACGATCGGCTCCCACCAGCGCCGCCGGCCGTTCGCCGAGACCAGGGCGTTGAGCCGCAGCCCTTCCCAGTACGTCCAGATGACGTACGCGAAGTTGATCGCCCACATGATCACGACGGTCTGGGCCACCGGCGAGGTGTTGAAGTCGCCGATGAGCCAGGCCACGAACAGCACGGTCGCGACGTGCTGGAGCGGGCCGAAGACCCAGGTGGCCACGCAGAGCAGCAGGAACCAGCGGTACCGGAACGGCACCGTGCGGTTGAAGCAGAGGGCCACCAGCCCCCACGCCCAGCGCTCGCGCTGCTTCACGAAGTCCCTGGTGGTGGCCGGGGAGGCGCCGTAGCAACGGCCGTTGAACCAGTCGCTGCGGCCGGGGTACGTGCGGCAGAACGTCAGCGCCAGCTGCGCGTCCTCGACGATGGCCTTCGGGCCGAAGTCCCAGCCGATGGTGGCCTCGATGGAGGCACGGAGCAGCAGCAGCTCACCGTGCACGCCGGCGACCGGCGTGCCGAGACCGGTCAGGGCGCGGAAGCGGGCTATGTCGTCGGCGGGGCGGACCGCGTCGGCGAGCCAGGTGAAGCGGTTCACGGCGTTCTCGCGCGGGTAGGCGAGGATGCCCTGCGCCATGTGCTTGCCCTCGGCGCCCGCCCGCCGCTGGCGGTTGACGAACTGGGCCATCGACGCGGCGGTGTCGGGGCCGACTCCGGTGTCGTCGTCCATGTGCAGCACCCAGATGTCGTCCAGGGCCTCGCCCTCGTCGATCCGCAGTTCGTGCGCGTAGTGGTTGGCGCGGGCCTTGAACCGGGTCCCGTTCGCCGTCTCGTAGGTCTTGGGCACCGTGACCACGCGGATCAGGGGGTTCATCGCGGCCAGGCCGTCGATCTGCTCGGTCGCCTCACAGCCCTCCTCCGTGAGGACGTCGACCCGCATGAGCGGAAAGTACGGGGGCAGGTGCTCCACGTAGCTGAGGACCGACCGCTCCAGCGCCGGGTAGGTGTCGTGGCGGCCGATCGTCGGCACGAGCACGATGAGGAAGTCCTCGTCCACCGGGGTCGGGGGGACCATCTCGTGCGATTTGCGCAGCCGGCGGCGGATCAGCAGGGCGCCCTGCAGACCGACCATGACGCCTATGCCGGGCAGCGACCAGACGACGGACAGGGTCCAGCCCAGCGGGGTCGGGTTCGGCTTGAACGACCACAGGCCGAAGGCGGCGAGGAGCAGGAAGGGCAGCAGGAAGGGGAGCACGCCGGGCTTCCACTCGGCATGGCGCTGCACCAGTTTCGCATCGCGCCGGGTGGCGGGCGCGACCTCTTGGACGGGGGCGGAAGTCATGGAGGTAGTCATTCGGGGTTCCTGCTACTGCTGTTGCTGCTGAGGCGGCGGCGACTGCTGGGCCGGGGGCTGCGGCGGCCAGGCGGGCTGGCCGCCGTACGGGCCCGGACCGTAACCGGGTTGGGGCTGCTGGGGCGGGTAGGGCTGGGGCTGCGGCTGCCCGTAGCCCGTCTGCGGCAACTGCGGCCCGGGCTGAGGCGGGTAGGCCTGCGGGACCCCGAACCCGTGGGACGGCTGGGGCGATTGCTGCCGCGGTGCCTGCGGCGGCACCTGCTGCGCCAGCCGGGCTTCGTTGGCCTGCCGGGTCCACGGGTTGACCGGCGGCTGCCACGCTTCGTACGCCGCGAAGTCCCGCAGCAGCAGGACGATGAGGGCGCAGGTCACCACGGCCCCGACGGCGAAGGTCGCCAGCTTCAGCCCGCCCTGGACGGTCGTGGTGAAGTACTCGGCCTGCTTGTCGTCGAAGAGCGCACCCGACAGACTGCGCACCCGGTTGTAGCCTTCGATGGCGGCGCCGCCGATGATGATGCCCCGCCCGAGGGTGTTCCCGCGCAGGACGAGCAGTCCGCCCGCCACGTAGACGACGCCCCAGTTGAGGTTGAACGTCTCTGCGGTTCCGGAGCCGTCGCCCGTGCCGTAGTACACGATGCCCTGGAGGAAGTCGGCGACGCCGACCTGCCAGAAGCAGTTGTACAGGGCCCACAGGAGCAGGATGCCCGCCCAGCCCATGGCCACGAAGGCGGCCACACGGTGGGCGCGTGGCGTTGACGCGCTCAACTTCACTCCTCTTCGAATGTTCCGTCGTGCAAGGCGAGCCATTGCACGCCCACGGGGCCGGATTCCCGGCCGCCGGTGATCGTCTTGGGGTCGTCGTACGTCCGGCGCACATCGGCGTCCGAGTTCTTCGCCGTGAGCCCGTCGCCCCACACCGTCCACAGCACCCACGGGGCCTGGTCGAGGGTCGTGCGCTGCGCCGCGCCCAGCGGCACGTGGAAGGACTCCGCGAGGATCCGCGGCTTCCCGTAGTCCGCGAGCCCGCGGTGCCAGGTCGATGTCCAGCCGCCCGGGTCGAAGGGGTGGTCCGGCGTCCCGCTGTAGTCGTCGACCCCGACCACGTCCACGTACTCGCCGCCCGGGTAGAAGTCCCAGGGCTCGCTGCCGTGGACCCCGTCCCAGGCGGTGGGGGCCCATGTGAAGATCAGGTTGTGCAGTCCGCGGGAACCCACCAGGTAGTGGTGGAGCAGCTTCCAGAGGGCCGTGTACTGCCGGGGTTCGAGCCCTGCCCACCAGAAGCTCTGCTCCCCGCCGAGCGAGTTCATCTCGTGGTACGGGCGCAGCAGTACGGGGACGTCGTGCGCGGCCAGATGGCCGAGGTGGTCCGCGAGGAAGGACAGGTCGAGCAGGAGCGCCGCGTGCTCGGCGGTACCGGGGGTGAGCACCCGGTCGATCCAGCCGGGGTCCTTCGCGGAGGGCGCGTTGCGGCGCAGCGTCTGGTCGTAGCTCTTGACGGGGCTGCCCGGCCACGGCTGGTGGAACGACATGCCGACCAGGCCTGCGGGTGCTCCCCCGTTCTCCGGGAGCACGGTCTTGGTGCCGTCCCAGAGGCGTTCCGTGCCGGTCGGGTTGTACGAGCCGTCGTCCTCGCGGGGCAGTCCGTGCCAGACGCCGAGAGCCAGGTCCACGACGTCGTTCGTGTAGGTCCAGAACTCGCGGCGGGCGGGCCAGGCGGCGCGCGAGTAGTCCCTCGGCTCCCCCACGCCCCAGCCCTGCTGCTGGTAGCCGGGCCCCAGGTCGAGTTCGAGGAAGGCCGGCAGCTTTCCGGTGATGTCCCGGGGCTTGCGGTAGTAGTAGCCGGGAGGTTTGGGGCCGCTGTGGTCGCCGTACTCGGGGTTGTACCGCTCGTTGTGCACCTCGGCGTGCTGGCCCATGAGGGTCCCGCGGCGACGGCCGGCCCGGGCGTCCGTCTCCAGGGCGACCAGGAGCCGGTAGACGGCCTGGGCCGTCTTGGAGGCCTTCGGGTCCCGGGACAGCAGATCCTTCTGGAGACCCGCGGCCGGTGCGCGCGAGGTGCTGAACGCTGCCACTCCGGCGAGTGCGCCGCCCGTGGCCGCGGTGACGGCCGCCCCCAGGAGGAGGTTGCGGCGCTTCAGCGCGCCGTTTAAGGGATTTAAGGGATGTAAGGGGTTTAACGCCCCGCGAGTCTGCACGTCACGACGCCACACTCCGAGACCCCCCTCGGTCGACAGCCGGCAGGCAACGGCCCCTGAGGGTTGTGCCGAACCTCTGGGGCCGGATTCACCCTACGCGTCGGCCCCCGGGCAATGTGCTCGGGGGCCGATGGTTCACCTTTTGTTACACGGCACTTGTCGCGTGGTGCGTGTTACGCGGCGGGCAGCGTGTCCAGCTGGGTCCGGATCCGGGCGATGTCCGCCTCGGCCTTGGCCAGTCGGCCCTTGATCTTGTCCACGACGTTGTCCGGGGCCTTGGCCAGGAAGGCCTCGTTCCCGAGCTTCGCCTCGGCCTGCTGCTTCTCCTTCTCCGCGGCCGCGAGGTCCTTGGAGAGCCGCTTGCGCTCGGCGGCCACGTCGATCGTGCCCGACAGGTCGAGCGCGACCGTGGCACCGGCGACCGGCAGGGTGGCGGTGGCCGTGAAGCCCTCGCCCTCCGGCTGGAGGCGCAGCAGCTGGCGCATCGCCGCCTCGTGCGCGGCCAGCGCCGTACCGGTCAGGTCCAGGCGGGCCGGGACCTTCTGGCCGTCCTGGAGGCCCTGCTCCTTGCGGAAGCGGCGGACCTCGGTGACGACGGCCTGGACGCTCCCGATCTCCGCCTCTGCGGCCTCGTCGCGGAAGCCGCTGTCCTTGGGCCACTCGGCGATGACCAGCGACTCGCGGCCCGTCAGCGTGGTCCACAGCGTCTCGGTGACGAACGGGACCACCGGGTGCAGCAGCCGCAGCATCACGTCGATGACCTCGCCCAGCACCCGGCCGGAGACCTTGGCCTGCTCGCCGCCCGCGAAGAACGTCGTCTTCGACAGCTCGACGTACCAGTCGAAGACCTCGTCCCACGCGAAGTGGTACAGCGCCTCGCTGAGCTTGGAGAACTGGAAGTCCTCGTAGTACGCGTCGACCTGCGCGACCGTCTTGTTCAGACGGGACAGGATCCAGCGGTCCGTGGCGGACAGCTGCTCGACCGGCGGCAGGTCGCCCTCGATCGTCGCGCCGTTCATCAGCGCGAAGCGCGTGGCGTTCCAGATCTTGTTGGCGAACTTGCTGGACGCCTGGACCCAGTCCTCGCCGATCGGCACGTCGGTGCCCGGGTTGGCGCCCTTGGCCAGGGTGAAGCGGACGGCGTCGGAGCCGTACTTGTCCATCCAGTCCAGCGGGTCGACGACGTTGCCGAAGGACTTCGACATCTTCTTGCCGCGCTCGTCGCGGACCAGGCCGGTCAGCGCGATGGTCTTGAACGGGGCCTCGCCGTCCATGGCGTACAGGCCGAACATCATCATCCGGGCGACCCAGAAGAAGATGATGTCGTGGCCGGTGACCAGGACGTCGGTGGAGTAGAACTTCGCCAGGTCCGGGGTCTTCTCCGGCCAGCCGAGCGTGGAGAACGGCCACAGGCCGGAGGAGAACCAGGTGTCGAGGACGTCGGTGTCCTGGTGCCAGCCCTCGCCGGTGGGCGCCTCGTCGTCCGGGCCGACGCACACGACCTCGCCGTCCGGGCCGTACCAGACCGGAATGCGGTGGCCCCACCACAGCTGGCGCGAGATGCACCAGTCGTTGAGGTTGTCGACCCAGTCGAAGTAGCGCTTCTCCATCTCCTTCGGGTGGATCGTGACCCGGTCATCGCGGACCGCGTCACCGGCGGCCTTGGCGAGGGTCTCGACCTTGACCCACCACTGCAGCGACAGGCGCGGCTCGACGGTGGTGGAGCAGCGGGAGCAGTGCCCGACGGAGTGCAGGTACGGGCGCTTCTCGGCGACGATCCGGCCCTGCTCCCGCAGCGCGCCGACGACCGCGGAGCGGGCCTCGAAGCGGTCCAGGCCGAGGAAGGGGCCGTGGACGGTGATGTTGCCGTGCTCGTCCATGATCGTCATGTTGGGCAGGCCGTGGCGCTGCCCGATGGCGAAGTCGTTCGGGTCGTGCGCCGGGGTCACCTTGACGCAGCCGGTGCCGAACTCCGGGTCGACGTGCGTGTCGGCGACGACCGGGATGGAGCGGTCGGTGAGCGGCAGCTTGATGAGCTTGCCGACGAGGTGCTTGTAGCGCTCGTCGTCCGGGTGGACGGCGATCGCCGTGTCTCCGAGCATCGTCTCGGCGCGCGTGGTGGCGACGACGAGGGTGTCCTCGCCCTCGCCGTACTTGATCGAGACGAGCTCGCCCGCGTCCTCCTGGTACTCCACCTCGATGTCGGAGATGGCCGTGAGGCAGCGGGGGCACCAGTTGATGATGCGCTCGGCGCGGTAGATCAGCTCGTCGTCGTAGAGCTTCTTGAAGATCGTCTGGACGGCCTTGGAGAGGCCCTCGTCCATGGTGAAGCGCTCACGGGACCAGTCGACGCCGTCGCCGAGACGGCGCATCTGGCCGAGGATCTTGCCGCCGTACTCTTCCTTCCACTGCCAGACGCGCTCGACGAACTCCTCGCGGCCCAGGTCGTGGCGGGACTTGCCCTCCTCGGCGAGCTGCTGCTCGACCTTGTTCTGGGTGGCGATGCCGGCGTGGTCCATGCCGGGCAGCCACAGCGACTCGTAACCCTGCATCCGCTTGCGGCGGGTGAGGGCGTCCATGAGCGTGTGCTGGAAGGCGTGGCCCAGGTGCAGGGAGCCGGTGACGTTCGGCGGCGGGATGACGATGGTGTACGCGGGCTTCTCGCTCGCGGGGTCGGCCGTGAAGTAGCCACGCTCTACCCAGCGCTCGTAGAGCTTCCCCTCTACCTCGGCCGGCGCGTAGGCGGTCGGCAGTTCGGAGTCGGGGCTGCTGGGTGTCTGCGTGTTCTCGGTCACGAGGCACAGTTTAGAGCCGTAACAGTCCAGCTATGAAACCGGTAATCCGGGGGCCCGGCGGCCTGCGGGGGATCGGCTTCCGACAGGATGTCTGAAACGCATAAGGATTCCTGAAGGGGGACGCGGGCATGAGCTACAACCAGCCGGGACCGTACGGGGGCCAGCCGCCGCAGCAGCCGGGACCGTACGGGGGCCAGCCTCCCCAGCAGCCGGGACCGTACGGGCAGCCCGCCCCGCAGCCCGGCTACGGCTACCCCCAGCAGCCCCCGCCGCCGGGCATGCCCCCGCAGGGCTACCCCCAGCAGCCCCAGCCGGGCTACGGCTACCCGCAGCAGCCCACGTACGGCATGCAGCCGCAGCCGCCGAAGAAGTCCAAGGCCGGTGTGGTGATCGCCGTGATCGTCGCGGTGGCGGTCATAGCGGGCGGCGGCTGGTACTTCACGAAGGGCGGCGGCGCCTCCGGCTCGGTCTCGTCCGCCACCAAGGGCTACAAGCTGGTCGCCCCGGCGACGGTGGACGACTTCAAGAAGAACCCGAACTACAAGGAGAAGCCCCTCAGCGACAAGGACCGCCAGGAGCTGGAGGCCATCGGCATCAAGAACCCCACCAGGGTCGCCATGGACTACAGCTCGGGCGACCCGGCCAACGCGCTGACGACCAAGGGCCTGAGCTTCCAGGGTGTGTACGGCGAGCTCGCGGATCCCGAGAAGTCGGTGGACGCCTACTTCGCCACCGCCAAGCTCAACGCCGGCAAGGACAAGTCCGCGACGGTCGACATGATCGGCACCCCGAAGTCGATGTCCCCCTCCGGGTTCAGCGGCGCCGTGATGAAGTGCCAGGAAATGAAGATCACCTCGACGAGCACCACGGCGTCGAAGGGTCCGAAGGAGCTGACCCTTCCGATCTGCATCTGGGGTGACTACAGCACCCTGACCATGGTCAGCGCCTCCGACGCCGCCTCCATCCTGGCGGGCAAGCCGGGCTACACCCTGGAGCAGACCGCCGACCTGACGGCGAAGGTCTACAACACCGCCCGCGTCAAGGCCTGATCGCACGCGGCCGACTCGGCACAGATCGCAAAGTGCGGAGTCGGCCGATTCCACTCCGTTACGCCTTGGAGCAGGCCTCGGAGGCATGTTCCGAGCGGACCCCGATGCCGGTCAGGCCCCAGTAGCAGCCCATCCAGGCACCCGGGTTGGAGTAGTCGGCGCCGAACTTACAGGCCGCCTCCGCCTTCGGGCCGACGACGTAGCCGTGATCTATCAGGGAAAACTGGCAGTCACCCTGATCTGCGGACGCAGGGGAGGCCACCAGGATCGGTAAGGCGGCTGCGGCAACTGCGGCGGTCAGAATGGCAGCCGTGCGCTTCTTCACGTTCATGTCTCGCTCCTGTCGACAAAGACGGTTCGAGACAAAGCGGATCAAGAAGTCGGTGCGCCACGCCAGGCCAACCGGAAAGGCTGTCCGATAGTCGGTCGAACAAGTCCTGAAAACGCGAAGGGGCGCCCCGGATGTCCGGGGCGCCCCTTCGCGTGCGTCGTGTCGGTTACGCCGACTTCTCCTGCGGACCCTGGTCCTTCGGGACGATGCGGGGGACCAGCGTCGGGTTCACGTTCGAGCGGACGACGTCCGCGGTGATGACCACGCGGGCCACGTCCTTGCGGGACGGGACCTCGTACATCACCGACATGAGGACCTCTTCCATGATGGCGCGCAGCCCTCGCGCACCCGTCTGGCGGAGGATCGCCTGGTCCGCGATGGCCTCCAGCGCCTCGCGCTCGAAGTCCAGCTCGACGCCGTCGAGTTCGAAGAGCCGCTGGTACTGCTTCACCAGCGCGTTGCGCGGCTCCACCAGGATCTGCAGCAGCGCCTCGCGGTCCAGGTTGTGCACCGAGGTGATGACGGGGAGGCGGCCGATGAACTCGGGGATCATCCCGAACTTCACCAGGTCCTCCGGCATGACCTCCTGGAACTGGTCGCTCGCCTCGATCTCGCGCTTCGAGCGGATCGTCGCCCCGAAGCCGATGCCCTTGGCGCCGGCCCGCGACTCGATGATCTTCTCCAGGCCCGCGAAGGCACCGCCCACGATGAACAGCACGTTCGTCGTGTCGATCTGGATGAACTCCTGGTGCGGGTGCTTGCGGCCGCCCTGCGGCGGGACCGACGCCGTCGTGCCCTCAAGGATCTTCAGGAGGGCCTGCTGCACGCCCTCGCCGCTGACGTCGCGCGTGATCGACGGGTTCTCGCTCTTGCGGGCGACCTTGTCGATCTCGTCGATGTAGATGATCCCGGTCTCGGCCTTCTTGACGTCGTAGTCGGCCGCCTGGATCAGCTTGAGCAGGATGTTCTCGACGTCCTCGCCCACGTACCCGGCCTCCGTCAGCGCCGTCGCGTCGGCGATGGCGAACGGGACGTTGAGCATGCGCGCGAGCGTCTGGGCCAGCAGCGTCTTGCCGGAGCCCGTCGGGCCCAGCAGCAGGATGTTGGACTTCGCGAGCTCGATCGCGTCGTCGCGGCCCTGCGCGCCGCCGTTCTCGCCGGCCTGGACGCGCTTGTAGTGGTTGTACACCGCCACCGAGAGGGCCTTCTTCGCCGGCTCCTGGCCGACGACGTAGCTCTCCAGGAACTCGTAGATCTCACGAGGCTTGGGGAGTTCCTCCCACCGGACCTCGGAGGTCTCCGCGAGCTCCTCCTCGATGATCTCGTTGCAGAGGTCGATGCACTCGTCGCAGATGTACACACCGGGTCCTGCGATGAGCTTCTTCACCTGCTTCTGGCTCTTTCCGCAGAACGAGCACTTGAGCAGGTCGCCGCCGTCACCGATGCGTGCCACGAGGTGCTTCCCCTTCGCCTGGGAGACGCCTGGTTCAGCGCTCCTGGTGCCTCATATCCGACGGTACCTTGCCGGGGGCCCCGTACGGGGCCCCCTTGACGTGGTTCACATCGCCGAATGTGACGACGTGCCCACGCCAACTGGTGGCAAGGATCAGTGGGAGTTCTTGCGGGTCGAGACGATCTGGTCGATCAGGCCGTACGCGAGCGCGTCCTCGGCCGTCAGGATCTTGTCGCGCTCGATGTCCTCGCGGATCTTCTCGATCGGCGTGGTCGAGTGCTTGGCCAGCATGGTCTCCAGCTGGTCACGCATGCGCAGGATCTCCCTGGCCGCGATCTCCAGGTCGGAGAGCTGCTCGCGGCCGGTGCCGCCGGACGGCTGGTGGATCAGCACGCGGGCGTTCGGCAGTGCCATGCGCTTGCCGGGGGTGCCGGCGGCCAGCAGGACGGCGGCGGCGGAGGCCGCCTGGCCCATGCAGACCGTCTGGATGTCCGGCTTCACGAACTGCATCGTGTCGTAGATGGCCGTCAGCGCGGTGAAGGAGCCGCCGGGGCTGTTGATGTAGATCGAGATGTCGCGGTCCGGGTCCATCGACTCCAGGCACAGCAGCTGCGCCATGACGTCGTTGGCGGAGGCGTCGTCGATCTGCACGCCGAGGAAGATCACGCGCTCCTCGAAGAGCTTCGCGTACGGGTCGTACTCGCGCACGCCCTGCGAGGTGCGCTCGACGAAGCGCGGGACGACGTAGCGGTTGTCCACCGGCATGCCGGTGTGGAGGCCGCTCGCGGGAGAGAGGTTGTTCATGTGCATCTGGGTGTTCACCATCCTGGTGGCGTTCTGCGGGCTGGGGCTTGCCGGGTGCGGGCGGGCGTACGGGGCCTCGTACGAGGTCCCGCGCGCCGGGGCCGGGATCAGGCCCCGGTGCCGCCGCCGCCCGGGACCAGCGACGCGGCGGAGATGATCTCGTCGATGAGGCCGTACTCCTTGGCCTCCTCCGCGGTGAACCAGCGGTCGCGGTCGCCGTCGCGGATGATCGCCTCCACGGTCTGGCCGGAGTGGTGGGCGGTGATCTCGGCCATGCGCTGCTTCGTGCGCAGCAGGTACTCGGCCTGGATCTTGATGTCCGAGGCGGTGCCGCCGATGCCGGCGGAGCCCTGGTGCATCAGGATGTCCGTGTTCGGGAGCGCGAAGCGCTTGCCCTGGGCACCGCCGGTGAGCAGGAACTGGCCCATGGAGGCCGCCATGCCCATGCCGATGGTGACGACGTCGTTCGGGATGTACTGCATGGTGTCGTAGACCGCCATGCCCGCCGTCACCGAGCCGCCGGGGCTGTTGATGTACAGGTAGATGTCCTTCTCCGGCTCCGCGGCCAGGAGGAGGAGCTGCGCCGTGATCTTGTTCGCGATGTCGTCGTCGACCTGCTGGCCGAGGAAGATGATGCGCTCGCCGAGCAGCCGGTTGTAGACATGGTCGCCGAGGCCGCCACCGATGGACGGCTCACCCGCGGCGTAAGGCTTCAGATTCGTCACGTATCCACCTGCTCGTCTCCGACGGCCACTTGCCGTCTCAGCGTCTCGTTCTGGGGCGCGGACCGGCCGGGGCGGCGGTGGCCGCCGGCGTCCGAGTACTCCCGTGCCCTCGTATTCATGGACCCTAACGCGCAGGTCGGACAACGCCATCCCGCTTCCCGAACTGTTCGCTCGGAGCGCAAGGTCCGCGGGGGCTCCGAGACGGCGGAAAGGCCCGTACACACGGCGGTGTACGGGCCTTCCCGATGCTGCTCAGCGGGCGGCGCGCAGGGCGGCGCCCAGGGTGTTACTTGGCCTCTTCGGCGTCACCCTCGACAGCGGCCTCGACGGTCTCGGCGGCCGTCTCGACCTCGTCCTCGTCGTCGGAGAGGTCCACGACCTCACCGTTGGTGTCGACGACCTTGGCGGCCTCGACGACGACCGCGAGGGCCTTGCCGCGGGCGACCTCGCCGACGAGCATCGGCACCTGGCCACCCTCGACGACGGCCTGGGCGAACTGGTCGGGGGACATGCCGGAGGAGGCAGCGCGGCGCATGAGGTGCTCGGTGAGCTCCTCCTGGTCGACGCCCAGCTTCTCCTTGTTGACGAGCGCGTCCAGGACGAACTGGGTCTTGATGCCCTTGATCGCCTGGTCCTTGGTCTCGGCGTCGAACTCCTCGACCGTCTTGCCCTGGAACTCCAGGTACTTCTCGATGGTGAGGCCCATCTGGCCGAGCTGGTGGTGCTCCAGGTTGTGCTTGCGGGTGTTGACCTCGTCCTCGAGCAGCTTCTCGGGGATCGGCACCTCGACGAGCTCCAGCAGCTTCTCCAGGACGCGCTCCTGGGCCTGCGTGGCCTGGTCGTACTGCTTCATGTTCTCGAGGCGCTTGCGGCTGTCCGCCTTGAGGTCCTCGAGGGTGTCGAACTCGCTCGCCATCTGCGCGAACTCGTCGTCCAGCTCCGGGAGCTCCTTGGCGGAGACCTTGGTGACCTTGACGGTGACCTCGGCGTCCTTGCCCTCGGCGGAGCCGCCCTTCAGCTGGGAGGTGAAGGTGGCCTCGCCACCGGCCTCCAGGCCCTTGACGGCCTCGTCGATGCCGTCGAGGAGCTCGCCCGAGCCGATGGTGTACGCGACGTCGGAGGCGACGCCGTCGGGCAGCACCTCGCCGTCGACCTTGGCCTCCAGGTCGATGGTGACGACGTCACCCTCGGCGGCGGCGCGCTCGACGTCGTTCGTGGACGCGAAGCGGCCGCGCAGCTGCTCGACCGACTTGTCGACGTCCTCTTCGGAAACCTCGACCGCGTCGACCTCGACCTCGATGCCGGAGTAGTCCGGGATCTCGATCTCGGGGCGGACGTCCACCTCGGCGGTGAAGGCCAGCAGCTCGCCGTCCTTCAGCTCCGTGATGTCGACCTCGGGCTGGCCCAGCGGGTTCAGGTCGGCCTCGTTGACCGCCTCGGTGTAGAACTTCGGGAGGGCGTCGTTGACGGCCTCCTCCAGCACCGCACCGCGACCGAAGCGCTGGTCGATGACCCGGGCGGGGATCTTGCCCTTGCGGAAGCCCTTCACCGTGACCTGCTGGTTGATCTTCTTGTACGCCGCGTCGAGGCTGTCCTTGAGCTCCTCGAAGGGCACCTCAACAGTGAGCCGAACCCGAGTCGGGTTCAGGGTCTCCACGGCGCTCTTCACGGTTCGGTCTCCTTGTGGCTGACTGCTTGGGGTTCTGCGTCCACGCTGCGATTCAGCGGTTCGGCGGATTCGGCCCGGTACATCAGACACACGGGCACGCAGCTTGCATAGTAACCGCAAGCGGCAATCAGCCCACAACGCGATCTTGTGATGGCGATGCTGGTGGTCGGGGTGGCCGGATTCGAACCGACGACCTTCCGCTCCCAAAGCGGACGCGCTACCAAGCTGCGCCACACCCCGTCGGTGCGACACGTAGGGTACATGGCCGGAGACCCTCTGATGCGCGGGGTTTTGAGCGAACGATTCAGGACGCCGCCCCGCGCCCCCGCAATGGGGTGTGCACTCCCCCGGCCCGACCCGCTAGGATGCTGTCCGTGCCGCGGCCCCCCGGACCTGCGGCGCACGCGTTGCGGGCGTAGCTCAATGGTAGAGCCCTAGTCTTCCAAACTAGCTACGCGGGTTCGATTCCCGTCGCCCGCTCTCTACGGCTCAGGGCCAGGTCAGAGGACGTTTCCTCGACCTGGCCCTGATGCGTTTCCGGGGCCCGGGATCAGTCCCGCGTGTCCCCCGCGTGCCCCTTGCCCTTAGGCGTGTCCTTCCGCGTGCCCTTCGTGCCCTGCACGAGCTTGCTCAGCGCATCGGCGATCAACCGGTCCCGGTCGGCGCTGGCATGCTGATAGATCAGCGCGGCACGGGCGGTGCTGTGGCCCATCCTCGCCATCAACTCCCGCGTGCTAGCGCCGGTTGACGCGGCCAGAGTGTTGCCCGTGTGCCGCAGATCATGGAAATGCAGCCCCTTGATCCCGGCCTTCCGGCACGCCTTGTGCCACAGCAGGTTGAAGTGGTTGCGCCGAGGAGTCGCCCCCTTGGCCCCGATGAACACGCGCCCGTCGGCCCCGCCCTCGGCGTACGTCTCCAGGTGGTGCCGGATCTCCGGCACGATCACCCCAGGAATGGAGACAGTCCGCTTTCCTGCCGCACTCTTGGGCGCTTTGATCTCCCGCTGCCCGTTCTCCAGCTCGGCGACGGCACGCCGAACCCGGAGGGTCCCGTGGTCCAGGTCGATGTCCCGCCGATGCAGCCCGATCAGCTCGCCCCACCGCAGCCCGAGGAAGCCGGCCATCAGGACGAGGACCCGAAACCGGGGCTGAATGGCTCCGGCCAGGGCATAGACCTCCTGCACGGTGGCGGTCGGCCGCTCGGGGGTGTGCACGGTGCTGGCCCCTTTGATCTGGCACGGATTCCGCCTGATCATCTGATCGGACAGAGCGGTCCCCAGGATGGCCCTGAGCAGGGCGTATGCCTTGGCCACGGTGGTCGGCCCGGTCCCTCCGGCCAGTTTGTCGGCCCGCCAACGCCGTACGAGTGGTGCCGAAATCTCCGCCACGTTGACGGCGCCGAAGACGGGGTCGAGGTGGTGCTTGAGCAGCGACCGGTACAACTGCCGGGTGGTGCTGGTCAGCTCCCGCTCTTTGATCCACGCGACGGCGTACGTCCCGAAGGCGACCTTCCCGGCGTCGGGATCCTGCCAGTCGCCACGTCGCATCTCGGTCTGCTTGTCGGCGAGCCAGTCGTCAGCGTCCCTCTTCGTACGGAACGTCTCGGGTGCGGGACGGAGCTGTCCGTCCGGGCCGAGGTACCGGGCCTGGTACCGGCCGGAAGGCAGCTTTCGGACCCGTCCGAACTGGCGGCGCTTCCCGGCCATCAGGCAGCCACCCCCAACCGGCGACGGCGCGGCTCGATGGTGTTCGCGCTGATGAACGCCTGGACGGCGCTCTCGGGGATCCGAACGTGACGCCCGACCTTCACGTAAGTGATCCGCCGCTCCTCGACCAGCCTGCGAGGAAACCTCACGGTGGTCCCGAGCAGCTCGGCGACCTGGACGACGGACAGGTACCGCTCATTCATGCTGCTCCCCCTTCAGGGCTTCGCGGGCGGTCTCCCGGTTGAGCTGGATGTCGCGGGCGATGGTGGCGGCGAGGACCGACTCGCCCGGGCTGTGGCCGTGGCCGGCGTACTGCCATGAGGTGAGGACGAGCACGGTGTCCGGCTCGAAGTCGTCCAGGCCGCGCGCCTCCCGTTCCTGGGCGGCGCGGTAGTCGGCGCGGGTCTGGCGTAAGGCACCGAGGGTGGTCGAGTAGGAGCGTGACTTCGTCGAGAAGTGGCCGCGGAAGCCGAGCATGTGCGACCAGGCGGCGAGGCGCCGGTCCGGGTAGAGCGGATCGAGGTCGAGGCAAGCCGAGATCAGCCGGGCGGTGTGGTCCGGCACGTCAAGGAGCACCAGGGCCTCGCGATTCCCGACGCGCCGATCGAGCGTCCCGGTGTTCTCGGCCGCCTTGGTCGCGTACTTGGCGACGTACGAGGCCACGGCCTGCTCGGTGATGTTGGAGCCGTCCCCGAACGCCTTGATCGGCCGTATGTCGAGCTGCGTACCCCAGCTGAAGGACCGGGCAGGCTGGTCCCCTGCTGCCGGCACGCTGACAGAGGTGTACGAGTGCGCGGCGGCGGCACGGATCGAGGCGGTCAGGAGTTCCGTCGTGGCCCAGGCAGGCGGCGGACTGTCCGGCCCGGCGGGACCGTCGACCCGTATGACGGCGTGGAAGTGGATCGCCCCGCGCTTCTGGAACTCGGCGACTTTCCCGTACGAGAGCCGGGCCACCTCCTTCAGCTCCCGTTGGGTCAGCCCGGCGTACGCGGCGATCTCGCGCCGCAGTCGGGTGGTGAAGCGCTGCCAGAGCTGTCCGGCGTGGTTGTTGAAGAGGACGGCGCCCGCGTAGTCGTACGTGGCCGGGTCGAGCGCGGTACCGAGCTCGGCGGCGTCTTCCAGGTGGTGCTTGCCACAGCGGCAGGCACGACCGGCGGGCCGGTTGTGGACCGGGCCGAAGGACGGCGCGGTAAGGGTGGCGAAGACCCGGGGGTGTTCGCGGACGGTGGCCGGGATGTCCCGGCGTTCGTCGCCCGCGAGACCGGCCCGGATCAGGTGGTACGTGTCTCCGGCGTACGTCCAGGCGCAGGCCGGGCAACGGGAGGCGCGGCGGTTGCCGCAGGCGATCCGCAGTCGGCCACCGGGCTCGTTCTGGGTCGAGTAACGGTGCAGGGTCTCACCGGAGGTCTTGTCCTTGGAGACGGTCCAGCCGGTGATGTGGATCGGGTCGGAGCAGCCGCCCGTACGGCGGATCTGGTCCTCCCAGCGGGCGTAGTCGGGGGCCGCGGCCACCTTCAGCATTTCGCCGAGGAGGCCCGGGGCGGGGTGGGGCCGGGACATGATGGAGCTTCCTTCCGGATCTTCTGGTTCGGGCAGGAGCACGGCGCCGGGACGGCGGAGACTTGGCGGTTGAGGCCGTCCCGGGGCCGGTCAGCGGTGGTGCTGGCCGTTGAGCAGCGAACGCAGGACGACGGCGCAGACGGCGACCGAGGCGCCGGTGATGGCGACGGCCAGGAGCATCGAGACGAGTACGGCGCCGACAACGAGGACCAGGCCCGCGCCACCGGCGACGGCGGCGACGAGGCCGGCCGGAGTGAGGCGGACAGCGGGCAGCTGCACACGGGACGTCGGCTGAACCGGGGCGTGGTGGCAGTCGCATGCGGGAGCCGCATCCGGGTGGTGGGGTTCAACGGCGGTGGTCGACTGGTCGAGCGGGATGACGAGGCCGGTCGGGAGCGGGTTGACCGGGATCTTCGGCCGGATCATGTGGTTCTCCTTCCGGGGCGGGTTACTTGCTGATCGCGGTGTCGATGGCCGGGGCGAGGAAGCTGTCCGCGAGGAGGAAGCCGCCGAGGAGGATCACGGCGACGAGCCACAGCGGCGGGCGGATGAGCTTGTAGCCGAGAACTCCGACGACGATCAGGGCGAGCCAGAGCGGAACATCCACGGCGGTGTGTCCTTCAGGTCAGTTGATGCGGCAGCGGTGGGAGCGGGCGGCGAGCTGGGCGGCGGCGGAGCTCGCGTAGTCGGCGGACCAGCCGCAGCCGTCGGCAGTGCACACGGCGGCGTGCTTGGTACGACCGCGGTTGTCGCGGTAAGTGCCGATCTGGACCGGGCCGATCTTCATGAGCGAGTGGAACGAGTTGCGGACGGGCATCGAGCTCTCCCCTCAGACGAGCTGGACGGCGATGGCCTCTGCCATCGGAAGCGGGACGCCGAGCCGGGCGCGCAGGGTCTCGGTGTCGATCTCCGAGCCGGTGCGGGTGCGGTGATCGGCGGCGAGCTTCTGGGCGTGAGCGACGAGGGCGGGCGGAGCGATGACAGCCGGCACCTCCTGAACCGGCGCGGGCAGTGCCGGAGCGGGTTCAGGCTCGTCAGGCGGTTCCCGCTCAAGCACGGGGCCAGGTACAGAAGCCGATTCGGACGGGGCGGACTGGGCCGCATGCGGGTGGACGAGCAGAGTCCCGCCGAGGAAGGCGAGCGCCGGCCATCCGGCGACGAGGATCCGCAGCCAGCCCGGGACGTGGGCCAGGTCGAGGAGTCCGGCCGTGGCGACGTTCGCGCCGAGCGACGCGGCCAGGGCGACGGTGAACCAGGTCCACGCGGGACCGGTCGACTCCCCCGCATCCCGGAGGCTGCGAAGTCGGCGCCAAGCGGCGACGAGAAGCAGGTCCACGCTGACCGGGTAGGCCCAGGCTTTCCATCCGTCCTGCCCTGCCGCTTCGGCGAGGTCGTGCAGGTGGGCGAAGGACAGGGCCCCCGCGATGACTGCTTGGACGAGAACGGCGTCCGGGCGGACGAGGCGGGCCACGTGCTTCACCTCCTTTCGGGCATGGGTCGGGTAGGGACTTGGCGCGAGAGGTCACGCCGACCGAGTGGGGCAGGTGCCTACGGCAGGACAGTCCCGCTGAGAACGCGGGCAGGCAGCACGGGCCGGAACGGATCCAACTCCGGGATCTTCGGCGTGCGGTACGCATGCGCGTTGCAGACGTCCACGGCGTGGCGGAGCGTCGTGTGCGGCGTACGGATGCGGCTCCAGCCGCCGGAGGAGTCGCCGACTACGGCGGTGCCGGGCCGGTCCTTGTCGATCTGGATGGCGGCGAGCACGGCCTCGGAGGAGATGTCGCCGAAGGCCATGTTGGCCGAGGTCTCGTCGTTGACGCGGTGGGCGGTACGGCCGGTGAGCTGGGCGCGGAGCATGGTGATGCCCTTGCCGAGTTCGGAGCCGAAGCGCTGGCCGCAGATCTCCAGGTGGATGCCGGCGGCGCGGCCGAGCTGAGAGAGCCGTACGAGGTGGGTGACGATCTGATCCCGCCGGACCTCCTCCTTCTTGGTCGCGGCGAGCGCCAGCTCGGCGACCTCATCCACGAGCAGCACGACAGGCATCGGGCGCAGATGTTCAGGCAGGTCCCAGATGTCGGCGGTGATCTCCACATCCGGCAGATCCGCGCTGACCCGCTGTTCTGCACGTATGACTTGGTAGACCCGGTCCATGTACTGGACTAGGGCGGCGAGCAGGTCAGCGGCCGTATCGGGGTTGTCGGCCAAAGCCGTGAACCGCCTCGCAAGGGGCGCGAGTTCGACGCCGTTCTTGCAGTCGATACCGACCAGAGCGACGTCACACGGCGCAAGACCGGCGACCAAGTTGCGCTGATACACGGACTTCCCGGACTTCGTGGCACCCACGTTCAGCGCATGCGGGACCGACCGGTAGTCGCGATGATGCACGGCCCCGTCCTCCCGCAGAGCAACAGGAACCCGAAGTACCCCAGAAGCCGGACCAGGAGCAGGCATCCGAACCTCCCGCAGGACGTCGTAGCCGGTCATCCGCAGCTCAACGATTCCGGAGCGGATCTCCTGCGCAGCGACGGCGTGGAGAACGAAGGAGTGCCGGAGGCGGTCCGAGGCGGCCGAGAAGTCGAACGCGTCCTGCCCGGACCGAATCTTGAGGCGGAGCACCAGGCCAGTGCGGGTGGGGCGGATCCGCAGGATCCGGGGCGACCGGGATTCCGGCGCGGGACGGTAGGTCAGCCGGGCCAGTGCCAGGCGCCAGCGCGAGGGCGGGACAGTGAGCCCGCAGGCATCCATGACCGACCGGTAGCGGGCCAAGACGCGGACCGCAGCACAGGTGACCCCGAAGGTCACCCAGTACCAGCCGGGACGGTACCGCCGCAGGACGAGCGCGACGGCGATGATCAGCAGCGGCAGGACGACCCATAAGGCGTCCATGATCAGGCGGCCTTCGGCGTGGAGGCGGCCTGGACGAGCGAGGTCACCGCGACGGCGCGGAAGCTGATGCCGTGCCGCTTCTGGCCGTTGAACTCGTTCTCCCAAGGGCGGGCAACGAGTCCGGTCAGTCCGACCGGTGTGCCCATCACGAGCTCGCCGGTGATGCCGGTCTCGGGGACGGTGACGGAGAGGACCTCGGCATCGCCGTAGGCGGCGAAGAGTACGTCCACGGTCATCATGCGAACGCCGGTCTCGGGGTCGGTGGCGATCTCGCCGGTACGGCGGTCCTTGACCTTGGCGGTCGGCGGCTGGGCCACCATCACCATGGCGGCGGAGGTGTCGACGGGGATCTGACGCACAGAAGATCACTCCTCTATAGGGGTTGGACTCCTTCACTCATGTACATGAGTGACATGAAGAAGAGTGCCTGACTCCTATACATGAGTCAACCCGCTGCGGAAGAAAACTCGCAGCGGGCTGTGGCTAGTTGAGGAGCCGTCAGTCGCGCGCAGGGATCCGGTACTCGAATACGAACTGGTCAGCGGCCATGAGGGTGTCGCAGACCTCCACCACGCGACCCGCCTCCGTCACCGCATCTCGCACCAGGTGCACGACCGGCGCGCCAGGGCTCAGCGCCAGCTCGGACGTCTCAGCCTTGGAAGCCGGCCGGGCCTGAAGCGTCTCAACGAACTCGGCGAAGACATGCCCATGCTCCTCAAGCCGGGCATAGATCCCACCGCCACCAGGATTCTCGGCGAACAGCTCAGGGATGTCCTTCACAACGTCCCACGGCAGGTACGAGCTCGCGGTCTCCACCGGGGTCCCGTTCCGGAAGTACAGCCGCCGCCGGGCAAGCACCTGCGTGCCGACCTCGACCCCAAGCCGTCCGGCAATCTCCTCCGGGGCCTCCATGGGCCCGATGAACAGCACGCTCACCTTGGCTTCGGCGCCAGACTGCGCGGACTCGGCAAGGTAGGCCGCTCGCCCCTCCTGCCGATGCGTACGCCGAAACCGATCAGACGACCGGTGCCGCACGGGCGGCCGGGCCTTAACAATCGACCCCTTGCCGTGCCGGGTCTCCACGAGCCCACTGGCCCGCACCTCGACCATGGCCTTGCGGATGGTCCCGCCAGAGACCCCATACCGGTCCACGAGCTCGGACTCACTCGGCACCATGTCGCCGGCACCCAGCACCCCGGCCCGGATCTGCTGGATGATCTCGTCGGCGATCTGGACGTACCTCGGTACGGCCTTGCCACCTCCCACTGCGGTTCCCATAGTCCTTCTCTTCCTCCTATGCTCCTGTACATGAGTACGGGTTCCCCGCAGCACAAGTCAACGCCACTGCATTCCGTGTCCGTGGCCGGGGCCGTGCTGCGCGAGGACGGCCGACTCCTGGCGATCCGACGAGCGGACAACGGCACTTGGGAGCTCCCGGGCGGAGTCCTGGAACTCACCGAGTCCCCGGAAGCCGGCGTCCGCCGCGAGGTTCTGGAGGAAACCGGCATCGAGGTAGAGGTCAACGACCTGACCGGGGTCTACAAGAACACCACCCGCGGCATCGTCGCCCTGGTCTTCCGCTGCAAGCCCTCCGGCGGCACGGAACGCACCTCCAACGAGTCGACCGAAGTCGCATGGCTCACCCCTGAAGAGGTAGCGGCCCGCATGTCCGAGGTCTACGCGATCCGCCTCCTGGACGCCCTGGACGACGCGGGCCCCCACGTCCGCAGCCACGACGGCCGAACCCTCACCCCTGCTCACTGAAAACGCATACGTTGACCACTGCCCTCGCCCTGAACTTCGAACGTACCTCCACGCGTGGAGACCACAACGATCTCCGTCTGAGCATCGCCACTCACCGTCACGTCTGCGATTCGTACTACTTCGCTATCGACGAGTCCCCGGCAGCCGCAGGCGCAGGCCTCGGAACCAAACTCGGACGTTTGTTGGAGCAGTGGAACGAGCAGGTCTCCGACCTCATGGGGTCCGGCGGCACTGCCTACCTGCCCTACGACTTCTCGGACCAGTGCACGGCATGGCTCCGCGTCTCATCGTCGGACGGACAGGCAGCCCTCGTTCAGGCCGGCTGGAGCCACATCGAGGCCTGGGGCATCGAGCCGTCCAACTATGCCACCACTGCTTCCAGAGTCACCGACTTCGCCCCGATCGAGGGCGCCCAGATCGAGTGCTCACTAGCCGATTTGAGCACCCACATCGAAGCGAACCGCGCTGCCCTGATAACGACGGGCCCATAGCGCGATAAGAGTTTCCCTACTTCATCAAGGCACCCGCCGCGCACAGCGCGGCGCGCGCGGCCCGTCGCCCGGGCCTGCGCTCCTGTCTCCGCCCCGCTCCAGCCCGGCCGCCGGCCGCACGCCTACGGCTCGGGTTGATGGGTTACACCGCCCAGCCTGTCGATCACCTCTGAGCCGTTGCAGGACCCCCGCAGGTCCGAGGCCGTCCATCAAGGCCAAGCGACTCAGCGCGCGTTCAAACACGGCAACCGTCACATGGCATGCGTGACCGGGAGCGCTGCCGACTGCGGCCGGGACGGGATACCAAAAAGACGGCCAGCGGCGAGGGAGGGGTGACCTCTTGCGCACGGCCGGCCGACTGCCGGGGACGAGTTGGGCCGGGCGCCGTACCCCCGCCGTCACGGATGACGGGCACGTGAGGCGAACGCACCACCGGGAATGGGCTGGCGGGGAGCAGCTGCTGCCGCGATGCGGCCGCGGCCGGTGTGGTCGCTCCGCGTCGGTACCGGTCTCGTCGTGGCTGATGAGCGCGTCGTTCAGTCGTCTTCCGGCAGCCCCCTGATCACTCCGGACCGGATCCCGGGCAGGACACCAGCCAAGCTGCTCCGCCGACTGTCGGCCAAAAGCATGCCCCCAACCAGACTAAAAGCGGAATCCAAAAATTCCGCCATCTTCAATATCATCCGTCAGGCTCGGCTCACGAATAAACTGCGACGCGCCAAACCCCAAGCGGACGGCCTTGGAAAGATCGTCCGAGTTGAGGGTAGCAATGTATTGCATACCCTCCTCATCACTCACCTCAGCGGCTAGACTGAGCGCTTTAGCGAGTTGACGCTCATCAACGCCGTCAAATAGATGACTGTCATGGATCAGGAAATCTGGACCGCGGTTATGGCGGTGGGCAAGCACAGAGAGGGCGAGATCGAAGCAAAAGATCACCATGTTTCCGATTCCGCGGCTGTTGTCACTTCGGATATACGGCGTAATCTGCAGGTTCTCACGGCCCGCTTCAATTCGAAGATACGCTTCCCGTTCTCCGTAAAGCTCTCGCGCGAAACGTGAAAATAGAAGCGTTGCTTCAGCCTGCTGTTCCCGCCGCTCATTGAGATCTGTTGCTACTGCTTGCTGCTGATGCAGTCGCTGCGCCGTGATCTGCCGCCCACTCGCCTCAAGTGCCTGCGCAGCTTCATACCGGTGACGCAAGGCCTCCACATTTGCCCGCTCTCGGGCCAAAGCCTGTTGCAGTGCCGTGAGTGCCTCCAGCGCTCCACCCTCATTCAGCGTGCGCAGTAGGAGCGCTTGCTGTTCTCCAATCCTGGCCCTCTCCGCTCGCCGCTCCGCCAAGCGTAGAGTCAAAGTTTCGATCTCAGCCTCAAGGAATTGCCTGCGATTCCGGACTACGGACCGATGGAACGTGCGAACATCATCGAATCGGCGCCGAACTTGATCACCAAGCACAATTCCTAGCTCATGGTATGCGGACTCCAGATAGTCCACGGCCACATCACTGGCCTCGGTAACAGCCTGCTGCAACTCCTCAAGATTATTTTGATCAATTACATCCTCTTGAGAAAGTTGCTTAATACGTCGCGCTAGCGAGTCGGCTTCCTGCTTTACCCGTTCATATTCAGGAACAACCTGGAATGTAGAGGTCTGCTCTTCTACGCGCCGCAGCTGTGCCTCCGCCAGAGTAATCTGACCCCGGAGGTCTGCAGTTGATCCGACGATGCGACCCCATACAGGATCATTCACTGCCTTGCTCAGCTGTGTGCGAGTGGCTTTCTGCGCAGCCAGTCGCCGATATCCATCCGCTAGCTGATAGTCAAGCCCGAGGAGATACGCGAGGTTAGTGGCGGCATCAGCCTTTTTTTGCTTTGAAAAACTCTCCGTCGCTTGGTTAAAGCCATGCGCAGATACCCGCCTCGCCAGGAAGGACAACATCGTCCGCCCATTAACCCCTTCGCTATCCGTTCGGATGCCGAACAGGTCCCGCTCGATGAGCCTGTTCCACTCATCGAGGGAAATCTCAGTAGGTTCCTCGAACGAGAAGGTCGTTCGCTCGGCCTCAGGTCGAACATCGGGATTGATACGGACGATGCCCGACCGGCTCGCCTTCCGCTCCACGGAGAAGCTGCCCGCCGTATGAGGCCAATCCATCTCCAAGCCGAACGTGATGTTGCGCAGCTCCTTCGCCGCCACCAGCGACCGCTTGTCAGCTCGCGCCCCAAGAAGGAAATGGATCAGCTCGATGAGACTCGATTTACCTGCACTGTTACGACTGTCAGTCCCTGAGGAGGAATTTCTCTTTTCCGCGACAATAAGATTCAGTCCAGCCGTAAACGAGGCAGTTTTAAAGCGGGGATCATCTGCCCTAAGCCGGTGCAGCATCATTCCTCCTCACAACAAGCAAGTCCTGGTGCAGCTCAACAGCTCCGAGACTGTATAGGACATCCAAAGATAGAACGAACCACTCAAACGACACAGGAGCGAAGTGGCTATTTTCACTGCGCCATTGCTTCAAGCGTGCCCACGCCTGGCTAACAGTTCTCGGCTCCTCAAGTTGCATTAGGATCTGCGCACCAACAGCGAGCAGGCATCTGTCAGGAGAAATCCCTTTGGTTGGTGTAATCATGCCGAGACTCCTAGCGCGTGAGCGGACCAACCCGGCGGAGGAGTTTCGAAGATGTCGCATCGATCAAAGAAATGCGCCAGCACTACCCAGGCAGCCCGGTGAACTTTGGGATGATGACGCTGGTTTCCCAAAACATACATCTCAAGTTGCCACAAGACTTCTTCCGGCTCACCCCATTCCCCCTTCAGCTGCTCATAGTAGATGCGGAATCCTTCGGCGACCTCATCATGTTCCAGTTCGCGAAAGGATCCGGTATAGAACGCCTCAACCAAATGAGCTTGCCGCCGGCCCTTTTGGAGATCTTCACGCGCCTCTTCGTCGAGACGGTTGTAGTCCATCTTCGTGGGGGGAACATCGTTCATTGAGATCAGCGGGTCAGATTTCGCCCTTAGCTCCCTCAGGTGCTTCAACAGCGGCGAGAGATCCTCCATCCCGATCCCGTACACCACGGGGCGCACAGGTATCTCGCAATCAAGGATATCTTCTGCTGCCTCTAGGTCTAGTCGCATACACTCTTGCCACAGCCGCCTGATGCCAATTTGCTCAAAATCAAGTTCAGGATCATCGGTCTTTGCGGCGGCCAACAAAGATGAAATCTCTGGATGCATCCCCCGACGGTCGCTGTGGACAAAGACGAATGTACTGAACTCCCCCCGACGCTTCTCCTTGGCTTTCTTCAGATCTGAAGAAAACTTCGCCTTAATTTCGCCTGCCGATTTCGAGCCCTGCGGCGCGTAACACGCATACAGTTTACGATCATGTAGCGACAGTCCATCGGATCCCTGATCCCCCAACTTGCCATGCGTTCGCACGTCAAGAAAATCTGGATACCGCGCGCACATCAGGTTGTGAAAAAAGTCTTCGAACGCGGTCTCATACAATTCACCCATGCGTTCGAGAAAGCGAACCCGCGCGAACAGACGCTGCTCGTGACTCATCCTCATAAAGCCCCCCTCACCCTGAGAGAGCAACGGTAGCCGTTCGTGATCCGCAGAGGAACCCGCCCGAACAACGCCGACACCCCGACTCCAAGCGCAGCGTGCCTCTGCACCACCAGCTGACCGCCGAGACAGCTCGAAGTGCGAGTCCAGGTCTACCTACGTAGTTGGGCAGCCCGGGCTGGAGTCTGCGAACTACGTATAGACCAGCCTGACAGCATTGGCAGGTCCTAGGGCTCTGAGTCCCTACCCGTTGTCCCTGGTCAGCGAGGCAGCTGGCCCGGACGGAGACGAGTACGCCCAGACGTTTGCCGCGGTGGAGAGTGTGTCGCCTGGCCTCGAACACCGTGAACGACTCCCACGAACGGACGACCGGGGGTGCTGTGTCGCTACATCGGCGAAACTCGGCCGGCACGACGTCGACGTTGTGGAAGGCCAGCCGACGGCGGGCAAGGGTGGCCGCCCGCATGCCAGGGCCGGATGCCGCTTCGGGATCCAGGCCGCGCGCGAACGGGGGCAGAGGGCACTTCGCGCTGAGAACTTCCTTGGAGGGATGGCCTGTTGTCATGGCGGCGGCATACAGTCCGATAGGTGCGCTACGGACAGAAGATGCTACTGCCGCCCCCTGGGGCGTTCGCCAACGAGAAGGCACTTTCCACATTTGTCCTGAGCAAGATGGAGCAGTGGTTCCACATCGAGGAACAGGTCCCGGGTCAGTACTGGACGGGCGAGCGAACGCGCATAGACGCTGTACTGAAGCCTCGTGATCCAGAGCCGTGGCTCGACCCTGACCCGGCGTTCGGCGTCGAGTTCAAGAATCTCTTTCCAACCTCCAGCGTGGGTGACCGATACGGATGGGTTGATCAAGCAGTCGGATACACCCACTGTAAATGGGAGGGGCACGGAAGGCTGGCTATCTTCCTGTGTCCGTCTCCTCTGTCACAGCTCTTGGCCAGGGCCGATGACATCGAGACCGCCCGCCAGCGACGAGTCAGCCCCGACATGCTGGAACAGGAGCGAGAACGCGTTCGCCAGTACGGGCGAAGCTTCGGCAAGGAGTACTCCGATGCACACGTTGAACGAGAGGCACTGGAGGCTCATCGACGTCGGATCGGCGCAATGACCTACAAGGAGTTCACCGCCCGCGCTGACGGATACGCCAATGCCGAGGAGCGACAACGTGAACATGATCTCCGCGTTGCCGACGAGCTGACCCATCTACTCGGGCAGCTCAACGTTGGTGAGCTCATGCCTTACGAGGGCAGCGGGTGGACGCTCACCCGGTCGGGAGAGAAGTTATGGAGCGAGCGGCATGGCATGTCGGGCCGCCGATGCAGTCTCCTCCCCAGGATCGGCTCCCAGAGGCGGCCGGGCTCCTAAGCCGACGGTTGGCGCGGCCTATCCGTGGACCGACGACTGGTGAACTTCCGCCTCCAAGCCTCTGAGCTGCTGAAACGCGTGGGACGCACGGGGCCTCCGGAGCCGCGTGCGCCATGCGAGAGCGGCCCCAGGCTGAGTCTGGGGCCGCTTCGTTGCCTCGTCCAAGTTCTGCTAGCTGAGGTGCGCTGGGAGCCCTTCGGGGTGGACGAGGCGGTCGCCGCGGCTGGCCGCTACGCGGAGTGTGTCTCGGAGGGCTGCGGTCAGGTCTGTTGCCAGGAGTCGGAGCTCCTCTGGGTCTGAGTCCTCGGCGGCGAGGACTTCGAGGGCGTGATCCAAGAGCTCGGCTCCCAGTTCGAGCTGCATGTCTTCGGCGTGGTCGGCAAGGCGGGACAGATAGCCGTCGGCGTCGTCGGTGCTCAGGTAGCAGGGCTTGTCGTCGGGGCCAGTCCAGGGGAGAAGGCGCAATCCGTTGCTCGGCGTCATTCCGTTGGGGTTCCCTCGTCGGTCGTGAGGCGGGTGGTGAAGAGTGCGTCCGCTCTGTCGCTGGGGAGGACTACGAGGGCCGCCTCGACCACGCGGCCGACGGTGTCGGTCGCCACGCGGGTGAGTGAGAGGACCGGCAGGGAAGTGCTGATCCGAAGGGTCGTTGACTCCTCTTGGGTGGGGAGACGGGCGCCGAGTCGCTCTTGGACTTCGGACACTGGTGGGCGGGGGTCTGCCAAGCGCGCTTGTATCTGCTCCAGCGAGGGACAGTCGGCCGGCGCCAGGTCTCGGGGGACGTAGATGCGGGCCAGGCTGTGAGGCGCCTTCCCGTCGTGGGTCACGTAGAGGAGCTCGGTCAGCGGGCTGAGGGGCGGGACGTTCAGGAGGGCGGGCAGGTCGCCGTGCGCTTCGAGGTTCGTGGTCCGGACAGTTGCTCGGAGGCGTGGGATTGGTGATGCGCCGACGCCTCCGACGTACGTGAATCTGCGGAGAGGGCGGCGGACGTAGTTGCCGCTGCCGTGGATCTTCTCCACCAGGCCTTCGCCTTGGAGGAGTGCGAGGGCGCTGCGGAGTGTTGGTGTGCTAACCGTGTAGCGGGTGGCGAGTTGGGCCTCGGAGGGGAGGCGTTCGCCAGCCTTGAAGTGGCCCGTTGAGATCTGGTGTCGGAGATCGTCGGCGATGGCGCGGCTGCGGGAAGGCACGGGGCAGGTCACCACTTCCCCATCAGCCGCAGGGCGATGAGTCGGCTCCTGGTGTGAATCGTCAGCGCTTCGCCCGTCTGGAAGAGCAGCCGCTTGGCGCCGGCGGGGAGTTGGACGAGGTCGGCTACGCGGCACGGTTGGCCGCCGATCTGGATGACGTCGCCGCGCTGGACGCTGTCTGAGGTGATCTCGACGCTCGTGACGCGCGCGCCGCTGGGGGCCCTCACTGGTTCGCCTGCCGCGGTTCCGACGGTTCGTTCGGGGTGTGGCAGGAGCAGGCGCACGCCTCGTAGATCACAGGGACGCCGACGGGCGCCGTGGCTGGGGACGACTGAGCACATTCGGAGTGGGTGCCGATCGCGCACGCGCTCGACTGGTAGGTCAGCCTCGCGTGCGTGGCATAAGAGAGTGCGGGGAGGTGCGGCCCACTGGTGTAGGCGTCGGGAGGGCCCGTACGGTTGTGCACGCTGATCAGCTCCTATCGCTGACGGCCAGGTCCCCGGACATCGCCCGTCGCGGGGACCGCTTTGTTTACGGCGGCCCAGAGGGTGCGGCCGGTCAAGCTGCTGGCGACGAGCCCGAATCGGTCGGCCTCCGCCACCACTTCCAAGACCTCCCGCCACGATTCGGCGGGCAGCGCTTCCGGCACCTCCGCCTCGATCGACGTGTACGTGACGTGCGGCTCCACGCGCGTGGTCAGTCCGAGGGCCGACAACCGGGCGGCGAGATCCTTGGCCCTTGCTTCTGAAGCGGGCACAGGGCCTCCGTCGCCGACTGAACACGTTGGGTAAAGCTAGTTAACTAGATTAGAGCTAGTGGACTAGATTTTCCACATGCCTGAGCAGCCGCCTTATCTCCGCATCGCCGACGTCCTGCGGCAGCGGATCGCGGAGCACGTGTGGACGGCCGGAGATCGACTGCCGTCGCGTGCCCAGATCGCCGAGGAGTGCGGAGTCGGCGAGAACGTGGTCCGTCGAGCGCAGGAGCTCCTGATCTCCCAGGGTGTGCTGGAGGGGCGTGCAGGGTCCGGGACGTACGTGGCCGAGCCGCGGCAGCGTGTGCGAGTGGTTCGTTCCTCGGCCAGGGAGCAGCCGGACGGCTCCCCGTTCCGCGCGGACATGCGGGCGCTGGGCAAGCAGGGGAACTGGGAGAGCCGGACCGAAGCGAAGGTGCCGGCCCCGGCCGAGATCGCTGCGCGGCTTGGCATCGCCGAGGGCGACCTGTGCGTGCGTACGGTCTACGAGTTCCTCGCTGATGGTCGGCCGGTGCAGCTGTCGACGAGTTGGGAGCCGTACGAGCTGACCGGCGGCACGCTCGTTGTGCTGCCGGAGGGCGGTCCGCATGCGGGAGTCGGCGTCGTGAACCGGATGGCCGCGATCGGGATCACGGTCAGCCATGCCGTGGAGCAGCCGGAACCGCGGCAGGCGAGCGCCGAGGAAGCATCGCTCCTCGGGATCCAGAAGGCCGCTCTGGTCACGCACATCCGGCGGACGTACTACAGCGACCAGGGACGGCCCGTGGAGACGGCAGACATCGTCATCCCCGCCGCGCTGTGCGAGGTCGTCTACGAGATCCCTGTCGGCCGCTAGAGCGGCTGGCGGAGGACGGAAGGGCACCGCCTTGGACGCGGAGCGAGAGGCTCGCATAGCGGAGGTAGCCGCGAGAGCGCGGCCGGTGTGGGCGGAGGACCGTGACGGCGGGGCTCTGCAGGAGTTCTTGAAGGAGCTCGGCTGTGACGGCGTGGACGCGGTCATGGTGACCAGGCAGGTGGTCGGATGCAGTCTCGGCGAGGCTCAGGAAATGTTCCTCACCGCACCCTGCCGGGCCTCGGAGCTCGCCTTCCACAATGCGTTCATGGAAGCCCTTGAGCGGTCTCAGGGCGACGCCTGACCCCTCCGGACCACTCCTGACTTGGGTGGGGCCCCGTCCTGCATTCGTACGCCAGCACAGGCGATCAGGGCGCCACCGTCTTCCGTGAGTAAGAACGTGTAAATCCACGACCCGTCGGAGGCTTTGACCTGCCCGATACGGATGGGCTCAGCGCGCTCACGGAGCAGTTCTACCGCTCGTTCCCATCCCAGGGTCTCGGCGCCCTTCCGCTGCATGCACCGATGCCGGATCGCGAAGGTGCCTGCATGGCCGTCCGAAAGCCTGGGCCCGGCCTCCAATACGAAGTAGTCGGCGCAGTCGGCAAGGGCCGCCAGAGCAGCCTTGGAGGCCGCGTCGTCGCCGGCCAGTAGCCGCATCAGCTCATGTCGTTCCATGGTCAGCCCTCCCCGCCTGAATCCTGGTGGATCGCGGCAAGGCGCCGCAACGCCGTTAGGATCCGCGGCATGACCAGCAGCGCGCCTGCCTGCCCGGAGTGCAGCCAAGCCATGAAGTTCGGCGGATTTGTGCTCTGTGGCCGGGAGGACGACGGCGAACGGGTCTGCCGGTCGCTGTGGAAGTGCCCCGCTCGGCATGTCTGGTGGCACTGGGCCGACCGGCCGGACGAGGCCCTGGAGGCGTGCCCGATACCGGAGGCGTTCCGCTGACATCCGTGTCCGCACGCGTGCCCTTCGTGTGCCCGATCAGACGGCGCATGGTGGGGAACCACGGTCATCTGCGGTGGGCGCTCGGCTCGCGTGCAGGTCAGGGGCTTGGCCGGTCGAGGTGGGAGTGCGTACGCGATCTTCCAAACTAGCTACGCGGGTTCGATTCCCGTCGCCCGCTCTGAAGCACGAAGGGCCAGGTCAGAGGATGTTTCCTCCGCCTGGCCCTTCGTCGTTGCGGGAGTGGGCGGGCGGTCAGTAGTGGACCGAGGTGCAGGTGACCGTGGTCTTGCCGTCGGCCGTCTTGACCACGTACTTCGCTCCGGTCAGGCCGCCGAGGTCGAACCTGCCCGACTTGTCGATGGGGACCGAGCCCGAGCTGGAGCCGGAGTAGGTCACCGTCGTGCCGGCGGGGAATCCCTCGCCCCACACGTGGTACTTGCCGGCTGAATCCACTTCGACGTTGCACTTCGCGGCCGCGGGGGCGGCGGTGGTCGAGGCGTGTGCGGCGACGGCGGGGCCCAGCGCGAGGGCGGGGGCCGCCAAGAGCGCGAGTGCTGCAAGACGACGTGTCCGGTTCATCATGCGACCTGCCTTGGAAGATGACGGTGCGGCCGGTGAGGCGTCACGGCTCCGATACGCGCCTTTCATCGTATCGTCCGGTTTGTCCGGCGGCATCTCGCGGACGGTCTTGACGGCGCCGGGGGCAGGTTGTGTACTCCCCGCATGTCGGGGGCGGGTGGGGCTCGGGAGTACGTCGAGACGCGACTGGGGCAGTACCAGGCGTGGTACGACCGCAAGGCCGTGCGGAGCAAAACCATCCACTTACGGATGCGGACGCTTTCGGTCGTCGGCGGCGCGCTCGTGCCCGTACTGGTCAACCTCGACGTGCCGTTCGCGCGGATCACCGCCACCGCGCTCAGCGTGCTCGTGGTCGTCTCCGTCTCCGTCTCCCTCGAGAGCGTGTACCGCTTCCGTGAGCAGTGGAAGAACTACCGGTCGACCGAGCAGTTGCTGGGGCACGAGCGGATCTACTTCGAGACCGGGGTCGGCCCGTACGCCGGACTGTCCGCGGCCGACGCGTTCACGCTGCTCGTGTCCCGGGTGGAGCGGGCGATCGCCAACGAGAATTCGGCCACCCTCAACGTCATGACGCTGGGCGGCCAGGTGAACGCGGACCTGGAGTGCCGGCGGGCGGCCGGCACTCCCTGAGCCCCGCGGCTAGAGCTTGATTCCCGCGATGGTGTCCGCGAGGGAGTTGAGGAAGCGGTTGACGTCCGGCGCGATGGAGCTGGACGCCAGGAAGAAGCCGAAGAGGACCGCGACGATGGCGGGGCCGGCCTTGATGTGGTTGCCACGGATCAGCACCACCAGGATGACCGCCAACAGAACCACCACTGACAGCGAAATGGCCACTACTGATCACACCTTCGGTCGTCCCCTGGTCGGCCTGGGGCACACGGCCACGCGCACCCCCACATGGACCATCCTCCCACCAACGGGCCCCGGCTATCCGTCCCGTGGCCAATCGGCATCGGCGCTTTCCCGCCAACCGGCCATGCGCCGGGCATATTTCGGACGTGGGGCCCGGGTCAGGGCGTGGTGAGGCCGAGGAGGGAGCGGACATACGCGTACTTCGCGGACAGCCGGTCCCGGGTGGGGCCGTCCAGTACGGAGAGCCTCGAGGGGTCCGCGTTGTGCGCCAGATCGGCCTCCTTGACCAGGAGCGCGCCCGGGGTGGCCAGGATCCGGGCCGCGTACTCCTCCACCGGCTCACCGGCGCGCTTGGTGACCGCCAGCACCATGTCCTTGACCGGCTGGGGCAGGGCGGCGGAATCCAGCCACTCGCGGCTCAGCGCGTCGTCCTCGACGGCGTCGTGCAGCCAGGCCGCCGCCTGCTGCTCCGGGCTGCCGCCGCGGACGCGGACTCCCTCGGCCACCGCCGCGAGGTGCTCGGCGTACGGCCGGCCCGCCTTGTCGGTCTGGCCCTCGTGCGCGGAGCACGCCAGTGCCTCGACCTCCATCAGGGTCAGCGGTTGCTGCTGCCCTTGTGTCATGCCGTTCCCTTCGCCGCCGTACGGAGGGCCTGCGCGGCCCGGCGCACATCCGCCCGCGTCGTACGCCAGTTGGAGAACGCCGCGCGCAGGGCGGGGGTTCCCGCGTAGACGGTCGGGGTGACGAAGACCTCGCCCTGCGCCGCCTCGCGCAGGGCCGCGAGGCGGGCCGCGGTGGGGTCCTCGGCGAGGGTGAAGCAGACGACGTTGAGGCGGACCGGGGCGAGGAGGCGGAAGGAAGGGTCCTGCTCCAGCGCGGCGCCGAAGGCCCGGGCACAGGCGATGTCGCGCTCGACGATCTCCCGGTGGCCCGCGCGGCCGTACGCGCGCAGGGTGAACCAGGCGGCGAGGGCGCGCAGCCGGTGCGAGTTCTCGGGGGTGAGGTGGACGAGGTCGGGGTGCTCGCCCAGGGGGCCGAGGTAGGCGGCGGCGTTCTGGAAGACGCGGGCCTGGAGGTCTTGGCGGCGGGTGAACTGGACGGCGCTGTCGTAGGGGACGTTCAGCCACTTGTGCAGGTCGACGCAGACGGAGTCGGAGGCGTCGAGGCCGTCGGCGAGGTGGGCGTGTTCCGGGGAGAGCGCGGCGAAGGCCCCGAAGGCGGCGTCGGTGTGGAGCCAGAACGCGTGGCGTTCGCGGAGGGCGGCGATGGCGCGGAGGTCGTCGAAGTCCACGGTGTTGACGGTGCCGGCGTTGGCGACGACCACGGCCGGTCCGGGCGTGTCGGCGAGGGCGCGCTCGAGGGCGGCGGGGTCGACGGCCTCCCGGCCGGGGAGGGTGGGGACGGCGACGAGCGAGGCGCGGCCGAGTCCGAGCACGGAGAGGGCCTTGGCGATGGAGGAGTGCGGGGCTCCGGAGAGGACGCGGACCGGGCCGAGCGCCGCAGCGCCGTCCTCGGACGGTGAGACGCCGAGGCGTTCACCGAGCCACTCGCGGGCGATGGCGAGGCCGGTGGTGTTGGACATGGTGGCGCCGCTGACGAAGGTTCCGGTGTGGGCGTCGGTGAGGCCGAAGAGCTCGCGGAGCCAGCCGACGGTCTCGCGTTCGAGGTCCTGGCCGGCGCCGTCCAGGGCGGAGTTGGAGTTCTGGTCGTGGACGGCGGTCAGCCAGTCGCCCGCGAGGGCGGCGGGGGTGGCGCCGCCGGTGACGAAGCCGAGGTAGCGGGGGCCGGCGGAGGCGGACAGCCGCGGCGCCCAGCGCTCCGCGAAGGCGGCGAGGGCCGATTCCGTGCCGCAGGCGTGCTCCGGCAGGGGCTCGGGGGCGCGCGGGGGTCCGGCGGGCGGTACGACGGGACGGGCGTCCAGGGCTTCGAGGGCGTCGGCGGCGGCGTCGCGGGCCGCCTCCAGGAGCTCGGGGAGGCGGGCGAGGTCGGTGGCGAGCGTGCGGTCCATGGGGGCACGGTAGGGACCCGCCGGGCCCGGCGGACCGGCCAATCGGGGGTGATTGGCCCGGCTTCCCGGCCGCGCGGCCGCGCGGTGCTCCGGCCGCGCCCCGCTCCTCGCGCCCCGCTCCTCGTGCCTCGCAGGGCGGTGGGGCCCGGCGGGACGGGAGTTGGGCGGCGTAGGGTCGGGGGATGACTCGGTGGGTGGTGGGGGTTGCCGGAGCGGTGGTCGTGGCGGGAGCGGTGGCGGGGTGTGATGTGCCGCCTGCGCCCCCTGCCGCGCCCGGGCCCAGTGTGCTGAGGCCCCCCGCGCCCACGGTCGCGCCCACCGCCGCGGCCTCCCCTCCCGCGGCCGCGGCGGCGCCCGCGTGCCCCGAGGGTGGGGTGCGGCTGCTCGAAGGGCCCGGGGACGCCGCCATGGGGCTGCGCGTCGCCGACGTCCAGCTCGTCAACTGCGGTACGCAGCCGTACGTACTCGAGGGCTATCCGGAGATCCGGCTGCTGGACAGGAAGCGGGCGCCGGTCGAGGTGACCGTCGTCCACGGAGCGGACGGGATCACCGGCGCGCCGACCGGCGTGGAGGGCGTCCCGCAGAGGATCGAGCTCCAGCCGGGCCGGGCGGCCTCCCTCGCCATGGTGTGGCGGAACCTGGTGACCGACTCCACGGTGCCCGCGGCCGAGGGGTGGGTGCTGGACGTGACCCCGCGGCCCGGTGCGCCCCGGCTGGAGCTGGAGCTCCGCCACTCCGTCGACCTCGGGAACACCGGGAAGCTCGGGATCAGCCCCTGGAAGGCGGCGACCCGGTGACCATCGGGGTCAACGGCCTTTCCCGGGGCCTCCCGGCCTGACCGGCAAGACACCTGGGGCGTGTCCGCGAAGTGGCCCCGGCCGCCCGCGGGGCAGGCGGGACTTCGCGGGCACCCCCTAGCCGGAGCGGCCGGCCCGTCGCAGGCTCCAGCGGGCCGGGAGGGCCGTGGCCGCCAGGCCCAGGACGAGGGCCGCCGCCGCGAAGGAGGCGTACAGCGCCGGCGGGATGTGCGGGGGCGCGCCGGTCAGGGCCCTGGTCAGCGGGAACAGCGTGGCCAGGGCGATCGCGGTGCCCAGCGTGACGCCCGCGCCGCCGATCAGCAGTGCCTCCCAGCGGAGCATCCGCAGCACCTGGCGCCGGGTCGAGCCGACGAGCCGCAGCATCCGCAGCTCGCCGCGGCGGTCGAGGACGGTCATCACCAGGGTGTTGGCGGCGGCCACGGCGGCGAAGCCGCCGAGGACGGCCGCCATGACGGTGTTGGCCCAGGCGTTGATCTCGCGTTCCGTGTTCCGTGCGGTGGTCCACTCCGAGCCGGACACGGCGCCCACCAGCCCTGCCGGGACCGGCCCCCGGACCAGCAGCTCGGTGGCCCGCCCCGCCGTGGTGTGGCCGGTGAGGTCGGCGGCCGGGAGGGTGACCTGGCCGAGGCCGAGGCCCCGGGTGTAGACGGCCACGATCTCGGGCGTCGCCGGGGTCCCGTCGGGAAGGCGCAGTTCGACGCGGTCGCCGACCCCGAGGCGGGCGGACTCCGCGAGGCTGCGGTCCACGGCGACCGTGCCCGGGCGCAGCGCCGCGAGGCCGCCCTCGCGTACGTCCAGGTCCTGGACGGTGGTGACGTCGCCCGCGACGCCCTGTGCCGAGACGGACTGGAGCCGCTGCTCGGCGCCCTTGCCGAGCAGCGCGAGGACGGAGGTGCGGGTGAGCGCGACTCCCCCGCGCGCGTCGCTCGGCGGGTCGGTGATCACGTGGTCGGCGAGCAGTCCGGCCGCCTGCTGCTGCCGGGTGGCCTCTTCCTCGCTGGTGTGCAGGAAGACCAGGGTCGAGGAGAAGGCCATGGCGAGGACGATCGGGGTGATCGCGGAGGCGAGCCGGCGGGCGTGGGCCCGGGAGTTGGCGGCGGCGAGCGAGCCGGAGGCCCCGCCGGCGCGCAGCGGGAGGCCGAGTACGGCGGCGCAGGCGCGGGCGATCAGCGGTCCGAGGAGGGCCACGGCCAGCATGAAGAGCATGACCACGCCGAGCGCGGCGTTGGCTGCCTCCTCCCCGGCGGAGGTGGCGGCCAGGCCCGCGCAGGCGATCCCGCCGGCCAGGGCGGCGATGCCCAGGGGCGTACGGATCCACCCCGGCCCGAGGCGTTCCACGGCGGCCGCGGCCAGCGCCTGGCCGGGCCGGATCCGGGCGGGCCTGCGGGCGGCGGCCCAGCCCGCGAGCAGCGCGGTGACGAGGCCGGTGCCGGCGGCCGTGGCGAGCGGGATCCAGGAGACGGCGAGCTCGACGCCGTCCGGGATCGCGCCCTTGGCCTGGAGCTGCCCGAACCACCAGGCGGCGAGGCCGATGCCGGGTACGCAGCCCAGCACACCCGCGGCGGGCGCGACGAGCAGGGCTTCGGTGGCGACGATGCGGCGGATCTGCCGCGGGGTGGCTCCGACGGCGCGCAGCAGGGCGAACTCGCGGGAGCGCTGCCCGACGGAGAGCGCGACCGTACCGGCGGCGGTGAACACGGCGACGAGGGTGGCGGTGCCCCCGAAGGAGCCGCCGATGCCCGTCAGCAGCTCCTTGGCGCCCGCGAGCGCCGGGTCCACGGCGCGGGCGGCGCCGGTCAGCACCTGGGCGCGGTCGCCGACGGCGGCGCGCACCGCCTCCGGGTCGGCGTCGAACAGGACGACGGCGTCGAGGGCGCCGGGGTGTCCGGACAGGGCGCGGGCCTCGGCGTCGGAGAACCGGACTCCGGCGCCATCGGTGCGTCCCACGACCCGGAACTCCCGCTTCCCGACCGGGGTGTCGAGCACCACCCGGTCCCCCGCGAGCCCCGTGCCCGTACCCACGACGACCTCGCCCGGAGTCCCCGGGGCCCGGCCGGCCGTGAGCGCCGCACCCGTGAAGGCCGACGCGCCCCAGCCCGAGGCCTCCACGGAGCCCGCGTCCGCCCGTACGGGGAACACCACGTCGGGGACGGCCCGGCCGAGCGGGGCGAGGCGGTCCAGCAGGGCGGCGTCGACCCTGGCCCGCTCCGGGACCGGTACCGCTTCCTCGTAGGTGCCTTCGCCGGTGCCCGCCTGCCGGCGGACGTGCTGGTCGGCGGCGACGACCACGGGCGCCTGGGCGTACCGGGTCGGAGCGAGTCCCGCGCGAACCCCGCTCTCCAGCAGGATCCCGCAGGCGGAGACGATGGCGACGGTCATGAGGAGGGCGACGAAGGTGCCGGCGAAGGCGGCGGGGCGGAAACGCACGGCCGCCCGGGCCAGGCCGTTGGGGTGGAACGGCATCAGGCGGCCGCTCCGGCGTACGCGGGGGCGGTGAGGGCGGTCATCCGGGCGGCGATGGCCGCGGCGGAGCTCCGCGGCAGCCGGTCGGCGATGAGCCCGTCGGCGAGGAAGAGCACCTGGTCGGCGGCGGCCGCGGCGGCCGGGTCGTGGGTGACCATGACGATGGTGGCGCCGAGCGAGTCCACGGCGGACCGCAGCAGTCCGAGGACCTCGGCGGCGGTGGTGGTGTCGAGGGCGCCGGTCGGTTCGTCGGCGAAGACCACGTCGGGCCGGGTGACCAGGGCCCGTGCGATGGCGACGCGCTGCTGCTGGCCGCCGGAGAGTTCGGCGGGGCGGCGCCGTCCCTTGCCTTCGAGTCCGACGCGGGCGAGCAGGTCGGCGGCCCGGTCCCGGCCCTGCCGCGAGGATCCGCCGCCGGCGAGCCGCATCGGGAGCAGCACGTTCTGCTCCACGGTGAGGGAGGGGAGCAGGTTGAAGGCCTGGAAGACGAAGCCGAGGCGGCTGCGGCGCAGTTCGGTGAGCTCGTTCTCGTTCATGCCGGTGATCTCGGTGCCGCCGAGGCGGACGGAGCCGGTGGTGGGGACGTCCAGGCCGGCCGCGCACTGGAGGAAGGTGGACTTGCCGGAGCCGGAGGGGCCCATGACGGCGGTGAAGCTCCCGCGGGGCAGGCTGAGGTCGATCCCGCGCAGCGCGTGCACGGTGGCGGCGCCGCGGCCGTACTCGCGCCGTACGCCGCGCAGCTCGACGGCGGCCGTGCCCTCGTGTGCGGTCCGGCCCGTGCCCTCGTAGGGCGTCGGCCCCGTGCCCTCGTACGCCGCCTGCGCGGTGCTTGCGTACGTCTCCCGCCCGGCGCCCTCGTACGCCGCCTGCGCGCTCTCGCGCTGCCGCCTGCTCCGCCGGAGCCCCATGGTGTGCCGCCTTCCGTACCCGTCGGTGATCGTGGTCACGACGCTACGGACGGGGGCGGGGGCGGGGACATGGCGGAGCCAGGCGGATCGGTGGTGGGGAAAACCCCCGTACGGAGGTCAGGGCGAGCGGCGGATGAGCAGCAGCGCGCGGTCGTCGTTGACGTCCTTGGCGACCTTCTCGATCAGGTGCCAGGCCGCGCCCTCCCACCCGGCGGCGACGTACCGGTCGGCCTCGCCGGTGAGGCGGTCGATGCCCTCGCTGATGTCGCGGTCGGCGGTCTCGACCAGCCCGTCCGTGAAGAGCATGAGGACGTCGCCGCGGCGGAGGTTGCCGCGGGCGGGCTCGAACTCCGCGCCGTCGTAGACGCCGAGCAGCGGGCCTTCGCCGGACTTCTCCTGCCAGCGCCCGGTGCCCGCGGAGAGCTGGAGGGCGGGCAGGTGGCCGGCGGAGAGGAGCTCGTAGTCGCCGGTCTCCAGGTCCAGGACGAGGTGGATGGAGGTGGCGAAGCCCTCGTCCCAGTCCTGGCGGAGCAGGTAGCCGTTGGCGGCGGGCAGGAAGCCGTGCGGGGGCAGGGCGCCGAGCAGGCCGCCGAACGCGCCGGACAGCAGCAGGGCGCGCGAGCCCGCCTCCATGCCCTTGCCGGAGACGTCGGTCAGGACGATCTCCAGGGTCCGGCCGCCGTTCGTACGGGCGGCGACGACGAAGTCGCCGGAGAAGGACTGGCCGCCGGCCGGGCGCAGGGCCATCTCGCGGTGCCAGCCGCGCGGCAGGGCCGGCAGCTTGCTCTGGACCCGGATGCGTTCGCGCAGGTCGAAGAGCATGGTGCCGCCGCGCCGCCAGGGCACGCCGACGCGGCTGCGGAACTGCGCGATGACCAGTCCGAAGAATCCGCAGGCGGCCACGACCAGGACCGTGCCGGGAGTGACCCGGGCCGGGCCCAGGGTGTACGGACCGAGGACCAGGGCCTCGACGATGAGGGCGGCCGCGGAGGCGGCGTACAGCGCGAGCAGGCTCGCGGGGCGCAGCAGCAGGCCGCCCGCGACGATCGGCAGGACGAGGGCGGAGGGCGAGAACCAGACGGGCAGCATGAGCGTGCCGCAGGCGATCGCGGGAACGGTCAGGAGGAGCCCGGCGAAGGCGAGCCAGTCGGAGGCGTCGCCGCGGAAGTAGTCGACGGCGGATTTGCGCAGGGCGGTGCGGGCCCGGTGCGACAGCATGCGCGTCCGGGCCATGAGCGTCTCCACGCGTGCTCCGGCCATTGCTTGGGGACCCTATCCATCCTGGCTGTGCATGCGCAGGGGGACCCCCGGACCGGGGGGCTCCGGCCGGTCGAAAACCCTTCGACTGTGACGGAATGCCCTGGTAAGGATGGGCGCATGGCTCTTGAGATGCGCGTATTGCAGGCCGATGAGTGGGATGTCTGGTACGACCACCTGGAACTGGCGTTCGGCGGAGTGCCGGAGTCTCCCCAGGAGCGGGAACTCTACAAATCCCTGACGGAGCTCGGGCGCTCACTGGGCGTCTGGGACGGCGGGACCTGCGTCGGCTCGGCCGGCGCCTTCTCCTTCCGGCTGTCGGTGCCGGGCGGGGCGCTGGTGCCGGCGGCCGGGGTCACGATGGTGGGCGTCGCGCCCACGCACCGCCGCCGCGGGCTGCTCACCTCGATGATGCGCCGTCAGCTCGACGACGTGCGGGCGGGCGGCGAGCCGATCGCCGTGCTGACGGCTTCGGAGCCGGCGATCTACGGACGTTTCGGCTACGGCACCGCGACGTACGCCCTGTCCGTGACCGTCGACACCGCGCGCGTACGGCTCGGGGTGCCGGCGGGGACGGACGAGGTGCGGCTGCGGCTCGCCGACCCGGAGAAGTCGCTGCCGGAGTGCGAGCAGGTGTACGGGGAGCTGGTCGCCCGGCGCCCCGGCATGCCGGCGCGCCAGCCGGGCTGGGAGCGGGTGTCCCTGCTGGACCCGGAGTCGATGCGCGAGGGCGCCTCGCCGCTCAAGTGCGTGCTGGCGGAGCGGGCGGACGGCGAGGTGGTCGGGTACGCCCGCTACCGGATCAAGGCCGTGTACGACGGACACGGCTGGGAGGGCACGGTCGAGGTCGCCGATCTCGACGCGCTGGACCCGGCGGCGACGGCCGCGCTGTGGCGCTACCTGTTCGAGATCGATCTGACCTCGACGGTACGGGCGCGCAAGCGGCCGGTGGACGATCCGCTGCTCCACCTGGTCAGCGACGTCCGGCGCGCGCGCCCGGCCCCGCGCGACTCGCTGCACCTGCGGCTGGTGGACCTGCCGGCGGCCCTGGAGGCCCGGGCGTACGGCGCCCCGCTGGACGTGGTGATGGAGGTCGAGGACGCGTTCTGCCCGTGGAACGAGGGGCGGTGGCGGCTGGTCCGCGATGCGGGGGGCGCCGTGTCCTGTACGCGGACCGCGGACCCGGCGGACCTGGAGCTGTCGGTGCGCGAGCTGGGCTCGGCGTACCTCGGCGGGATCACCCTGACCTCGCTGGCGGCGGCCGGCCGGGTGCGCGAGCTGCGCCCGGGCGCGCTGGCGGAGGCCTCGCGGGCCTTCACCGCCGATGTGGCGCCCTGGCTCCCGCACGGCTTCTAGGCGGCCGCGGGGCCGGGGGCCGGCAGGGCCCGGGGGCCGGCAGGGCCCGGGGGCCGGCAGGGCCCGGGGGCCGGCAGGGCCCGGGGGCCGGCAGGGCCCGGGGGCCGGCAGGGCCCTGGGGCCGGCAGGGCCCTGGGGCCGGCAGGGCCCTGGGGCCGGCAGGGCCCTGGGGCCGGCAGGGCCCTGGGGCCGGCGGCCGCCCGGCGGGCTCACCCGGTCTGGCAGGACGGGCACCAGAAGAGGTTCCGCGCCGCCAGATCGGCGGTGCGGACCTCGGCCCCGCAGATGTGGCAGGGCATGTTCGCCCGGCGGTAGACGTACACCTCGCCGCCGTGGTCGTCCACGCGCGGCGGGCGGCCCATGGCCTCGGGCAGGTGCTCGTCGCGGACGGTGTCGATCCGGTTGTTCCGGACGCCCTCGCGCATCAGCACCGCCAGATCCGCCCACATGGCGTCCCACTCGCCGCGCGTGAGGTCCTTGCCCAGCCGGTACGGGTCGATGCCGTGCCGGAAGAGGACCTCGGCGCGGTAGACGTTGCCGACGCCCGCGATCACCTTCTGGTCCATGAGCAGGGCGGCGACGGTGGTGCGGGAGCGGGAGATCCGCTTCCAGGCGCGGTCCGGATCGTCGGCCGGGCGCAGCGGGTCGGGGCCGAGCCGCTCGTGTATCGCCTTCTTCTCGGCGTCGCCGATCAATGCGCAGGCGGTGGGGCCGCGCAGATCGGCCCAGTGCTCCGCGTTGCGCAGCCGCAGCCGGACCGTGTCGGTGGCCGGGGGCGCCGGGGCGGGGCCGAAGCCGAGCTTGCCGAACAGGCCGAGGTGGATGTGGATCCAGGCGTCGCCGAGTTCCAGGAACAGGTGCTTGCCGTGCGCTTCGGCGCTCTCCAGCTCCCGCCCGTCGAGCAGGGCGGCGCTCTCGGCGAAGCGGCCCTGCGGGCTGCTCACCCGGACCGGGCGCCCGGCGAAGCGCCGGGTGTGGTCCTGGGCGAGGCGGTGGATCGTATGCCCCTCGGGCACTGCTCTTCTCCTGCCTCTGGCATCGGCTCTGCTCCGGCTCCGGCTCTGCTGTACATCCGGATCCGGTTCCGGAAACGGCCGTGCCGCCGGGCCGGGAGCCACGGCGGCACGGTGGAGCGGAAGATCAGCCCTGCGGGTGGTGGGCCGGGATCGGGGGGAGCTCGCCGGTCTGCTCGTACGCGGAGAGCATCTCGATGCGGCGGGTGTGGCGCTCCTCGCCGGAGTACGGGGTCGCCAGGAAGGCCTCGATGAAGGAGACGGCCTCGTCCTGCGTGTGCATGCGGCCGCCCACGGAGATCACGTTGGCGTTGTTGTGCTCACGGCCGAGCTTCGCGGTCTCGACGCTCCAGGCCAGGATGGCGCGGACGCCCTTGACCTTGTTCGCGGCGATCTGCTCCCCGTTGCCGGAGCCGCCGATGACGATGCCGAGGCTGTCGGCGTCGGCGGCGGTCTTCTCCGCGGCGCGCAGGCAGAACGGCGGGTAGTCGTCCACCGCGTCGTAGATGTGGGGCCCGCAGTCGACGGGCTCGTGGCCGTTGTTCTTGAGCCAGTCCACCAGGTGGTTCTTGAGCTCAAAGCCGGCATGGTCGGATCCGAGGTACACGCGCATGGGACGAGTGTGGCACGAGCGGGCTCCGCGATCTTCGCAGGGGTGTCGCGTAAGTCACTTCTAAAGCTCAAATAAAACCAAAGAACGCAGATGGGACACGGGGGGACCGAGGTCTTGGACGTTCGCCCCAACGCAACGATCCGGATTGAGGTCTTCCGTCCTGCGTTCATCTCAGGTTTGAATGCCGGGGCCTCGAAACCCGAGAACCTAAGGATCCGTCCATGAGCTCCACGACGACCCTTCAGAAGGCAGGCGACCCCACCGGTAACTCCGGTGACGGCCTGCCCTCCGACGGTCTGAAGGCCGGTCTCAAGAACCGCCACCTTTCCATGATCGCCATTGGCGGCGTCATCGGCGCCGGTCTCTTCGTCGGCTCTGGTGGCGGTATCGCCAAGGCCGGTCCCGCCATCCTGATCTCGTACCTGCTCGTCGGAGCGATGGTCGTCTTCGTGATGCGGATGCTCGGCGAGATGGCCGCCGCCAGCCCGAACTCGGGCTCCTTCTCCGCGTACGCCGACCGCGCGCTCGGCCGCTGGGCCGGCTTCTCCATCGGCTGGCTGTACTGGTTCTTCTGGGTCGTCGTGCTCGCCGTGGAGGCGACCGCCGGTGCGAAGATCCTCGAGGGCTGGGTCCCGGCCGTCCCGCAGTGGGGCTGGGCCCTGATCGTGATGGTGGTCCTGACGGTCACCAACCTCGGCTCGGTCGCCTCCTACGGCGAGTTCGAGTTCTGGTTCGCGGGCATCAAGGTCGTCGCCATCGGCGCGTTCGTGATCGTCGGCATGCTCGCCGTCTTCGGCGTGCTGCCCGGTTCGGACAACCCGGGTGCCGGCTTCGCGCACCTCACCGACGCGGGCGGCTTCATGCCGAACGGCTGGGGCTCCATCCTCACCGGCGTGCTGATGGTCGTCTTCTCCTTCATGGGCAGCGAGATCGTCACCCTGGCGGCCGGCGAGTCCGAGGACCCGCGCCGCGCGGTCACCAAGGCCACCAACTCGGTGATCTGGCGCATCGGCGTCTTCTACCTGGGCTCGATCTTCATCGTCCTCACCCTGCTGCCGTGGAACGACAAGTCGATCGTCGACAAGGGCTCGTACGTCGCCGCCCTGGACTCCATCGGCATCGCGCACGCCGGCCAGATCATGAACGTGATCGTCCTGACCGCCGTGCTGTCCTGCCTGAACTCGGGCATGTACACGGCCTCCCGCATGGCGTTCTCGCTGGGCGAGCGCGGTGACGCGCCCAAGGTCTTCGCCAAGGTCAACAAGCGCGGCGTGCCCATGGCCGCGATCCTGGGCTCCGTGATCTTCGGCTTCGCCGCCGTCTACTTCAACTACAGCTCCCCGGACACGGTCTTCAGCTTCCTGCTGAACTCCTCCGGTGCGATCGCGCTCTTCGTGTGGCTGGTGATCTGCCTGACCCAGCTGCGGATGCGCAAGATCCTGGTGCGCGAGGCGCCGGAGAAGCTGACGGTCAAGATGTGGCTCTTCCCGTACCTGACGTGGGCCACCGCCGCGATGATCACCTTCGTCCTGGGCTACATGGTCTACGACAAGGACAACCGCGAGACGGTCATGCTGTCGCTGCTGGTCGCCGCCGTCGTACTGGTCATCGGCGTGGTGCGCGACGTGCGCCGCAAGGCCGCCGAGCGCGCCTAGGCACGCATGCGGTGACACGACAGCCCCGGACCACCAGGTGTGGTCCGGGGCTGTCGTGCTGTCGTGCCTGAGCCGCGGCGGCCGGCTACTTCCCGCCGACCAGCTTCCACGTGGCGGGCAGCAGGCCCATCGCCAGCGCCGCCTTGAGCGCGTCGCCGATCAGGAACGGGGTCAGCCCCGCCGCGACGGCCGCGCCGAAGGACATCCCGGTGGACAGCGCCAGGTACGGCACGCCCACGGCGTAGATCAGGGCGGAGCCCAGCACCATCGTGCCCGCCGTACGGAGGACCGAGCGGTCGGCGCCGCGGCGGGCCAGGGCACCCGCGACGGTCGCGGCGAGGAGCATGCCGAGCACGTAGCCGAAGGAGGCGCCGCCCGCGCCGGAGGTGCCGCCCGCGAACCACGGCACGCCCGCCATGCCGACGAGCGCGTACAGGGCCAGGGACAGGAATCCGCGCCGGGCGCCGAACGCGGTGCCGACCAGCAGGGCCGCGAAGGTCTGGCCGGTGACCGGGACCGGCGAGCCGGGGACGGGCACGGCGATCTGCGCGGCGAGGCCGGTGAGCGCGGCTCCGCCGGCGACGAGCGCGATGTCGCGGACGCGGCTCGCGGGCAGCAGGTCGGCGAGGACGGCGCCGGGGCGGAAGGAGACGGAAGCAGTGCTCATCAAGGGCTCCGCGGGGTGAGGGTGACGGGACGATCACCGACGCTAGTGCGCGGCCGGGCGCCGCCCCACCTCCGGCCGGGACAAAGCCCTGCTCACCGCTTTGGTGGGGAGTGCACAAAGAGGCCGGTTCACACCCCGGGTGGAGTGATCCGCGTCACGAGCCAGATTTAGACAACACGTCCGTTTTGCGCGGATGGGCGCCGTCCGGTGAGACTGTAGGGTCCCGCCAATCCGAATGCGGAGCCCCCACCGCCGCTGCCGAGCACGAGAGTACGAGCATCCACTCATGCGCGACCGCTTGCCCACCAGCCCCCCAGCAGACCGGCCCGGATCCAACCCTCCCACCGGGCCCGAGTTCCCGGTGGAACCCCTCAGCCACAGCCTGAAGCAGCGCCACCTGACCATGCTGGGCCTCGGCGGCGTGATCGGCGCCGGGCTGTTCGTCGGTTCCGGGGCCGGCATCGGCATCGCCGGCCCCGCGATCATCTGCTCGTACCTGCTGGCGGGCGCCCTCGCCATGCTGGTGATGCGGGCGCTCGGCGAGATGTCGGCGGCGATGCCCGCCTCCGGCTCGTTCTCCGTGTACGCGGAGCGGGCGCTGGGCAGGTGGGCCGGGTTCTCCGCGGGCTGGCTCTACTGGTTCCTGCTGGTCGTGGTGCTGGCGGTGGAGGCCACCGGCGCGGCAAAGATCGCGAACGGCTGGCTGCCCTCGGTCGACCAGTGGGTCTGGGTGCTGATCTTCATGGTGGTCTTCACCGTGAGCAACCTGGCCGCCGTGAAGAACTTCGGCGAGTTCGAGTTCTGGTTCGCGGCCCTCAAGGTCGGCGCGATCGTCCTCTTCCTGATCCTCGGCACGCTGGCGATCTTCGGCCTGCTGCCCGACACGGACCCCATCGGCATGGCCAACCTGACCGGCCAGGGCGGGTTCTTCCCCGAGGGCTTCGGCGGGGTGGTCGCCGGCATGCTCGCGGTCATCTTCGCGTTCGGCGGCCTGGAGGTCGTCACCATCGCGGCCGCCGAGTCCGACGACCCGGCCAAGTCCGTGGCCCGTGCGGTGCGCAGCGCCGTGTGGCGCATCCTCTTCTTCTACGTCGGCTCGATGGTCGTCATCGTGACCCTGCTGCCGTGGGACTCGCTGGAGCCGGGGCAGAGCCCGTACGTCGCCGTCCTGGACTCCATCGGGATCCCCGGGGCCGGCCAGATCATGAACATCGTGGTGTTCGTGGCGCTGCTCTCCGCGCTCAACGCCAATCTGTACGGCTCCTCGCGCATGGTGTTCTCGCTGGCCGAGCGCGGCGAGGCGCCCAAGGCCCTGCTGAAGGTGTCGGGCGGCGGGGTCCCGCGCCGGGCCGTCTTCGCCTCGGTGGCCTTCGGCTTCGTGTCCGTGGTGCTGAACCTGCTGTGGCCGGACACGGTCTTCCTCTACATGCTCAACGCGGTCGGCGCGGTGCTGCTGTTCGTGTGGGCGCTGATCGCGGTCTCGGAGCTGAAGCTGCGCCGCATGCTGGAACGGGACATGCCGGAGCGCCTGACGCTGCGGATGTGGTGCTTCCCGTACCTGACGTGGGTGGCGCTGCTCGGCATGGCGGCGGTGCTGGTGCTGATGCTGTTCGACGACTCGGCGCGGCCGCAGCTGCTGTGGTCCACGGGCGCGGCGGCCGCCGTACTGGTGGTGGCGTGGGTGCGCGAGATCCGGGCCCGCCGCGCCTGATCCCGCGTCGGCGGTGAAGGAGCGGGCCCCCGCGCCGGAAGGCGGCGGGGGCCCGTTCGGCGTCGGGGGCCGTCAGGTCCGCAGGTACGAGGCGCCGTTGACGTCGAGGACGGTGCCCGAGCTCCAGGCCGCCGCGGGCGAGGCGAGGTGGAGGACCGCGGCGGCGACCTCCTCGGGCGTGCCGACCCGGCCGAAGGGGCTCTGGGCGCGGATGCGCGTCCCCTCCTCCCCCTCGAGCCGGCCGGCGACCCGTTCGGTGGCCACGAAGCCGGGTGCGACGGCCGCGACCGCGATGCCGTGCGGGGCCAGGGAGACGGCGAGGGACTGGCCGAGGGCGTGCAGGGCCGCCTTGGTGGCCCCGTACGCCGGGTGGTCGGGCTCACCGCGGAAGGCCCCGCGCGAGCCGATGTTGACGACGCGGCCCGCGCGGCCGCCTTCGATCATGCGGCGGGCGACGCAGTGCACGAGGTTGGCGGCGCCGAACAGGTTGACCGCGGCGGTGTGCTGCCAGGCCGCCTGCCAGTCGGCGTACGAGGTGGTGGGCAGCGGGTGCGCGACCATGACGGCGGCGTTGTTGACGAGCACGTCCACACCGTCGAGCGCCTCCTCGGCCGCGGCGGCCAGCTCCGCCACCTGCTCGGGGTCGGCGAGGTCCGCGGTGAGCAGGACGTGGCCGTCCCCGGGCAGCCCGGCGAGGGTCCGTTCGGCGTCGGCCCTGCGGGCGGTGCAGTGCACGGCGACCCGGTCGCCCTGGCGGGCGAAGGCGGTGGCGACGGCCCGCCCGATGCCGCGGGAGGCTCCGGTGACCAGTACGCCCCGTCCCGTCGCCGCCAATTCCCGTATGCCGTGGTCCATTCGGCCCCCTGCCGCGTCTTCGGTGTCCTGTCGCGAGCGTACGGGGACGATCACCGATGGTCATCCCGCTGTCCGAATAACGGACGCAGAGCGTCCGATGATCGGACAAGGGTGAGACTGGGGCACTTCCTCCCGTCCACCCGCACACCGGACAGGCAACACCTTCATGAGCCAGACATCCACGGCACCCCGCGCCCAGGAGGCACCCTCCTCGGGCGGCGCCGGATCCCCCCTCGGCAACGGCCTCAAGCAGCGCCACCTCTCGATGATCGCCCTCGGCGGGGTCATCGGCGCCGGCCTCTTCGTGGGTTCCGGCGCCGGCATCGCCGCCGCGGGTCCCTCGATCGTGATCGCGTACGCCGCATCCGGTCTGCTCGTGATGTTCGTGATGCGGATGCTCGGCGAGATGTCCGCCGCCAACCCGGCCTCCGGCTCCTTCTCCGTGCACGCGGACCGGGCGATCGGCCCCTGGGCCGGGTTCACGGCCGGCTGGATGTTCTGGACCCTGCTGTGCGTGGGCGTGGCCATCGAGGCGATCGGCGCGGCGCACATCATGACCGGCTGGTTCCCCGGCACCCCGTCCTGGGTGTGGGTGCTGGCCTTCATGGCGCTGTTCTGCGGCACGAACCTGGCCGCCGTCTCCAACTTCGGCGAGTTCGAGTTCTGGTTCGCCGCCCTCAAGATCGGCGCGATCGCGCTCTTCCTGGGCCTGGGCGTGCTGGCCGTCCTGGGGCTGCTGCCCGGCACCGCCTCCCCCGGCACCGCCAACCTGCTGCACGACGGCGGGTTCCTGCCCAACGGCATGGACGGCCTGCTGGTCGGACTGCTCGCCTCGGTGGTCGCGTACGGCGGCCTGGAGACGGTGACCATCGCGGCCGCCGAATCGGAGAACCCCGTCAAGGGCGTGGCCCGGGCCGTGAAGACCACCATGTGGCGGATCGCGATCGTCTACGTCGGCTCCATGCTCGTCATCGTCACGCTGCTGCCGTGGAACGACCCGGCGGTGACCGAGGACGGCCCGTACGCGGCGGCCCTGGACCACCTGGGCATCCCGGCCGCCGGCGAGATCATGAACGTGGTCATCCTGATCGCGCTGCTGTCGGCGATGAACGCCAACATCTACGGCTCCTCGCGCATGGCCTACTCGCTCGTCTCCCGCGGCCAGGGCCCGAAAGCGCTGGGCAAGGTCAGCGGCCGGGTTCCGCGCCGCGCGGTGCTCGCCTCCTGCGGGTTCGGCTTCGTCACCGTGCTGCTGTCGTACTGGTACCCGGACACCCTGTTCGCCTGGCTGCTGAACATGGTCGGCGGGGTCATCCTCGTCGTCTGGGGCTTCATCGCCGTCTCGCAGTTCGTGCTGCGGCGCCGGCTGGAGCGGGAGGCCCCGGAAAAGCTCGTCGTGAAGATGTGGGGCTTCCCGTACCTGACCTGGGTGGCGCTGGCCGGGGTGGCCGGGGTCCTGGTGCTCATGCTCCTCGACCGGGACACCCGGGTGCAGGTGGTCTTCACCGGCGGCCTCACCGTCGCCCTCGCGGTGACCGGCTACGTGATGCAGCGCCGGGCCGCGGCCGCCCGCTGACACACCCCCGATCCCCGGTGGGCCCCGTGCGTTCGCACGGGGCCCACCGGCGTTTTACAGAGGTAACCCTTACGTGATCACCGGAATAGATACTGCTAGCGTGCAGTTGCGCATTGATTGCAATAAGCAGTTGGCACGCTGAGGGGACCGGATAACACGCATGGCCATCTACACGCTTCCTGAGCTTCCGTACGACTACGCGGCGCTGGAGCCGGTGATCAACCCGCAGATCATCGAGCTGCACCACGACAAGCACCACGCGGCTTACGTCACCGGCGCCAACACCACGCTGGAGCAGCTGGCGGAGGCCCGCGACAAGGAGAACTGGGGCGCGCTCAACGGCCTCGAGAAGAACCTCGCGTTCCACCTCTCCGGCCACATCCTGCACAGCATCTACTGGCACAACATGGCCAGCCCGAAGACCGGCGAGGGCGGCGGCGAGCCCACCGCAGCCGACGGCCTCGGCGACCTGGCCGACGCGATCACCGAGTCCTTCGGCTCCTTCGCGAAGTTCAAGAAGCAGCTGACCTTCGCGTCCTCCGCGACGCAGGGCTCCGGCTGGGGCGTGCTCGCGTACGAGCCCGTCAGCGGCCGTCTGGTCGTCGAGCAGGTCTACGACCACCAGGGCAACGTGGGCGTCGCCAGCACCCCGATCCTGGTCTTCGACGCCTGGGAGCACGCCTTCTACCTGCAGTACAAGAACCAGAAGGTGGACTTCATCGAGGCCATGTGGAACGTCGTCAACTGGCAGGACGTGGCCAAGCGCTACACCGACGCCAAGGCGAACACCCCGCTGCTGATCCCCGCCAAGGGCTGATCGCAGCCCCCTGAGCCTCCCCCAGCTCCGGCCGGGAGGTGCCCCCTCCTCGTGATCGTCTTCTCAACCTTCGCGCAGGGGGCGTCCAACGGAAGACCCCCGCAAGGACGTGACTTGCGGGGGTCTTTCGCGTGCGTCCGCGGACCGGCAGGCCTACTCGAAGGACGGGCCCTTGGTGCGGGTGCGCTTGATCTCGTAGAAGCCGGGGGTGGAGGCGACCAGCAGGGTGCCGTCCCACAGCCGGGCCGCGGCCTCGCCGCGCGGGGTCGGGGTGACCACCGGGCCGAAGAAGGCCACCTCGTCGCCCTCGGCGCCGGGCACGGAGATCACCGGGGTGCCGACCTCCTGGCCGACGCGCTCGATGCCGTCGTTGTGGGAGTCGCGCAGCACGTGGTCGTACTCGTCGGAGTCGGCGTAGGCGAGCAGCTCGGCCGGCAGGCCGACCTCCGCCAGCGCCTCGGCGATGACCTCGCGGGTCGCGCCCTTGTCCTCGTTGTGGATCCGGGTGCCGAGCGCGGTGTACAGCTTGCCGGTGATCTCCTCACCGTGCTTCTGCTGGGCCGCGATGACGACGCGGACCGGGGCCCAGCCCTTGGGGCCGAGCAGCTCGCGGTAGCGCTCGGGCAGCTCGTCGAGCTTGTTCTCGTTCAGGACGGCGAGGCTCATGACGTGCCAGCGCACCTCGACGTCGCGGACCTTCTCGACCTCCAGCATCCAGCGGGACGTCATCCAGGCCCAGGGGCAGAGCGGGTCGAACCAGAAGTCGACCGGGGTCTTCTCGCGCACCTGGGTGTCGGCCATGTCTCTCCTCGAATCGCCGTGTACATCACTGGTCGTGTTCCCCCTCGCCAACCAGGCCGGGCCCTCGCGCATTCCCCCGTGCGAGGATTCCGTCAGGTATCGCGATCACGCACGAAGGAGTGCACGTGCCCGGAGAGAATCTGTCCCGTGACGAGGCCCGCGAGCGGGCCGAGCTGCTGTCCGTCGACGGGTACGAGGTGGTCCTCGACCTGAGGTCCGCCGTGGACGAGGCCGAGCCGGCCGGGGGTCCGCGGACCTTCCGCTCGGTGACCACGATCCGTTTCCGGGCCGCGGCCCCCGGCTCGGCCACCTTCGCGGACCTCATCGCGCCGTCGGTGAACTCCGTCACCCTCAACGGGCGGGAACTGGACCCGGCCGCCGTCTTCGACGGGGCGCGGATCGCCCTGGACGATCTGGCCGCCGAGAACGTCCTGGTGGTGGACGCGAACTGCGCGTACAGCCGGACGGGCGAGGGCATGCACCGCTTCGTCGACCCGGAGGACGGCGAGGTCTACCTCTACACGCAGTACGAGCCGGCCGACGCCCGCCGCGTGTACGCGAACTTCGAGCAGCCCGACCTGAAGGCCCCCTACCGCTTCGAGGTGACCGCGCCCGAGGGCTGGCACGTCTGGAGCAACGGCGCCGAGGAGTCCCGCCGTAAGGCCGAGAGCGAAGCGCTTCCTCAGGAGGGTGGTGGGCGACGGGAGGGACTGACCCGGCGCTTCGCCGAGACCGCGCCGATCTCCACGTACATCACCTGCGTGGTGGCGGGCCCGTACCACTACGTGACGGACACCTACACGCGCGGGGACCTGACGATCCCGCTGGGCGCGATCTGCCGCAAGGGGCTGGCGAAGCACTTCGACGCGGACGACGTCTTCCTGGTCACCAAGCAGGGCTTCGACTTCTTCCACGAGCACTTCGACTACCCGTACCCCTTCGGGAAGTACGACCAGGCCTTCGTGCCCGAGTACAACCTGGGCGCGATGGAGAACCCGGGGATGGTGACCTTCCGCGAGGAGTACATCTTCCGCGGCAAGGTGACGCGGGCCGCCTACGAGCGGCGCTGCAACACGATCCTGCACGAGATGGCCCACATGTGGTTCGGCGACCTCGTCACCATGAAGTGGTGGGACGACCTGTGGCTCAAGGAGTCCTTCGCGGACTTCATGGGCTCCTTCTCGCAGGTGGAGGCGACCCGCTTCGACCAGGCGTGGGTGACCTTCGCCAACAACCGCAAGGCGTGGGCGTACCGGGCGGACCAGCTGCCCTCCACGCACCCGATCACGGCCGACATCCGTGACCTGGAGGACGCGAAGCTCAACTTCGACGGCATCACGTACGCCAAGGGCGCCGCGGTGCTCAAGCAGCTCGTCGCGTACGTGGGACGGGACGCCTTCCTGGAGGGCGCGCGGCGCTACTTCAAGGCCAACGCGTACGGGAACACGACGCTGGACGACCTGCTGTCGGTGCTCGGCGAGGTCTCCGGTCGGGACATGGCCGAGTGGTCGCGGGCGTGGCTGCAGACGGCCGGCGTGAACGTGCTGACGCCGGTGCTGACGTACGACGCGGGCGGCCGGGTGACCGAGCTGGCCGTGGTCCAGGAGGGCGAGGAGCTGCGCCCGCACCGGGTCGCGGTCGGCCTGTACCGGCTGGAGGACGGCTCGCTGGTCCGCTACGCGCAGGCCGAGGCGGACGTCGCCGGTGCCTCGACGGTCGTGGCGAAGCTGGCCGGGCAGGAGCGTCCCGACCTGGTGCTGGTCAACGACGACGACCTGACGTACTGCAAGATGCGCTTCGACGAGGGCTCGCTGGCGACGCTGCGCGAGCGGCTCGGGAGCGTGGCGGACCCGCTGGCGCGGGCGCTGTGCTGGTCGGCGCTGTGGAACCTGACGCGCGACGGGCTGATGCCGGCGCGCGACTTCATCTCGCTGGTGCTGGCCCACGCCGGCCGCGAGAGCGACGTCGGCGTGCTGCAGATGCTGCACTCGCAGGCCCTGGCCGCGGTCACGCACTACGCGGCGGCCGGCTGGCGCGAGCAGGGCGGCCGGGTGCTGTCGGCGGTCGCGCTCCAGGAGCTGCGCATGTCGGAGCCGGGCTCCGAGCACCAGCTGACCTGGGCCCGCTTCTTCGCGGCGGGTGCGGCGACCGAGGGCGACTTCCAGCTGCTGCTGGGGCTGCTGGACGGTTCGGCGCGGATCGACGGGCTGGACGTGGACCAGGAGCTGCGCTGGGACTTCCTGCTGCCGCTGTCCGCCCACGGCGCGGTGGACGAGGCCGTGCTGGCCGCCGAACTGGCGCGCGACGACACGGCGTCGGGCAAGCGGCACCAGGTGCGCTGTCTTGCCGCGCGGCCGTCCGCGGCGGTCAAGGACCAGGCGTGGGCGGCGGTCGTCGAGTCGGACGTGCTGTCGAACGCGCTGGTGGAGGCGACGATCGCGGGCATGCAGCAGCCTTCGCAGCGGGCGCTGCTGGCGCCCTACGCGGGGCGCTACTTCGAGGTGATCGAGCGGATCTGGGCGGACCGGTCGATCCAGATCGGCATGCACGTGGTGAAGGGGATGTACCCCGCGCTGGAGGACTCGGAGCCGACGCTGGCCGCCACGGACGCGTGGCTCGCCGCGCACGCCGATGCCGCTCCGGCGCTGCGCCGCCTGGTCCTGGAGGCCCGTGACGACCTGGCCCGGGCGCTGCGCGCGCAGGCCTGCGACGCGGCCGCCGCGGCGGGTTCGGCCGCGGTCTAGCGGGCCCATCGGCGGGGCCGGCCACCCTGGGCGGCCGGCCCCGCCGATGGATGGGAACGGCGGTATCGGCTTTCGAACGGCCGTACTTTAGTGCGGGCTTGTCCCGATTTGTCGACGGGCGTGTAACAGGGGTTAGCGGGGCCCGCCCGGGCGGGAATCTCCGCCGCATGAACCACAACGCGCCCCTCCCGCTCGCCCACCTGACCGGCAGCCGCCCCCGCGTCATGAGCCTCGCCCAGCTCCGCGAGCACGGCATCAGCGCCTCCGAAGCCGCCGAGCGGCCCTGGCAGGAGGTCCTTCCCGGGGTGTTCCTCCTCCACCCCGGCACCGCGACCAGCGAGGAGCGCCTGCACGCCGCCCTGCTGTACGCGGGCCGCCGCGGCGGCGAGGCCATGATCACCGGGCTCGCGGCCCTCGCGCTGTACCGCTTCGGCTCCGCGCCCGCGCTGCTCGCGCTCACGCAGATCGACGTACTGGTGCCCCACACCCGCCGGCTCCGCTCCGTCGACGCCGTGCGGATCGTACGGACGCACACCCCGCCGTGCCCGCAGCAGGTGACCGGGGTGCCCGTCGCCCCCGTGGCCCGGGCGCTGGCCGACGCGGTCGCCCGGCTCTCCGACGCAGGCACCGTACGCCGCCTGCTCAGCGAGGCGGTCCGCGGCGGCCACTGCGAACCCTCCGCCGTCGTGAGGGAGCTGACGGTGGCGCGGCTGCTGAACCGCCCCCACGTCGTGGACGCCGTCGAGTCCCTGCTCGCGGAGGGCCGGGCCATCGCCGAGGACCGGCTGTACCAGCTCGTACGGGGCCACGAGCTCCCCGAGCCGGTCTGGAACGTGGACCTGCGCCTGCCCGGCGGCCCGCACCTGGGCGGGGTCGACGCCTACTGGCCCGACCAGGCGGTCGCCGTCGAGATCGACACCCGCGCGCCCCGGCAGGGCGAGGACGAGCAGTTCTCGGAGGCCGTCCACAAGCGCGAGACGCTGGAGCGGCTCGGCGTGACCGTCCTGCACATCACCCCGCGCAAGCTGCGCGACTGGCCCGAGCAGCAGGCCGCGGTGGTCCGCACCGCGCTGACGGCTTCCGCCGACCGCGAGCCCGCCGCCTACCTGGTCGTACTCCCCCGGTGAGACGGCGGCGCCGGATCGGCCGGCGAGCGCTCCGGCGCGCTCCAGCGCAGCCGCCCGCGGCCAGGTTCCCCAGGGTCCCGTCCAGGCGCGGCCGGCGCCGCGCCCAACCGGTCACGTACCCTTGAGGGGTTAGCCTGTATCTGCGGAGGAGCGGCGCGATGGCGACAGCGGCGGATCCCCGCCCCCTGACGGGTGAGCCGGTCTCACTGGACCTGCTGAACACGCGCTGGACGCAGGACGGCGAGGTCACCGACCTCTTCGCCGGCGCCTTCGGGCTGACCCGGGTCGAGGGGCTCGCGATCTGGCTGCGCAGCACCGGGCTGGCCGACCGCTTCCGAGCCGACGCCGCCACCCTCGTCCACCTGCTGACCGCCCGGGAGTCACTCGCCCGCGCGGTCGCGGACCCGGCCGACGAGAGCGCGCGCGCCCTGGTCGACGCCGTCCTGGAGCACGGCCGGATCCGGGCCACCCTGACCCCCGAAGGGCCGGGCGAGCGCACCGAGTTCGAGGACCCGACCTGGGGTCCGGCCTGGACGGCCGCCCGTGACTACCTGGAGCTGCTGGGCACGTCGCCCGGGCGGATCCGCACGTGCGCCTCCGAGTCGTGCGTGCTGCACTTCCACGACACCTCGCGCAACGGCACCCGGCGATGGTGCTCCATGTCCGCGTGCGGAAACCGGGCGAAGGCCTCGCGACACTACGCGCGCACGCGCGTGCGCTGACGGCCCGGAAGTTGTCACACCCGATCTGAGAACGGGCTTCGGACCATCCTCACAATGAGGTCGGGAAGTCGACAAAGCAACTTTTCAACCCCTGTGATTCGCACGAGTACGCCCCGGTACGGCCTCGATGGCGCATGATCCCACCTGGCGAGAGTCCGCCATGTCAGGTCTCGGTCAATGACAAGCCTCCCCAAAGAGCGGTCGGTTGCGCAAAGCTGACCGGTCATCCGGCACCGAAATCCGGACCGTATCTTTCACTTATCCAGGGATGCTGATGACCCTCGAATCCCCCAGCTCCATATCCGGGGCCAGACGCGTCGCGCGCGTCGCGGCCGCGGCCGGCCTGGTCGCCGCGCTGGCGACCGCCGGTGCGATGCCCGTGTTCGCGGCGACCGGCCCCGCCGGCACCCCGGGCACGAGCCCGGCCGTCAAGTCCGCCGACGAGAAGATCGGCTCGGCGGACGCGGAACTGCTCCAGCAGGCGAAGGCCAAGGGCGACGCGACCGTCACCGTCATGGTGGCCACCGCCCCCGGCCAGACCAAGCAGGTCGCCGACCAGCTCGGCGCGGTCCAGGGCGCCTCGGTCGGCCAGACGAACGACAAGCTCGGCTACGTGCGGGCCACGCTGCCGACCGCCAAGGCCGAGGCCGCGCTGAAGGCGGCCGCGAAGCTGTCCTCGGTGCACGCCCTGGACCTCAAGCACGAAATCCAGCTCTCGGACCCGCGTCCCGACGCGGGCAAGGACTCGGGGTCGGTGGGGAAGACCGCCTCCGAGACCTACCCGGGGCCGGACAAGAACACCCCCGCGAAGAACCCGTACAACCCGTCCTTCGAGACGGGCGCGGTGGACTTCGTCGCCAAGAACCCGCAGGCCGACGGCCGCGGCGTGACCATCGGCATCCTGGACTCGGGCGTCGACCTCGGCCACCCGGCGCTCCAGAAGACCACCACCGGCGAGCGCAAGATCGTCGACTGGGTCACCGCGACGGACCCGATCACGGACAACGACGCCACCTGGCGCGCGCAGATCACCCCGGTCACGGCCGCGGGCGGCACCTTCAGCGCCGGCGGCCAGAGCTGGAAGGCGCCGGAGGGCTCGTACCAGTGGAGCCGGTTCAGCGAGTCGATCACCGCCACCGGTGACGCGAAGGGCGACGTCAACCGGGACGGGGACACCACCGACCGGTTCGGCATGCTCTACGACGCCGCCGCCGGCACCGTCCGCGTCGACACCGACCAGGACGGCGACTTCACGAACAACGAGCCGATGAAGCCGTACAAGGACGGCTACCAGATCGGCTACTTCGGCACGGACAACCCGGCGACCGACGTCGCCGAGCGGATCCCGTTCGTGATCCAGATCCGCAAGGACGTCCCGATGGACCCGCTCGGCGGGGACTGGGTCGGCAAGAAGGCCGACTTCGTCAACATCGGCATCATCGAGTCCGAGCACGGCACGCACGTCGCCGGCATCACCGCCGCCAACAGCCTCTTCGGCGGCAAGATGAACGGCGAGGCGCCCGGCGCGAAGATCGTCTCCTCCCGCGCCTGCTCCTGGTCCGGCGGCTGCACCAACGTGGCGCTGACCGAGGGCATGATCGACCTCGTCGTCAACCGCGGTGTGGACATCGTCAACATGTCCATCGGCGGCCTGCCGGCGCTGAACGACGGCAACAACGCCCGCGCCGAGCTCTACAAGAACCTCATCGACACCTACGGTGTCCAGCTCGTCATCTCGGCGGGCAACGAGGGCCCCGGTGTCAACACCATCGGCGACCCCGGTCTCGCGGACAAGGTCATCTCCGTGGGTGCCGCGGTCTCCAAGGAGACCTGGGCCGCGAACTACGGCTCCGGCGTGACCAAGAAGTACGACATGTTCCCGTTCTCCTCGCGCGGTCCGCGTGAGGACGGCGGCTTCACGCCGACCATCACCGCCCCCGGCGCGGCCATCAACACCACGCAGACCTGGCTGCCCGGCTCCCCGGTGAAGGAGGCCGGCTACAACCTCCCGGCCGGCTACTCGATGCTGCAGGGCACCTCGATGTCCTCGCCGCAGGCGACGGGCGCCAGCGCCCTGCTGCTCTCGGCCGCCAAGCAGCAGCACGTCACGGTCACCCCGGCGAGCCTGCGCGTGGCGCTCACCAGCACCGCGAAGAAGATCGCCGACGTCCCGGCGCACGCCCAGGGCGCGGGCCTGATCAACATCGTCGACGCGTGGGAGTCCCTCCAGCGCGGCGCCAAGGCCAACGAGTTCACCGTCAAGGCCCCGGTCGACACCGCGATCGACCAGTTCCTGAAGACCCCGGGCTTCGGCACCGGCCTCTACGACCGCGAGGGCGGCCTCAAGGTCGGCCAGAAGAAGGTCTACGACGTCGTCGTCACCCGCACCACGGGCGTCAAGTACGGCACCCGGCACGACCTGACCTGGCGCAACAACGACGGCACCTTCAAGGTCGTCGGCGGCTACGACTACGTCACGCTGCCGCTGAACAAGCCGGTCACCATCAAGGTCGAGGCCAACCCGAAGTCGGCCGGCGTCCACAGCGGCATCCTGCAGCTGGACGACGAGACCACCGAGGGCATCGACAAGCAGATCCTGACCACGGTCGTCGCCTCCACGCCGCTGGCGAAGCCGGCGTTCACGATGTCGGACACCTCCTCGGTCCAGCGCAACAGCCACAAGTCGTACTTCGTGACCGTTCCGCAGGGCGCGAAGTCCCTCGAGGTCGCCCTCGGCGGTCTCAAGGCGGGCAGCCAGACGCGCTTCATCTCGATCCACCCGTACGGTGTGGGCGTCGAGGACAGCGCGACGACGCAGTGCTACCCGAACTACGACAACCCGGCCAACCTGTGCCGCCCCGACCTGCGCTCGTACGAGAACCCGCAGCCGGGCGTCTGGGAGATCGAGGTCGAGTCGCGCCGTACGTCGCCGCTGCTCGACAACCCGTTCAAGCTGGACGTCTCCGTCCTCGGCGCCGCCTTCGACCCGGCGGTCAAGGTCCTGCCCGAGGTGAAGCAGGGCACCCCCGCCCCGGTCCAGTGGACCATCAAGAACGAGGCCGCGGCCATCTCCGGCGGCAAGCTCCAGGGCGGCCCGCTCGGCTCCGCGAAGGTCGCCAAGCCGACCATCGCGAACGGCGAGACCCAGACCAGCACCGTCACCATCGGTGAGGGCGTCTCCCGCCTGGACGTGGCGATCGGCGGCGTCTCCGACACCGGTGCCGACCTCGACCTCACCGTCCTCAAGGACGGCGTGAAGGTCGGCTCCTCCGCCGACGGCGACTCCGAGGAGGCCGTGACCCTGCTCAACCCGGCCGCCGGCACCTACACCATCCAGGTGGACGGTTACGCCGTTCCGTCCGGCTCCACCACGTTCAACTACCGCGACGTGTACTTCTCGTCCGCCCTGGGCTCCGTCCAGGTCGACGCGGGTACCGCGGTGAACCTCGCCAACGGCGCCTCGGCGTCCGTGACGGCGAACGTCGTCGCCGCCGCTCCGGCCCCCGAGGGCCGTCAGTTCTTCGGCGAGGTCAAGCTGCTCAACGCCCGCGGCACCGCCGCCGGCACCGGCAGCGTCCAGATCGAGAAGGTCACCCCGTAACGGATGACCGGCTGATCGCATGACGGAGGGGCGGGCGCCCGGATCGGGCGCCCGCCCCTTCGCCGTTCCCCCCCCTCGGGAGCCGGCTCGGCTACTTGCCCAGCGAGCTCAGGTCCTGGGCGTACGTGCCCACCGCGTGGGCGATGACGTCCAGGTTGGTGTCGAAGGCCTTCAGGTCCAGGTTCTTCAGGGTGTCGCCCGCCCCGTGGTAGTTCGGGTCGTACGGGGCGCCGGCCGTGCCGCCGTACCGCTTGGCCTGCTCGGCCGTCTTGACGCCCTCGGCGCCGGTGAACGTACCGCCGGCCGGGATGCCGTTCGCGATGAACGGGCCGTAGTCCGAGCGGCCGTCGAAGTCACTGCCCTCGTGGGGCTTGCCCTTCTTGTCGAGGAAGCCGTTGATGAGCGCCTCGATCTGCGCCGAGCCGGCCGGGCCGGCGCCCTCGCCGACCTTGTCCGAGTCATCGCCGTCGTAGACGAACTGGACCGGGTTGGGCGAGGCGATCATGTCGAAGTTCAGGTAGAGCGCGATGTCCTTCTTCTGTCGGTCGGACAGCTGCGCCACGTAGTGCTCGGAGCCCAGCAGGCCGAGTTCCTCTGCCGACCACCAGGCGAAGCGGACCTTGTTCGCGGGTCCCTTGCCCTTCTTGTTGGCTCCCTCGTCCGCGAGCTTGAGGGCGACCTCCAGCAGGCCGGCGGAGCCGGAGCCGTTGTCGTTGATGCCCGGGCCCTCGGGGACCGAGTCCAGGTGGGCGCCGACGGTGACCACGCGGTCGGAGCGGCCGCCCTTCGTCTCCGCGACCACGTTGCGGGTGGTCTTCTTCACGTGCTCCTGGTCCAGGTCCAGGCGTACGGTCACCTCGCCCGCGGCGGCGGCCGCGGCCAGCGCCTCACCGTCGGCGAGGCCGAGCCCGGCGCTCGGGATGATCCCCTCGGCGGGCGAGGAGAACCCGCCCCGGACCGGGGTGGTGCCGCTGTGGTTGTAGACGATCACACCGAGGGCGCCGGCCGCCGCGGCGGCCTTCTGCTTCTCCACGAAGGTGCAGGCACCCCGCTTGACCAGGGCGATCTTCCCCGTGAAGGCCCCGGCCGGGTAGTCGGCGGCGTCACAGCCCGGGGTCTCGTCGACCCGGGCGAGGGCGATCGGGGCGGTCAGGCCGCCGGCCGGGGTGGACTTGGTGAAGGTGAACGCGGCGGTGGCCAGCTCCCGCGGCTGCGCGCCGAGGACGGTGGTCTTCTCCGTCTTCGTGTGCGCCTCGTAGATGTCGAAGTCCTGGTACGCGACCTGGTACCCGGCCTTCTTGAGGGTGTCGTGGACGTAGGCGGCCGAGGCGGCGTGGCCCGGCGTGCCCGCGGCCCGGTTGCCCCCGTTGGCCTCCGCGATCTGCTGGAACTTCGCCAGGTGGCGGTAGGCGCCGCGGGCGGTGACCTCCGACACCAGCTCCCTGGCCAGCCGGCCCTCGCGCGGATGGGCGGCCGCCGGGGTGGCGGCCAGCAGGACGGGTGCGGCGACGGCGGCGGCCGCGAGGGCGGCGAGCGCCGGTATGGACCGGCGGCGGTGGCTGCGACGGTGGCGGAAGGCGCGCACGATGGTTCTCCCCGAGTTCGATATCCGTGAGTGCCCGTCCGGCGAGCGGACGCGACAGACCGGACCGTAACCGGCCGCGACCTGGCAAAACGGGCTTTCGGCGGGGATGCAACACGGCCGCCACGAACGTGTCACGGGGGTTCACACCGGGGACACTGTCCGTTCCTCGGACAATGGATTGGACAAGCCTCGTGGGGTCGAACGCATGATGGCTTCACGCGCGCACGCGTCGTACGGAGCAGAAGGAGTCACCGTGAGGGTCGGAATCGTCGGAGCCACCGGTCAGGTCGGCGCAGTCATGCGCGGCATCCTCGCCGAGCGCAAGTTCCCGGTGGACGAGCTGCGGCTGTTCGCCTCGGCCCGTTCCGCGGGCTCGACCCTCGAGTGGGAGGGCCGGGAGATCACCATCGAGGACGCCTCCACGGCCGACTACACCGGCCTGGACATCGTCCTGTTCTCCGCGGGCGGCGCCACCTCCAAGGCCCTCGCCGAGAAGGTCGCCTCCCAGGGCGCGGTCGTGATCGACAACTCCTCCGCCTGGCGCCGCGACCCCGACGTGCCGCTCGTCGTCTCCGAGGTCAACCCGCACGCGGTCAAGAACCGCCCCAAGGGCATCATCGCGAACCCGAACTGCACCACCATGGCCGCGATGCCGGTGCTGCGTCCGCTGCACGACGAGGCCGGCCTGACCGCGCTGATCGCCACCACCTACCAGGCCGTCTCCGGCTCCGGCGTGGCGGGCGTCGCCGAGCTCGACGGCCAGGTCAAGGCCGTCGCCGGCGAGGCGACCGCGCTCGTGCACGACGGCGAGGCCGTCGCCTTCCCCGAGCCCGGCGTCTACAAGCGCCCGATCGCCTTCAACGTGCTCCCGCTCGCGGGCTCGATCGTCGACGACGGCTCCTTCGAGACCGACGAGGAGCAGAAGCTCCGCAACGAGTCCCGCAAGATCCTGGAGATCCCGGAGCTCAAGGTCTCCGGCACCTGCGTGCGCGTGCCGGTCTTCTCCGGTCACTCCCTCCAGGTCAACGCCCGCTTCGCGAACCCGATCAGCGTGGAGCGCGCGTACGAGCTGCTGAAGGACGCCCCGGGCGTCGAGCTCTCGGAGATCCCGACCCCGCTGCAGGCCGCGGGCAAGGACGCCTCGTACGTGGGCCGCATCCGCGTCGACGAGACGGCCGAGAACGGCCTCGCGCTGTTCCTCTCGAACGACAACCTCCGCAAGGGCGCCGCCCTGAACGCGGTCCAGATCGCCGAGCTGGTCGCCGAAGAGCTCCGCGGCTGACCCCGCTCACGACCGGGGGGCGGCACCGCGCGGGTGCCGCCCCTTTCGTCTTCCCGCCGGCGATCAGGGCCGGCGGACCTCGAAGAGGAAGCAGCCGAACTCGGTCGCGCGGACGTGCACGAGGGCGACCTCCGGGTCGGAGAAGGCCTCCGCCAGCGCCTGCTCCAGCACCGCGTCCGGGTCCTCGCCGAGGGACAGGGCGCTGCCGCCCAGGATGTGGCCCCCGGCGTCGTAGCGGCGGGCCGTGCGCAGCGCCCCGGGCTGGGCGAAGGGGTGGCCGGAGCCCGCGGCCGGGCCGCCGCAGTCGGCGGCGTGGATGAACACCGGGCCCTGTTCGTCGTACGCACCGGGGTCGACGCCCTGCTCGGCCGCCCAGCGGCGCAGCGGCGCGTAGGAGACGAGGGCGATCCGCTCCCCGGGGAGGCTGCGGCGCAGGCAGCAGCGGAGCGGGGCGCCGCCCTCGGGGTCCTCGTACGGCCGGCAGGGCCGGCCTGCGTCGTCACGGGCGCGCAGCCCGGCGAGGGTCGCGGGGGCGACGGGACGTGCGGCGTGGAGCGCCGTTCGGGGCGCGGAATGCGTGGTCATGGGATCCAGAGTGCGCGTCCGGATCCGGTGAAGCTGGCGGAAATCGGACGTCGCGTTTCGCCTGTGGATTACTCAAGGGCGCCCGGTCGGCCCACATGGAAGGATGGCGGGGCAACGTCACCATCAAAGGAGATGACCGCGTGCCTGGCACGAATCTCACCCGTGAAGAGGCTCAGCAGCGGGCGAAGCTGCTCACCGTCGACTCGTACGAGGTCGAACTCGATCTCAGCGGTGCGCAGGAGGGCGGCACGTACCCGTCCGTGACCACCGTGCGGTTCCAGTCGGCCGAGGCCGGCGCCGAGACCTTCATCGACCTGGTCGCGCCGGCCGTGCACGAGGTCGTCCTGAACGGCAAGTCGCTGGACGTGGCCGAGGTCTTCCGGGACTCCCGCATCGCGCTGAACCACCTCGCGGCCGGCGCCAACGAGCTCCGCGTCGTCGCGGACTGCGCCTACACCAACACGGGCGAGGGCCTGCACCGCTTCGTCGACCCGGTCGACGAGCAGGCCTACCTGTACACCCAGTTCGAGGTTCCGGACGCGCGCCGCGTGTTCGCCAGCTTCGAGCAGCCCGACCTGAAGGCGACGTTCCAGTTCACCGTGACGGCCCCCGAGGGCTGGACGGTCATCTCGAACTCCCCGACGCCGGAGGCCGCGGACGTCAAGGACAACGTCTGGCGCTTCGAGCCGACGCCGCGCATCTCCACGTACATCACGGCCCTGATCGCCGGCCCGTACCACTCGGTGCACAGCTCGTACGAGGGCGCGAACGGCCAGTCGGTGCCGCTCGGCATCTACTGCCGCCCGTCACTGGCCGAGTTCCTGGACGCCGAAGCGATCTTCGACGTGACGCGCCAGGGCTTCGACTGGTTCCAGGAGAAGTTCGCGTACGACTACCCGTTCGCCAAGTACGACCAGCTCTTCGTCCCCGAGTTCAACGCGGGCGCGATGGAGAACGCGGGCGCGGTCACCATCCGCGACCAGTACGTCTTCCGCTCGAAGGTCACGGACGCGGCGTACGAGGGCCGCGCCGAGACGATCCTGCACGAGCTCGCGCACATGTGGTTCGGCGACCTGGTCACCATGGAGTGGTGGAACGACCTGTGGCTGAACGAGTCGTTCGCCACCTACACCTCCGTCGCCTGCCAGGCCTCCGCCGAGGGCACGAAGTGGCCGCAGGCGTGGACGACGTTCGCCAACTCGATGAAGACCTGGGCGTACCGGCAGGACCAGCTGCCGTCCACGCACCCGATCATGGCCGACATCCGTGACCTGGACGACGTCCTGGTCAACTTCGACGGCATCACGTACGCCAAGGGCGCCTCGGTGCTCAAGCAGCTCGTCGCCTACGTGGGCACGGACGCCTTCTTCAAGGGCGTGCAGGCGTACTTCAAGGCGCACGCCTTCGGGAACACGCGCCTGTCGGACCTGCTGGGCGCCCTGGAGGAGACCTCGGGCCGCGACCTGACCGCCTGGTCGAAGGCGTGGCTGGAGACCGCGGGCATCAACGTGCTGCGTCCCCGCATCGAGACGGCCGCGGACGGCACGATCACCGCGTTCACGGTCAGCCAGGAGGCCCCGGCGCTGCCCGCGGGCGCGAAGGGCGAGCCGACGCTGCGGCCGCACCGGATCGCGATCGGCCTGTACGACCTGGACGGCGGCAAGCTCGTCCGTACGGACCGGATCGAGCTGGACATCGACGGCGGGCTGACCGAGGTGCCGGAGCTGCTCGGCCGGGCCCGTCCCGCCGTCGTGCTGCTGAACGACGACGACCTGTCGTACGCCAAGGTCCGCCTGGACGAGGTCTCGCTGGCGAACGTCACCGCGCACCTGGGCGACTTCACCGAGTCGCTGCCGCGGGCGCTGTGCTGGGCCTCGGCCTGGGACATGACCCGTGACGGCGAGCTGGCGACGCGCGACTACCTCGCCCTGGTCCTGTCGGGCATCGGCAAGGAGTCGGACATCGGCGTCGTCCAGTCGCTGCACCGGCAGGTGAAGCTGGCCGTCGACCTGTACGCCGACCCGGCGTGGCGCGAGCAGGGCCTGGCGACCTGGACCGAGGCCTCCCTGGAGCACCTGCGCGGCGCCGAGCCGGGCAGCGACCACCAGCTGGCGTGGGCCCGCGCGTTCGCGGCGACGGCCCGCACCGAGGGGCAGCTGACGTACCTGTCCGCGCTGCTGGACGGTGCGGCGGAGATCGAGGGCCTGGTCGTGGACACCGAGCTGCGGTGGGCGTTCCTGGAGCGCCTCGTCGCGACGGGTGTCCTGGGCGACGCGGCCATCGACGCGGAGCTGGAGCGCGACCGTACGGCGGCGGGCGAGCGCCACGCGGCCACGGCACGGGCCGCGCGTCCGACGGCCGAGGCCAAGGCCGAGGCCTGGGCCTCGCTGGTGGAGTCCGCGGACCTGCCCAACGCGGTGCAGGACGCGGTGATCGGCGGCTTCGTCCAGACCGACCAGCGCGAGCTGCTGGCCCCGTACACCGAGAAGTTCTTCGCGGTGGTCAAGGGGATCTGGGACAACCGCAGCCACGAGATCGCCCAGCAGATCGCGGTGGGCCTGTACCCCTCGCTCCAGGTCTCCCCGGAGACCCTGGCCGCGACGGACGCCTGGCTGGCCTCGGCGGAGCCGAACGCGGCCCTGCGCCGCCTGGTCTCGGAGTCCCGCTCGGGCGTGGAGCGCGCCCTGAAGGCCCAGTCCGCGGACGCGGCGTCGGCTTCCTGACCCGCCCCGCAGCCTGACCGTCCGGTGCCCCGGCTCCCGCTCGCGCGGGGCCGGGGCACCGGCTTTCCGGCCGGCGGGCGCGGGGCGCGCTCACGGGGTGCGCCGCGCGGCCACCGTACGCAGGGCGGCCAGTACCCGGGAGACCGCCGGGGCGGCTTCGCCGCCGCTGCGGGTGGCCGCCAGGACGTGGCGGGTGGGCCGGTCGTGGGCCAGGACCCGCACCGCGACCCCCGAGGCGCGGCTCGACACCATGCGGGGGACCAGGGCCACGCCCATCCCGGCCTCGACCATGGCCAGGATCGCGGTCCAGCCGGACGCCGAGTGTGCCTGTTCCGGGACGAAGCCGGCCGCCTCGCAGGCGTTGCGGGCGATCTCCTGCCAGGGGCCGCTGCCGCCGTAGATCCACGGATCGCCGGACAGGTCCGCCAGCCGCAGGGCGGGGGCCGCGGCGAGGGGGTGGTCCGGCGGGAGGGCCACGTCGAGGGGGTCCTCCATCAGCGTGATGCGGGTGAACCGCGGGTCCCGGGCCGTCGGGGCGTGCGCCGCCAGCGAGAGCGCGAGGTCCACGGCCCCGGCCGCCAGCAGTTCGTACGCCTGCGCCGCCTCGGTCTCCCGTACGCGCACCTCCAGCCCCGGGTGGCTGCGCCGCAGCGCCGCCACCGCCGGGACCACCAGCACCGGCACGGCGGTGGAGAACGCCCCGATGCGGACCTCTCCCGCTTCCCCGGCCAGGTACCCGGCCAGTTCGGCGTCCGCCCGCTCAAGCTGCGCGAACACCGCTTCCGCGTGCCGCAGTACGAGGTGCGCCGCGTCCGTGAGCCGGACCCGGCGCCCCTGCGCCTCCAGCAGCGGCACCCCCAGCTGCCGGGCGAGATTGGTCAGCTGCTGCGAGACGGCCGAGGGCGTCATGTGCAGCGCCTCGGCCGTCGCGGTCACGGTCCCCCGGTCGGCCAGGGTCCGCAGGATCCGCAGCTTCTTGATGTCCCACTCGGTCATGGGAGCGAACCTACCGGCGGGCGCTCCCCAGGCCGACGCCGCCGAGGATGAGCGCCATGCAGAGCAGCTCGGCCGGGCTCGTCCGCTCGCCCAGGAGCAGCAGGCCGAGGCCCGCGACGCACACCGGCTGGAGGTAGTAGACGACCCCGGCCCGGGCGGGGCCGATGAGCGAGACCGCCTTGTTCCAGGCGAAGAAGGCGACCGCGGAGGACATGACGCCGACGTACAGGAGCATGCCGCCGGTGCCCGCGGTGACCTCGAAGCCGCCCTGGACGGTGACGGACACGGCGTACGCGGGGGCCAGCATCAGCGCGCCGAGCACGAAGGTGGCGATCAGGAAGGCCGGTCCGCCGAGCTCGGCGGGCTTGCGCTTGAGCAGGGCGCTGTACGTGGCGAAGGACAGGGCCGCGGCGAGCATCCACAGGTCGCCGGCGCCGAAATCGAAGCCGAGCGAGCCGTCCCCGACGAGCAGCAGCACCCCGAACGCGGCGAGCAGCAGCCCAAAGGTCCGGCGGACGCCGAGCCGTTCGCCGCCGAGGCGGGCGTACAGGGCCATGACGACCGGCGAGGCGGCCATGATCATGCCCATGTTGGAGGCGGAGGTGGTCAGTCCGGCCTGGTGCACGAGCGTGTTGTAGAGGGCGACGCCGAACAGCGAGGCGAGGGCGACGAACCCGAGGTGGCGGCGGATCAGCTCCCGCTGCCGCCAGGCCTGGCGGGCCGCGAAGGGGGCGACGGCCAGGGCGGCGATGATCCAGCGCCAGAACACGGCCTGGACGGGCGGGACGGTGTCGGCCATCCCGCGGGTGGCCACGAAGCTGCCGGACCAGACGACCGTCGCGACCAGGGCGAGGAGGAGGCCGAGTCCGGCGGACCCCTTCTTCGTCCGGGTGTCCGGCGTGTGCTGCGCAACGGTACGGACCCTGTCCATGACGGCCACGGTGTATCTCCCCCTGGGGTGCTGGTCTGATCTGCTCTCGTCTGATGCGGCTCTACCGTCGCACCGGTCCATCCGTCAGGTCCATCGAAATGTTTCGATCATTCTTTTCAGGAGAACTGAATGGTTCGGGCTTCGTCCCGGCGGCGAACAGCTGGCCCGCGACCGTGGCCCCGAAGGCGAGCGCCATACCCAGCAGCTGCACGGGCGACAGGGCCTGACCGAGGGCCGCCCAGCCGATGACGGCCGCGGTGAGCGGCGAGAGCGGGCCGAGCAGGGTGACCGAGGTGGCGGTGAGCCGGCCGATCCCGCGGAACCAGAGCCAGTACGCGATACCGGTGTTGATCAGCATCATGTAGCCGTAGCCGAGCAGGGCCTTGCCGTCGAGCGCGGGCGGCGCCCCTTCGACCAGCGCCGCGACGGGGATGATGACCAGCCCGCCCGCGGTGAGCTGCCAGCCGGTCAGGGCCAGTGGGCCGACCCCCTCCGGGCGCCCCCAGCGCTTGGTCATGACCGTGCCCGCGGCCATGGAGGCGGAGGAGATCACACCGGCGACGATGCCGACGAGGTCCAGCCGGGCCGCGGCGGTCAGGACGACCATGCTCACGCCGAACGCCCCCGCGACGGCGGCGAGCACGGTCCGCAGCCGCGCCCGCTCCCCGAGGACCAGGGCGGCGAGTCCGACGACGAACAGCGGCCCGGCCGAGCCGAGGACGGCCGCCACCCCGCCGGGCAGCCGGTACGCGGAGAGGAACAGCAGCGGGAAGAAGGCGCCGATGTTGAGCGTGCCGAGGACGGCGGCCTTCCACCACCAGGCGCCGCTCGGAATTCTGCGGGCGAGGGCGGTGAGCAGCAGCCCGGCGGGCAGGGCCCGCATCACTCCGGTGAACAGGGGCCGGTCGGGCGGGAGCAGTTCGGTGGCGACGGCGTAGGTCGAGCCCCAGGAGATCGGGGCGAGAGCGGTCAGGGCGACGGTGGCGAAACGCTTCACGGCAGTGACTCCCCCAGTAGGCTGCTTACAAGAAAGTAGCTTACTCCTAAGCTACTTTCTGGCAAGCTACTTTCTTGCGAACGATCGGAGGAAGGCCGGATACTGCGGTGCATGACCGAGGCCAACAAGGACAACGCCGGCAGCAGGGCCGTCCCCGCCGACGCCGTCGACGCGATCATCGAGCAGTGGCACGCGGTGCGACCGGACCTGGACGTCGCGCCCATGGCCGTCTTCGGCCGCATCTACCGGATCGCCCGGGCCATGGGGGACGCCGTGGAGCGGGCCTACGCCCCGTACGGGATCTCGCGCGGCGAGTTCGACGTCGTCGCGACGCTGCGGCGCTCCGGCGCCCCGTACACGCTCTCGCCGCGCCAGCTGTCGGCCACGCTCATGCTCACGACGGGCGGTATGACGGGGCGTCTGGACAAGCTGGAGAAGGCCGGACTGCTCGGCCGCAAGCCCGATCCGCACGACCGGCGCGGACTCCAGGTGACGATCACCGACCGCGGGCTCGCCCTCATCGACGAGGCCGTCGCGGCCGGGCTGGAGGTGCAGCACGCCGCACTCAGGGGACTCGGCGAGGAGGAGGCCGCCCTCCTGACGGACCTGCTCCGCAAGCTGATGGCCGAGGTGTAGCGGGGGCCCTCGGCGGTCCGGGAAAGCACGACGGGGCGCCGGGGGTCCGCACCGGAGCCGGGGAGGCTGCGGCCTGCGGACCCCCGGCGCCCCGGAAGCCATGTGGGGACCGACCCGGTCGGGTCAGCCGTTCAGCCTGTTCAGTTGGTGGGCTGCGGCTTGTCCGACTTGTCGAGGACCATCACCAGGCCGGTGATGACCAGGAACAGCACGATCGGCGTGGCCACGTACAGGCCGAGGGTCTGGGCGATGCTCAGACCCGGGCCCGGGTCGTCGCCGTCGTCGCGGGTGACCGCGAGGGCGGGAGACGTCATCAGCAGCATCATCAGCGTCGATCCGGCCGTGACGGCGCCGGCGCGCAGAGCGTTCTTCTTGTCCACGGTGCAAACGTAGCGAACACCTAAACGCGGCGCGCGCCCGGGGGTGCCGTACGGGCACCCGCCCCCTCCCGCACCGCGCTCAGCAGGGCGTTCGCCCGGGGCGAGGCGGCCAGCGCCTCCAGGGTCAGCGGCCGTCCCGCCGAGTCGGCGAGCGGCAGCCGCCAATTGGGGTACTGGTCCCAGGTACCGGGCAGGTTCTGCGGCCGCCGGTCCCCCACCGCGTCGGGCAGCCACACGCCGACCATCCGGGCGGGGGTGCGCAGCAGGAACCCGTACAGGGCCCGTACGGCGGCCTCCTCGCCCTTGGTGTCCAGTCCGAGCCCCTCCAGTACGTCCAGCCACTCGGCGGTGTCGGCGGCGTCCTGGGCGCGCTCCTCCTCGACGGGGCGGGTCAGCAGGCCGAGCCGGTCGCGCAGTTCCACATGGGCGCCGGCCAGCTTGGCGGCGGTGGGCGGGAGGTCGTGGGTGGTGGCGGTGGCCAGGCAGTCGGCGCGCCAGGCCCCGGGGGCGAGCGGCTGCCCGTCGCCCGCCCAGTCGCGTTCGAACCACAGGACCGAGGTGCCGAGCACCCCGCGCCGGGCCAGCTCCGTGCGGACGCGCGGCTCCACCGTCCCGAGGTCCTCGCCGATGACCGGGGCCCCGGCCAGGTGGGCCTCCAGCACCAGGACCGCGAGCATCGCCTCGCCGTCGTACGAGACGTACGTGCCGTCGGCGGGCGGGGCGCCCTCCGGGATCCACCAGAGCCGGAACAGGCCCATGACGTGGTCGATGCGCAGGGCGCCGGCGTAGCGGAACACCCCGCGCAGCAGGGCCCGGAACGGCGCGTAGCCGGTGGCCGCGAGGCGGTCGGGCCGCCACGGCGGCAGGCCCCAGTCCTGGCCGCGCGCGTTGAAGGCGTCGGGCGGGGCACCGACGGAGACGTCCTTCGCGTAGAGGGGCGGGCCGAGGGTGTCCGAGCCCTGGGGGTGCACCCCGACGGCGAGGTCGTGCACGATGCCGACCGGCATCCCGGCCTCTCGGGCGCTCTGCTGGGCGGCGGCGAGCTGGGCGTCGGTCAGCCAGACCAGCCAGCGGTGGAAGTCGGCCCCCCGGCCGTCCCCGGCGCACCAGGCGGCGTGCCGGTCGAGGGCCTCGCCCTGCTCGGCGCGGAACCTGCGGTACGCGGCCTCGCGTTCGCGGGTCTGGGGGACGGCGTACAGCAGCTCGAGCGCCCGGAGCTTCAGCTCCCACACCGCGTCGCGGTCGATCAGCGCCCCCTTGTCGAGGACCTCGCGCCGCAGTTCGGCCCCCTGCTCCGCGAGCGCGGCGAGGGCGTCGCGGTCCGGACAGCCGGCGAACTCGGGGACGTCCTCGATCCGCAGGTGCACGGGGTCGGGGAAGCGGCGCGAGGAGGGCCGGTACGGGGAGGGGTCGGTCGGCGCCCCGGGCACGGCGGCGTGCAACGGGTTGACCTGGATGAACCCGACCCCGTGGGTCCGCCCGGCCCAGCGCGCGAGCGCGGCGAGATCACCGAGGTCCCCCATGCCCCAGGACTGCTCGGAGAGCAGGGAGTACAGCTGCACGAGCACCCCGTGCACCCGTCCGCCCCCGCCGGGTGCCCGCTCCGGGGCCACGATCAGCGTGGCGTCCCCGGTGCGCCCGTCGGGGGTCTCGGCGCACACCCGGTGCACCCCGAGGGGCGGCTCCCCCCGCCCGCCGGGCTCCCAGCCCCCGGCCTCGTCGCCCTCCAGGCGGATCCGCGTTCCGGGAGGGAGCTCGGCCAGCTCCCGGGGCGGCTCCGCCCCGGTCCACCACACCAGCGCCGGCGGCAGCAGCCGGTGCGCGGCCTCGCGCTCGGCCGCGGCCAGGTGCCCCCGTACGGCTTCCGGGGTGTCGCAGTCGACGCCCAGCTGCCTCAGCACGGCGACGACGGTGGCCTCCGGGACCCGGACGGTGACGTCCTCGGCGGGCTGGTAGGTGGTGGCGACGCCGTGCAGGGCCGCGAGCCGGGCGAGGTCGTCCATGTGAGTACCTGTGTCCCTGGGTCTAGTCGCCTGCGGCAGCGGCCGCGGCGGGCGTGGTCGGTTCGCTCGTCAGCGGGGCCTCGTCGGCGAGCGGGGGCTCGCTGGTCAGCGGCGCGTGCGCGGAACCGGCGAGCGGGGGCTCGCTGGTGAGGGGCCCCTCGGCGGGCCCGGCCTGCGCGGGCAGGTGGGCGAGCAGGGGGGTGTGACGGGTGCCGGGTGCGGTGTTCACGGGCGTTGCTCCTTTGTCCGTACCGGGTGTGAGGGTGGGTCAGGGGCCATGGAACACCGCCGGGGAACATGGCAGCCATACCCCGTGGGCTGCGCCGCATTCCTGGCGTATCCAGGTCAGAACCCCCACGGACGCCCAGGACGAACGGCGCGCGCGGCGTCCGGGGCGCGGGGGCCGGGGCGCAGGGTCCGGGGGAAGGGGCGCAGGGTCCGGGAGAACGGGCGCAGGGTCCGGGAGAACGGGCGCAGGGCAGGGCACGCCGGGGAGACGACGGCCCACGACGCCGGGGCTGCCGCTCGGCCGTGCGGCCGCCCGCCAAGGGGCTCGACCCGCCAAGGGGCTCGGCCCGCCGCGGGGCTCGGCCCGCCGCGGGGCACCGGGGCGTCAAAGAGCCGCCCGGGGCGTCAGAGCGCAGCCCCGGGGCCCCCGGGTCGGACGGGGCGGGGACCCGGAGCCGGGTCCCCGCCTGCTACGACGCCGCCGCGCCGATGCGGTTCAGGGCGGCCTCCGCGCCGTACGGCTCCAGGTACGGCATCCAGCGGGGGTCGCGGTGGCCCGTGCCGATGATGCGCCAGGCCAGACCCGACGGCGGAGCCGGCTGGTGGCGCAGGCGCCAGCCCAGCTCCAGCAGGTGCCGGTCCGCCTTGACGTGGTTGCACCGCCGGCACGCGGCGACCACGTTGTCCCACACGTGCTGCCCGCCCCGGCTGCGCGGGATCACGTGGTCGACGCTGGTCGCGACCCCGCCGCAGTACATGCAGCGCCCTCCGTCACGGGCGAACAGTGCGCGGCGGGTGAGTGGAACGGGCCCCCGGTAGGGGACCCGCACGAAGCGCTTGAGCCGGACCACGCTGGGCGCGGGGACGGCTTTCGTCGCGCTGTGCAGAAAGGCGCCGGATTCTTCCAGGGAGACGGCTTTGTTCTCCAGGACGAGGACGAGCGCGCGGCGGAGCGGTACGACGCCGAGCGGCTCGTACGACGCATTGAGGACCAGGACGTGCGGCACGGACTGCCTCCTTGTACGTCGGCGGCGCGTGGCTCGCGCCGGGACGATCTGCTCTCCAGTCTCCCCTTACGGCTGGTCGAAGCGCCACCACGCGCCCGTAACGGGTCCGAGGTGTTTTCAACCACACCGGGTTCATCCCCAGGTGAGCCCGGTCTCTCCCTCGAACACGGCAACGGGGTCACGCGAATGCCCCGTTAGTGTGGATGGCCTGTCCCGCACACCCCTTTCCGCGGGCGGACCGCTATACCTGGAGGTTCCCGTCGTGCCCTGGCATGCCGCCCTGCTGCCCCTTGCAGCCGACACCCCGGACCCGGCCGCTTCGGTCAAGGAGGCCCACGAGAGCGTCACGAACGCCGCCAGTTTCATCGAGGAGAACTGGGCCGGATGGCTGTACCTCGGCCTGAAGATCCTGCTGATCCTGGTGATCGCCGCCGCGCTGCGCTCGCTGGTCCGCAAGTCCCTGACCAAGCTCATAGTGCGGATGAACCGGGGTGCCGAGGCAGTCGAGGGCATGGCGCTCGGCGGGCTGCTCGTCAACGCCGAGCGCCGGCGCCAGCGCTCCGAGGCCATCGGCTCGGTCCTGCGTTCGGTGGCCTCGTTCCTGATCCTCGGCACGGCCGGACTGATGGTCCTCGGCGCGCTGGGCATCAACCTGGGCCCGCTCCTCGCGAGCGCCGGTGTGGCCGGTGTGGCGATCGGTTTCGGCGCGCGGAACCTGGTGACGGACTTCCTGTCCGGCGTTTTCATGATCCTCGAGGACCAGTACGGCGTCGGCGACAAGATCGACGCGGGTGTGGCCTCCGGCGAGGTCGTCGAGGTCGGCCTGCGCGTCACCAAGCTGCGCGGTGACGGCGGCGAGATCTGGTACGTCCGCAACGGCGAGATCAAGCGGATCGGCAACCTCAGCCAGGGCTGGGCGACGGCGGGCGTGGACGTCCACGTCAAGCCCTCCGAGAACCTCGGCCGCATCCGCGAAGTGGTCAAGAACGTCGCCGACGGCCTGGCCAAGGAGTCCCCGTGGGACGAGCGCCTGTGGGGCCCGGTGGAGGTGCTGGGCCTGGACGAGGTGCTGCTGGCCTCGATGACGGTGAAGGTCTCGGCGAAGACGATGCCCGGCCAGCAGTTCGCCGTGGAGCGCGAGCTGCGCTGGCGGATCAAGGAGGCCTTCGACGAGGCCGGCATCCGGATCATCGGCGGCCTGCCGGCCGCCGAGGACGAGGAGGAGGCGGCCGACCCCTCGGCCGCCGTGGCCGCGCCGTCGGCGCTCGCGAACCCGGCCTCCCCCCAGTCGCTGGCCACCGCCCCGATCCCGCCGCCGGCCGCCGGCGCCCCCCGGATCACCAAGTAGCCGCCCCTCCTTCCCCCCGGACGCTCCCGCACCACCCCGCTGCCCCCGCAGGTTCATTTCTGCGGGGGCAGCGGCATTGACACGGCTCAAACACCGATAGGAAACTTACCTAACAGTTCCTGACGGTCACGTGCTCCGATGACGGGGCCGTCGGCTGAGCCGATGACGGAGAGCGCCCATGACCGGCACCACCCCGGGTACCCCCAGCCTGCTGCGCGTCATGAACGACCGCGCCGCGCTGGACCTGCTGCTGGAGCACGGGCCCCTGTCCCGGACCCGGATCGGCCGGCTCACCGGGCTCTCCAAGCCCACCGCCTCCCAGCTGCTGGCCCGCCTCGAAGCCGCCGGGCTGGTCGTGGCCTCCGGCACCGCGGGCGGCCGCCCCGGCCCCAACGCCCAGCTGTACGGGGTCAACCCGCACGCCGCCCACGTCGCCGGACTGGACGTCACCCCGGGCGGGATCGTCGCGGCCGTCGCCGACCTCACCGGCGAGGTGATCGGGAGCCACGAGCTCCCGTACGCCGAGGGCACCGGGGCCGTCGACCGGGTCGCCCGGGCCCTCGGCGGGGCCGTCGAGGCGGCCGGGCTGCGGCGCTCCGACATCCACCGCGTCGTCATCGCCACCCCGGGGTCCTTCGACCCCCGCACCGGGGCCCTGCGCTACGCCGACCACCTGCCCGGCTGGCACTCCCCCACCCTCCTGGAGGAGCTGGCGGCGGCCCTGCCGATGCCGGTCGGGTACGAGAACGACGTGAACCTGGCCGCCGTCGCCGAGCAGCGGCTCGGCGCGGCCCGCGGTCACGGGGACTTCGTCCTGCTGTGGAACGAGGAGGGGCTCGGCGCGGCCCTGGTGCTCGGCGGGCGGCTGCACCGCGGATGGACCGGCGGCGCGGGGGAGGTCGGTTTCCTGCCCGTACCCGGCCACCCCCTGGTCCGGCAGGTCACCCGGGTCAACTCGGGCGGCTACCAGGAGCTGGCCGGCGTCCAGGTGGTGCCCCGGATGGCGGCCGCGCTGGGCATCGCGGCACCGCCCGGTCCCGCCTCCGGGCCGCCGGCCACGCCCGTCGCCGCGGCGGTCGCGCTGCTGGCGCGGGCGGCCGGGCACCCCGAGGGGGCGGACCTGCTGCTCCTCCAGCGGTACGCCACCGCCCTGGCCACCGGGCTCGCCTCGCTGGTCGCCGTACTGGACCCGGAGATCGTGGTCCTGTCCGGCGCGGTGACCGCCGCCGGCGGGGACGTGCTGCGCGAGCTCGTCGAGGCCGAGCTCGCCGACCTCGCCCCCTCCCGGCCGCGCCTGGTGTCCGGCACCGTGCGAGACCGGCCCGTACTGCGCGGCGCACTGGAGAGCGCCCTCGCCGCCACCCGCGACGAGGTCTTCGACACCTCGCGCCGCTGACCGCCCCACCCCCGCAGAACCAGCACCACCTGCACCACCTGCACCACCTGCACCCCGGTACCACCTGCACCCCGGCACCACCCCCTCACCACCCCCGCCGCACTGCTCGTCGCATCCCCTGGCACCCGTCCCGGAAGTTCCTCCCGCAGAGAGCGAGCCCCGCCATGCCCAGAACCCGCCGTCTGACCGTCGCGGCCACCGCCGTCGCCGCGCTGTCCGTCCTCGCCACCGCGTGTACGGGCCAGAGCGGCACCGCTGCCTCCGACGATCCGAACAAGGAGGTCACGCTCAACTTCTGGCACGGCTGGTCCGCGCCGAGCGAGGCCAAGGCGATCGAGGAGAACATCGCCCGCTTCGAGAAGGCCCACCCGAACATCAAGGTCAAGGTCACCGGCAACATGACCGACGACAAGATCAACCAGGCGCTCCGCGCCGGCGGGGACAAGGCCCCCGACGTGGTCTCCTCGTTCACCACCGACAGCGTCGGCAAGTTCTGCAACTCCGGCGCCTTCACCGACCTGAACCCCTTCCTCCGGAAGGCCGGCATAGACAAGGCGAAGGTCTTCCCCAAGACCCTGCTGGACTACACCCAGTTCAACGGCAACCAGTGCACGCTGCCGCTGCTGAACGACGCGTACGGCCTCGTCTACAACAAGGACGCCTTCAAGGCCGCGGGCATCACCGAGCCGCCGAAGACGTGGAGCCGGTTCGTCGAGGTCGCACAGAAGCTGACCAAGCCCGACGGGGACTCGTACAGCCAGGTCGGCATCATGCCGACCTACCACGGCTACGAGACCACCCCCGCGCGCCTGGCCGCACAGTGGAGCCCGAAGTACTTCGACGCCGACGGCAAGTCGAACCTGGCCAAGGACCCGGCCTTCGCGAGCATGCTGACGGCGCAGAAGGACCTGGTGGCCAAGCTCGGCGGCTACGAGAAGCTGGAGAAGTTCCGCAACACCTTCGGCGACGAGTGGAGCGCCGAACACCCCTTCCACAAGGGCCAGGTCGCCATGCAGATCGACGGCGAGTGGCGGGCCGCGATGGCCAAGGAGGCCGGGGTCACCTTCGAGATCGGCACCGCGCCGCTGCCGGTGCCGGACGACCAGGCCGCCGACTACGGCAAGGGCTACCTCTCCGGCACGATCATGGGCATCGCCTCGGGCGGCAAGAAGCAGAACGCCGCCTGGGAGCTGGTGAAGTACATGACCACCGACACGCAGGCGGTCGTGGCCTTCGCCAACGCCATCCACAACGTGCCCTCCACCCTGGCGGCCCTGGAGTCGCCCGACCTCCAGGTCACCCCGGAGTTCAAGACCTTCCTCGACATCGCCCGGCACCCGAAGTCGAGCACCACCCCGGCCCAGGCCGACGGCGGCACCTACCAGCTGACCTTCCAGGACCTCGCGTACGCGGTCGAGAAGGGCGACGTCGCCGACATCCCGGCCGGCCTCGCCAAGACCGGCCGGCAGATCGACACGGACATCGCGAAGGCGAAGTAGCCCGCGATGACCAGCACCGGCACCAGCACCGGCCCCGGCCCCGTCGCGCCCGCGCTGCGGGCGAAGCGCCGGCGGGCCTCCCTGCGCACCGCGGCCTTCATGTCGCCCTGGCTGATCGGGTTCGCCGTCTTCTTCGCGTACCCGCTCGTCTCCACCGTGTACTTCTCCTTCACGAAGTACGACGGCTTCCGCCCGCCCGTCTTCAACGGCCTCGACAACTGGACGTACGTCTTCACGGACTATCCGCTGTTCTGGCCGGCCATGCGCAACACCCTGTGGCTGGTCGTGGTGATGGTCGCCTGCCGGGTCGTCTTCGGCCTCGGCGTCGGCCTGCTCATCACCAAGATCAAAACGGCGGCGGGGGTCTTCCGGACCCTGTTCTACCTGCCCTACCTCGCCCCGCCGGTCGCCGCGACCCTGGCCTTCGTCTTCCTGCTCAACCCCGGCACCGGCCCGGTCAACACCCTGCTGGAGGCGGTCGGCCTGCCCGCCCCGGGCTGGTTCACCGACGCCGACTGGTCCAAGCCCGCCCTCACCGTCCTCGCGGTGTGGGGGGTCGGCGACCTGATGGTCATCTTCATGGCCGCGCTGCTCGACGTACCGAAGGAGCAGTACGAGGCCGCCGAGCTGGACGGAGCCGGCGCCTGGGCGCGGTTCCGGCACATCACCCTGCCGAACATCTCGCCGATCATCCTGTTCGCGGTGGTCACCGGGGTCATCCAGGCCATGCAGTACTACACCCAGCCCCTGGTGGCGGGGAAGGTCGCCGCGGGCGTCATCGGCGGCTCGGGCCAGCAGTTCGAGCCCGGCTACCCCGACAAGTCCACCCTGACCCTCCCCCAGGTCGTCTACAACGTCGGCTTCCAGCGCTTCGACTACGGCACCGCCTGTGTCGTCGCGCTGGTCCTCTTCGCCCTCTCCATGGCCTGCACCGCACTGCTGATGCGCCGCCGTGGCGGGCTGATCGGAGCAGGTGACTGAGATGGCTCAACTGACCGGCACGAAGGCGCCCGCGGCCACCGGGGACACCCGGGCGGCGGCGGGAACGGCCGGACCGGGCCGCGGCGGCCGCGCCGACCGCAGGGCCCTCCTGCACTGGATCGGCGTGCACGCCCTCGGCGTCGCCGCCGCCCTGTTCTTCGTCCTCCCGTTCGTCTTCCTCTTCCTGACCTCCCTGATGAGCGACCAGCAGGCGCTGACCCGCGACCTGGTGCCCGACACCTGGGAGTGGGGCAACTACGCCAAGGTGTGGAACACCCCCGGATTCCTGACCTGGTGGCGCAACACCCTGCTGTACGCGGGACTGGGCACACTGCTGACCGTGGTCTCCTCGGTGCCCGTGGCGTACGCCCTCGCCAAGTTCCGCTTCCGCGGGCGGCGGCTGTCGCTGCTGCTGGTGATCGCCATGATGATGCTGCCGCCGCAGGTGGTGGTCATCCCGATGTACCTGTTCTGGGCCAAGCAGCTGGACCTGTCCGGCACCCTGTGGCCGCTGATCATCCCGATGGCGTTCGGCGACGCGTTCTCGATCTTCCTGCTCCGCCAGTTCCTGCTGACCATCCCCGACGAGTACCTGGACGCGGCCAGGGTCGACGGCTGTGGGGAGGTCCGCACCCTGCTGCGCGTCGTCCTGCCGATGGCCAAGCCGGGGATCGCCGCCGTCGCGCTGTTCCAGTTCTTCTGCGCCTGGAACGACTACTTCGGCCCGCAGATCTACGCCTCGGACAACCCCGCCGCCTGGACCCTCAGTTACGGACTGGAGTCCTTCAAGGGGGCGCACCACACCAACTGGAACCTCACCATGGCCGCGACCGTGCTGGTCATGGCGCCGGTGATCGTCCTGTTCTTCTTCGCCCAGAAGGCGTTCGTCGAGGGCGTCACCCTGACGGGAGTGAAAGGCTAGTGACCATGAAACTCGCAGTGGTGGGCGGCGGTTCCACCTACACGCCCGAGTTGATCGACGGCTTCGCGCGGCTGCGCGACGCCCTGCCGATCGGCGAGCTGGTGCTGATCGACCCCGCCACCGATCGGCTGGAGCTGATCGGCGCGCTGGCCCGGCGGATCTTCGCCAAGCAGGGGCACACGGGGCGGGTCACCACCACCACCGATCTCGACGCGGGCGTCGAGGGGGCCGACGCGGTCCTGCTCCAGCTGCGCATCGGCGGGCAGGCGGCCCGGCTCCAGGACGAGACCTGGCCGCTGGAGTGCGGCTGCGTGGGGCAGGAGACCACGGGCGCCGGCGGTCTCGCCAAGGCGCTGCGGACGGTTCCGGTGGTGCTGGACATCGCCGAGCGGGTCCGGCGGGCCAACCCGGACGCCTGGATCATCGACTTCACCAACCCGGTCGGAATCGTCACCCGCGCCCTGCTGCGGGCCGGGCACAAGGCGGTCGGGCTGTGCAACGTGGCCATCGGCTTCCAGCGGAAGTTCGCCGCGCTGCTGGACCTGGCCCCGGCCGACATCCACCTGGACCACGTGGGCCTCAACCACCTCACCTGGGAGCTGGGGGTGCGCAAGGGCGGCCCCGGGGGCGAGGACCTGCTGCCCGGGCTGCTCGCCGAGCACGGCGCGGCCGTCGCCGAGGACCTGCGGCTGCCGCGGGCGGTGCTGGACCGCCTGGGCGTCGTGCCCTCGTACTACCTGCGGTACTTCTACGCGCACGACGCGGTGGTGCGCGAGCTGGGCGGCAAGCCCTCCAGGGCCGCCGAGGTCGCCGCCATGGAGCGGGAGCTGCTCGCCCTGTACGCCGATCCGGCGCTGGACGAGAAGCCGGAGCTGCTGTCCAAGCGGGGCGGGGCGTTCTACTCGGAGGCGGCCGTGGACCTGGCGGCGGCGCTGCTGGGCGACGGCGGTCCGGGCCCGGCCGCCGTGCAGGTGGTCAACACGCTCAACCAGGGCGCCCTGCCCTTCCTCCCCGACGACGCGGTGATCGAGGTCCAGGCCCGGGTGGACCGGTCCGGTCCGGTGCCGCTGGCCGTGCCCCGGCTGGACCCGCTGTACGCCGGACTGGTCGCGCACGTCACGGCGTACGAGGACCTCGCGCTGGACGCGGCCCTCCGGGGCGGTCGCGAGCGGGTCTTCAAGGCACTCCTGGCGCACCCGCTGGTCGGCCAGTTCGACCTCGCGGAGGGGCTGACCGACCGTCTCCTCGCGCACAACAAGGAGCACCTGGCATGGGCGTGACCCCTCCCGCCCTTCCCGCCCGGCCGGCCGTCCTGGCCATCGACGCGGGCAACAGCAAGACGGACGCGGCACTGATCGCCGCGGACGGCACGGTCCTCGGCACCGGGCGCTCCGGCGGCTTCCAGCCGCCGCGCACCGGCGTCGAGGAGGCGGTCGACGTCCTGGGGCAGGCGGTCGCGGAGGCCGTGGGGGCGGCCGCGCTGCCCCCGTCCGCGCCGGGGGCGCCGTACGCCGACCAGGTCTCGGCGTGCCTGGCCAACGCCGACCTCCCGGTGGAGGAGCGGCAGCTCGCGGAGGCGATCGGCGCGCGCGGCTGGGGCCCGGCGACCCGGGTGTTCAACGACACCTTCGCGATCCTGCGCGCCGGGCTGGCCGCGGGCGAGCCGCCGCGGGGGGTCGCGGTGGTGTGCGGGGCCGGCATCAACTGCGTGGGGATGCTGCCCGACGGGCGCACGGCCCGCTTCCCGGCCCTCGGGCAGATCTCCGGGGACTGGGGCGGCGGGAGCGGCCTGGCCTCGGAGGCCCTGTGGTGGGCGGCGCGGGCGGAGGACGGCCGCGGCGGCCCGACGGAGCTGGCGGCGGCGCTGCCGGGGCATTTCGGGCTCGCCTCGATGGCCGAGCTCATCGAGGCACTGCACCTGGGGAGCCTGGCGCACGGGCGGACCCACGAGCTGGTGCCGGTGCTGTTCTCGGTGGCCGCGGCGGGCGACGCGGTGGCCTCGGCGCTCGTGGAGCGGCAGGCGGACGAGGTCGTGGCGCTGGCTTCGGTGGCGCTGGCCCGGCTGGACCTGCTGGAGGAGGAGGCCCCGGTGCTGCTGGGCGGCGGCGTCCTCACGGCCGGTCACGCGCAGCTGGACGGGCGGATCGCGGCGGGGCTGGCCCGGCGGGCGCCGCGGGCCAGGGTGTCGGTGGTCTCGGCCCCGCCCGTACTGGGTGCGGGACTGCTGGGGCTGGACGCGCTCGGCGCGCTGCCCGAGGCTCACGGAAAACTCCGTGCCCATTTCGGGTGAACCCGCCCCGCGAGGCCCCGTGTCTGGAACCGTGGCGGGCGTGGAGACGTATTCACGGTGAAGGGGTGGGGCAGGCACGCGCAGGGGGGTGGATCGCCGAGATCCGGCACCGGGTGCTGTGGTCGGCCGTGACTACGGCCATACTGCTGCGGAACAGAGGACCAAGGGGGAGGTCACGGTGGCCATCACATCACGCGCGCCCGCGCCGGGGGGCGCCGTCGCCGTGCCGCCCCCGGGTCCGCCCGGGGGGCCGCCGCAGGGTCCCGCCCGGCCGGGTACGGCCTGGGCCGAGGGCGTGGAGCGGCTGCGCGCCGCCGCCACGACCGAGCCCGGCCGGCTGCGGATCATCGGGGCCGTCCTGGCGGCGCTGGTGCTGCTGTTCGGCCTGGTGACCGTCTGGGAGATCTCCGCCCGGGTGGGCGCCGCGGACGACGTGGTGGGCCGCAGCCAGCCGCTGAGCGCTGACGCGGCGAGCATCTACCGCTCCCTCGCGGATGCCGACACGGCCTCCTCCAGCGGGTTCCTGGCCGGCGGCGACGAGCCGCGCGAGGTCCGCGAGCGGTACGAGAAGGACATCGCCAACGCCTCCAGGCTGCTGGTGAACGCGGCCGCGAACACCGGGGCGGACGAGGACTCGCGCAAGCAGATCGCGCTGCTGAGCGAGCAGCTGCCGCGCTACACGGGACTGATCGAGCAGGCCCGGGCCACGAACAAGCAGGGCCTGCCGCTGGGCGGCGCCTATCTGCGGTACGCCAACGAGCAGATGAGCACCCAGCTGCTGCCCGCCGCGCAGCGGCTGTACGAGGCGGAGACGGGCCGGCTCTACACGGACTACGACGACGCCCGCGCACTGCCGCTGGCCTCGCTCGGCACGGGCCTGCTCGCACTGGCCGCCCTGGCCTGGGCGCAGCGCCGCAACTACCGCCGCACGAACCGGGTCTTCAACCACGGGCTCGTGGCGGCGACGGCCGCCTCGCTGGTGGTGCTGCTGTGGCTGGCCGTGGGGCACACGGTCGCGCGGTCGGGGCTGGCGGAGGCGCGCGCGGACGGCCAGGAGTCCCTGAAGGTGCTCAACGACGCGCGGATCGCCTCGCTCCAGGCGCGCGCCAGCGAGAACCTGACGCTGATCGCGCGGGGCGCCGTACTGGCCGCGGACAACAAGTCCGACAAGTACGACGTGGACTTCACGGCCGAGATGAAGGAGCTGGACGCGGGGCTGGCGACGGCGCGGAAGCTGGCCGACGACAGCAGCGGGCGGGATCCGGTGGTCCGCGCCGCGGACGGCGTCAAGGAGTGGAAGCTGCGGCACGCGGCGGCCCGGGAGACCGACTTGCGCGGGGACTACCAGGCCGCTCTGCCCCAGGTCATCGGGGACAAGGACCACAAGGACAGCAGCGGGGCCTCGTTCGACACGGTGGACGCCTCCCTGGAGCAGGCCGTGGCCCATGAGCAGAAGGAGTTCACCCGGGCGGCCCGGGACGGGCTCGGCGCGCTGGGCGGTTTGGTGACGGGTTCGGCGGCCCTGGCGGTCCTCGGCGCGGCGGCGGCACTGCTCGGCATCGGGCGCCGGCTTTCGGAGTACAGGTGACAGCGATGCGGATAGGTGTGAAGTCCGACGACGAGGGCTCCGAGGGCCCCGGCGGCGGAGCGTCCGGTGCGGCCGGGGTGCCCGGCCCGGTGCCGCGTGCCTCCGGGCCGCGGCGCGCGGCGGCGCGGCTGCGCGGCTGGGGCGGGGTGAGCGCGATGGCCACCGCCTGCGCGGTGACGGCCGCGGCCGTCCTGCTGCCGCTGGCCCAGGCGGCCCCGGAGAGCGGCCATCCGGCCGTGGTCCGCGAACCCGCCTCCATGGCGGCCGCCCCGGCCCCCTGGTCGCTCACCGACACCTGCCAGGATCCGGAGGCCAGCCTGCGCCCGAACGGCGTGGACGGGCCGACGATCGAGCGGATCCGCAAGGCGGGCAAGCTCGTCGCGGGCGTGGACCAGAACAGCTTCAAGTGGGGTTACCGCAACCCGGTCGACGGCCGCCTCGACGGGTTCGACATCGCCCTGGTCAAGGCCATCGCGAAGGACATCCTGGGCGATGAGAACGCGGTGATCTACCGGGCCATCCCCACCAGCCAGCGCGTCCCCGCACTCCAGGACGGCCGCGTCGACGTCGTCGTACGGACCATGACGATCAACTGCAAGCGGCTGGAGGACGTCGCCTTCTCGACGGCGTACTTCGAGGCCGGGCAGCAGGTCCTGGCCCCCAAGGGCTCGCCGATCACCGGGTACGACGCCTCCCTGAAGGACCGCCGGATCTGCACCGCGGCCGGCTCCACGGCCGAGGCGGCGCTCAAGGCCCAGCCGTACGGCTCGGTGCCGGTCAGCGTGCCCAACCAGCTGGACTGCCTGGTCCGGCTCCAGCTGGGCGAGGTGGACGGCATCATCACGGACAACGCGCTCGCGGCCGGCCAGGCCGCGCAGGACCCGTCGGTGCGCCTCGTCGGCTCCCCGTTCACCAGGGAGTTCTACGGGGTGGCCATGAACAAGGACGCCTCCGACCTGGTGCGCCGCGTCAACAAGGTGCTGGAGAGCTACCGCGCCGGCGGTGACAACAGCCCCTGGATGCAGGCGTACGTGGCGCACCTCAAGCCCGTTCTGCCCGGCGTGGCCGGACCGCCCGCGCCGAAGTACCGGGACGGCTGAGACAGGTGGCAGAGTCGGAGCCCGATGTCGGGGAAGCGGAGGCGGGGCTTGTGGAGGCGCAGTCGGCAGTGATGGACCGGGACGACGTCGACCGTGCCCTGGCCCGGCTCGGCGCGGAGCACGAAGCCGTCGAGACCTCCCTGCTCGCCCTCCAGGACCACGCCGGGCGCCGGCTGCTGGAAGGGGCCGGGCTGACCGGTCTCACCAAGGAGCGGTGGGCGGCGGCCGACGCCGCCATCACCCGGCTCTGGACCTACTTCGACGCCTACAGCGGCGCGCTGGGCGCCGCCCGGGAGATCCGCGAGCGGCGCCGCTGGCCCGGCCGCGACGAGCTGATCGAGCTGACCGAGCGGCTGCGCGGGCCCGGGGTGCTGATCGCCGGCGCCGGGGCGGAGGGCGTGGCGCTCGCGGAGCGGCTCTCGCTCGCCGAGCTGGTGTCGCGGATGAACGAGCTGTACGCGAGCTCGCTGGACGTGGTGGTGGCCGCCGACTCGGTGTGGTCGGCGCTGCCCGCCCGCATCGACCTGCTCGCGGCCGAGCTGCACCGCACGCGCTCGCTGGCCCACTCGGTCGGGGTCCGCCCGGGCGAGCACCCCTCGGGCGACGACCTCGAGGCGATCACCGCCGAGCTGACCGGGCTGCGGGAGCAGGTGATCGCCGACCCGCTGGCCTTCTGGCAGCCGGTGGCGGGCAGTTCCGCGCCCGGCGGCGGCCGTCCGGACACCACCCGGTACGACCGGGCCGCGGTCGCGCTGGAGGACGTACGGCGGGAGATCGAGGCGGTCCTGGCCGTACGGCAGGACGCGGAGCAGCGGCTGATCAGCCTGCGGGACGTGCTCTCGCGGGCCGACCGGACCCTGGCGGAGGCACGGACGGCGCGCGGCGAGGTGCTGGCGAAGATCGCGGCTTCGGAGGTGCCGGTGGTGAGCGGGCCGCCGACGGCCCTCCAGGAGCAGCTGGCCGCGGCGGCCGAGTACCGCCGCCAGGCCCGGTGGCACCGGCTCTCGCCGCTGCTGGAATCGCTGGAGGAGCGGGCCGAGGAGGAACTGCGCCGGGCCCGCGAGTCGTTGACGGCGGTGACGGCGCCCTTGGCCGTACGGGCGGAGCTGCGCGGGCGGCTCGACGCGTACAAGGCGAAGGTGGCCCGGCACGGCATGGCGGAGGATCCTCTGTTGATCGAGCGGTACGACACGGCCCGGCGGATGCTGTGGAGCGCGCCCTGCGATCTGCGGGCCGCCGAGCAGGCCGTGCTGCGCTACCAACAGGCGGCGGCCGAGTCACTGGCACCGCCGCAGCCGCAGTACCGGCCGGACGGGCCGGGGAAGGAGGAGGACGCATGAGTCTGGTCGGAACCGCGTGCGTTCGCCCCGGCTGCCCGGGGTCGTACGAGGACATGGGCGGTGGCGAGCTGTACTGCGACACCTGCGGTCTGGCGCCGATCGGCTCCGTCGCGGCGGGCGCGGAGGAGCTGGTCTCGCCGCCGACGGGGATGACGAGCGCGGCCCGGTACCCCGACTCGCAGGGATCACACGGGTCACAGGGTTCGCACGGGTCGGCCCGGTCCGGCCGTTCGGGCTCGACGTCGGCCTCGGCCCGCTCCTCGCGGTCCTCGCGCTCCTCGTCCTCGCGCCGCTCGGTGTCGGGCCGGCTCTCGCGCTCCCTGTCGGGGGCCGCGTCCAGCCGCTCGGTGTCGGTGCGCAGTTCGGGTTCGGCGGCCGGGCCCTCGGGGCGCAGCCGACTGGGCGCCGGGCTGGTCAACATTCCGGAGGTGCCGCGTCCGGACCCTTCGGCGGCGGTGTTGGAGAACCCGGAGGTGCCCGAGCGCAAGCGGTTCTGCTCGCGCTCGGACTGCGGGGCTCCGGTGGGCCGTTCGCGCGGGGACCGGCCGGGCCGGACCGAGGGGTTCTGCACCAAGTGCGGGCACCCGTACTCGTTCGTGCCCAAGCTGCGCGCGGGTGAGGTCGTCCACGGCCAGTACGAGGTGGCGGGCTGCCTGGCGCACGGCGGGCTCGGCTGGGTGTACCTGGCGGTGGACCGGGCCGTGTCGGACCGGTGGGTGGTGCTCAAGGGCCTGCTGGACACCGGGGACCAGGACGCGATGGCCGCGGCGATCTCGGAGCGGCGCTTCCTCGCGGAGATCGAGCACTCCAACATCGTGCGGATCTACAACTTCGTGGAACACCTGGACCAGCGGACGGGTTCGCTGGACGGGTACATCGTCATGGAGTACGTGGGCGGCAAATCGCTGAAGGAGATAGCGAACGAGCGGCGGCGGCCGGACGGCCGGCGCGATCCGCTGCCGGTGGAGCAGGCCTGCGCGTACGGGATCGAGGCGCTGGAGGCGCTCGGACACCTGCACAGCAGGAACCTCCTGTACTGCGACTTCAAGGTCGACAACGCGATCCAGCAGCAGGACCAGCTGAAGCTGATCGACATGGGCGCGGTGCGCCGGATGGACGACGAGGAGTCGGCCATCTACGGCACGGTGGGCTACCAGGCGCCGGAGGTGGCCGAGCTCGGCCCCTCGGTCGCTTCCGACCTGTACACGGTGGCGCGGACGCTGGCCGTCCTGACCTTCGACTTCCAGGGCTACACGAACGTGTTCGTGGATTCGCTGCCGGACCCGGAGCACATCGAGGTGTTCGGGCGGTACGAGTCCTTCTACCGGCTGCTGGTCCGGGCGACCGACCCGGATCCGGACCGGCGGTTCTCGTCCGCGCAGGAGATGGCGGACCAGCTGACGGGCGTGCTGCGGGAGGTCGTCGCGCTGCAGACGGGCCGGCCGCGGCCCCAGCTCTCGACGCTCTTCGGGCCGGAGCTGCGGGTTCCGGACACCCGGCTGTTCGCCGACGTGGCCGGGGCCGAGGTGTCCCGGCTGGGGGCGCGGGCGGTGCCGGGTCGCGCGGCGGGCGGGCGCGGGCGCCGCCCCGGGCTGTCGGCGATCCTGCCGGCGCCGGCCGCGGCAGCTGCTTCCGCGGCGGTTCCGGGTGGGGCGGGCGCCCCTTCCGGGACTCCGGGGGCGGCGGCCCTCCCGGCACCGCTCGGGACCACGGCGACGCACCGGGTCGGCGCGGCCGCACGGCAGGTCCCGGTGCCGGCTCCCCGGCAGGCGCCGGCGGAGGGCGCCGCGGGGCCGGTGGCGGCTCCACCGCCCGGGCCGGGCGTACGCGCCACCGAACTGGCCGCGTTGGAGGCCCGGGACATGGCGCTGGCGCTGCCGGTGCCGCTGGTGGACTCGGCCGACCCCAACGCCGGCTTCCTGGCCGGTCTGCTGGCCTCCGCCCCGGGAGACCTGCTGGGCGCCCTGCGCTCGGCGCCCGCCGACTCGGCCGAGCTGCGGCTGCGCGAGCTGCGGGCCCGCCTGGAGCTCGGCGAACTCGCCGCGGCCGGAGCCGCCCTGGCCGATCTGGAGGGCCGGTACCCGGACGACTGGCGGGTGGTGTGGGCCCGCGGGATCGCCTCGCTGGCCACCGGTGACGACGAGATAGCGGCCCTGTCGTTCGACGCCATCTACGACGCCTTCCCGGGCGAGCCGGCACCGAAGCTGGCGCTCGGCCTGTGCGCTGAGATCCTGGGGCAGTTGGACAACGCGGCCGAGTACTACCGGCTGGTGTGGATGACCGACCCGGGGTTCGTGAGCGCGGCGTTCGGGCTCGCGCGCGTCCAACTGGCCGCGGGCGACCGGTCCGGGGCGGTGGACACGCTGGAGTCCGTGCCGGAGGCATCGATCCACTACACCGCCGCACGGGTGGCGGCGGTACGGGCACGCCTGCGCGACCGGTCTCCCGAGGAGGCCCTGCTTCCGGATCTGGCGGCGGCTGCCGCGCAGGTGGAGGCCCTGGAGCGGTTCGGGCTGGACGCGGTACGGCACGAACGGTTGTCGACCGAGGTTCTGGGCTCGGCCCTGGACTGGGTACTGTCGGGTAGCCGGGGTTCCGACCCCGGGCGGACCTCGCTGCTCGGCAGTCAACTGGACGAGCGGGGCCTGCGCTTCGGCCTGGAGCGCTCGTACCGCGTGCTCGCGCGGCTGGCGCAGCGGGGCGAGGACAGGATCGAACTGGTGGAACGGGCAAACCGTTTCCGTCCCCGGACGTGGGTGTGAGTGATGTCGATGCATCGGCCGTCTGGCTGCCCCAGCTGCGCGGAGCCCCTCGAGGAGGGTGACCGTTTCTGCGGCGTCTGCGGCTCTCCCGTGTCCGCAGCGCCCCCTCCCGCGTTCCGGGACGATCCGACCCTCCCGATCCCGACGCTCCCGGCCCCGCCGGCCGGCCCCACGGGGGGCTACGCCCTGGCGGAGCCCGCACCCGGCTGGGGCAGCGTCGCGGCCGGGGCGGCGCCGACGCTGGTCGGGGACACCGCCGGGTGGACGGCGCAGGCGGAGCCGGCCTCCGCCGAGTCCGCGGCCCGGCCCGGGCCCGTCCCGGACCCGGCGCCCGCCCCCGCCCCGGCTCCCGTGCAGGCCCCCGTACCGCCGCAGGGCTCCCCGTACGGAGCCTCCGATCCGGCGTACGGCGGCGAGATCCGCCACGACCGGCCCGGCGGCCCCGGCAGCGCCCCCACCCCGCCCGAGGGGACGCCCTGGGGCGCGCCCGAGGCCCCGTACGGCGGCACCGGGCCCGGCCACGAGGACCCGTACGCCTCCGGCACCCCCCAGGCGAGCGGTCCCCCGGCCGGCGACGGCGGGAAGACCTGCGTGGCCTGCCGGGCCGGGCGGGTCGACACCGACGGGTACTGCGAGCACTGCGGGCACGCCCAGCCCCGCGAGCGGGACCACCTGGAGGAGGAGCTCGGCAGCGTCGCCGCCGTCAGCGACCGCGGGCTGCGCCACCACCGCAACGAGGACTCGTTCGCGGTCGCGGCCACGGCCCTGCCCGACGGATCGGCCGCCACCGTGGCCATCGTCTGCGACGGCGTCTCCTCCGCCAGCCGCCCCGACGAGGCATCGGCCGCCGCGGCCGGCGCCGCCAACGAGGCCCTGCTCGAAGCCCTCCCCCGCGGCGCCCACCCCCAGGAGGCCATGCACGACGCCATCCTGGCCGCGGCCGCCGCCGTGAACGCCCTGGCCCCGGAGGTCCCGGGCGCGCAGAACGCCCCCGCCTGCACCCTGGTCGGCGCCGTCGTCAGCGGCGACCTGCTGACCGTCGGCTGGGTCGGCGACAGCCGCGCGTACTGGGTCCCGGACGACCGGGACGCGCTGCCGCGCCGCCTCACCGAGGACGACTCCTGGGCGGCCCAGATGGTCGCGGCCGGGCTGATGGGCGAGGCCGAGGCCTACGCCGACGTCCGCGCCCACGCCATCACCGGCTGGCTCGGGGCCGACGCCTACGACCTGGAGCCGCACACCGCCAGCTTCAGGCCGGACCACGCGGGCGTGGTGGTCGTCTGCACCGACGGCCTGTGGAACTACGCCGAGTCCGCGCAGGACATGGCCCAGGTCCTGCCCGCCGACGCCGCCGCCCGCCCCCTGCACAGCGCGCAGGTCCTGGTGGGGCACGCCCTCGACGGCGGCGGCCACGACAACGTCACGGTGGCCGTCGTCCCGTTCGCCGCCCCGGCCGGTCCGGGAGCGACGACCACGGCCGCGGCAGCCGCGGTCGCGCGGGCGGGATCACAACCGGAAGGGCAAGTGGAACCGGAAGCACGCCCTCAGGCCTGATCCATCCGCCCGCACCACCGTCCTCTCCTAGGAGTCCAGTCGATGGCGAACTTCGCCAAGCCGAGCGCCCCGCGCTTCAGCGTGGAGGTGTACCAGAACGAGTTCCTCCCCGAGGGCGGGCGGGACGTCCACGCCATCGTCACGGTCACGTCCACGGGCGGCGCCGCCACCCGCGCGGCCGCCGCCCGGGGCTCGGCCGCCGTCGTGATCATGGTGGACTGCTCGGGGTCCATGGAGTACCCGCCGGACAAGATGCGCGGAGCCCGCGAGGCCACCGCCGCCGCGATCGACACCCTGCGCGACGGCACGGCGTTCGCCGTCATCGCCGGTACGCACGTGGCCAAGGAGGTCTACCCGGGCCAGGGCCGGCTCGCCGTCGCCGACCCGGCCACCCGCGCCCAGGCCAAGGAGGCCCTGCGCGGCCTGGGCGCCGGCGGCGGCACCGCCATCGGCACCTGGCTGCGCCTCGCCGACGGCCTGCTGCGCCAGTCCTCCGCCGCCATCCGGCACGGCATCCTGCTCACCGACGGCCGCAACGAGCACGAGGACCCGGCCGTCCTGCGCGCCACCCTGGAGGCCTGCTCGGGCCGCTTCACCTGCGACGCCCGCGGGGTGGGGACCGACTGGGAGGTCAAGGAGGTCACCGGCATCGCGAGCGCGCTCCTCGGCTCGGCCGACATCGTGGCCGATCCGGCGCACCTGACCGAGGACTTCACGCTCATGATGGAGAACGTCATGGGCAAGGAGGTCGCGGACGTCGCGCTGCGCCTGTGGACCCCGGTCGGCGTGGAGATCCAGTACGTCAAGCAGGTCGCACCCACCGTCCAGGACCTCAGCGACCGCCGCACCGGGGCGGGCCCGCGCGCCGGCGACTACCCGACCGGGTCCTGGGGCGACGAGTCCCGGGAGTACCACGTGTGCGTCCGGGTCCCGGCCGCGTCCGTCGGCCAGGAGATGCTGGCCGCCCGGGCCACGCTCCTGCTGCCCGGCGCGCCGGGCGAGCCGCCGGCCACGCTCGGGCAGGGCCTCGTACGGGCGGTGTGGACGGACGATCTGGCCGCGTCCACCGCCATCAACCCGCAGGTGGCCCACTACACGGGGCAGGCAGAACTCGCGAAGGCTATCCAACAGGGGCTGGAAGCGCGCAAACTGGGCGATGTCGACGGCGCCACGGCCAAGCTCGGCCGTGCCGTTCAACTGGCCAGCGCCTCCGGGAACGCGGACACGGCCAAACTGCTCGCGAAGGTGGTGGATGTCGTCGATGCGGCGGCGGGTACTGTGCGGCTGAAGGCGAAGGTCGCGGATGCCGACGAGATGACCCTCGAAACGCGTTCGATCCAGACCGTCCGTGTGAAGAAGTCCTGAGACCATCCGAGAGACCTGAGAAGACCTGACGCGATGACGCAGGCTGAAGGGGGAAGAGCCGCCATGCCGACCTGCCCGAACGGGCACCAGTCCGCCTCCGACGACTGGTGCGAGGTCTGCGGCCACCGCATGGCTGCCGCCGCGCCCGCGGCGCCCTCCTACGGCTACGGCTACCCTCCCAGCGCCGGTGAGCCGACGGCCCAGGCCGAGCTCTGCCCGCAGTGCCGGACCCCGCGCGAGGCGATGGCCCCGTTCTGCGAGGAGTGCCGGTACAACTTCCTGACGCGCTCGGCGACCTCGTACACGCCGCTCTCGGCACCGGGCACGGATGCGGGAGCCGCGGGCGGGAACGGCGCCGGGACCGTCCCGCCGCCGCCTCCGCCGCCGCCCGCACCGCAGGTGCCCGCCTCGGCTCCGTTCTCCCAGGACCACTTCGAGTACCAGGGCTCGCGGCCGTCCCGGGTCAACCGGCCGGCCGAACCGCTTCAGCGCGAGGACGACTGGCTGCTGCCGCCGCCGGCGCACGAGCAGCACCAGCAGCAGGCCCCGCAGCAGCCGCAGGCCCCGCAGTACCCGCAGCAGCCCCCGCCGCCGCTGCGCGAGTACCAGCAGCCGGAGTACCGGCAGCAGGCGGAGTACCAGCAGCAGCCGCAGGCGCACGAGTACCAGCAGCAGCCGCCGCAGGCCCCGCAGCAGCAGCGCCAGCCCCAGCAGCCGTTCCCGCCCCAGAGCACCGGCGCCTGGAGCGCGACGATCGGCCCCGACCGCTCGTACTTCATGGCGATGATGCAGCGCAGCGGCCCCGAGGCCGCGGCGCTCAACCTGCCCGCGTACTCCCCGGAGCAGCATCTCCCGCTCTCTGGCGGCCAGATCACCATCGGCCGCCGCCGCGCCTCCACGGGCGAGTCCCCGGACATCGACCTGTCGGTGCCCCCGGAGGACCCGGGCGTCTCGCACCAGCACGCGGTGCTCGTCCAGCAGCCGGACCTCAGCTGGGCGGTCGTGGACCAGAACTCCACCAACGGCACCACCATCAACGGCGGTGAGGAACCGATCCAGCCCTACGTCCCGGTGCCCCTCACCGACGGCGACCGGGTCCACGTGGGCGCCTGGACGACGATCACGATCCGCCGCGGATGACGCACCGCGGCTAGACGGCACACCGCGGGAAAGCGACTCCTCACTCCCCCAGGGGCCACACGTACGGGCCCTGGGGGTCGTCGAGCCAGGACCACTGCCCCTCCGCGCTGACCGTCACCCCGAACCGCTCCCGGCCCGGCCGGCCCTCGCCGCGCCACAGGTCCAGGGCCTCGCGCGGATGCAGCACGCCCGCCGTCAGCACGAGCATGAACTGGAACCGCTCGTTCTCCACCAGCTCGTACGGGAGCCCGTACGGCAGCCCGGGCGCGGCCGGCGAGGCCTTGGCCCCGCGCAGCGGGACGAAGTACGCCGAGGTGTGCAGGAAGCGGCCCTCCGCGAAATCGGCGTCCCGGACCGTCAGCGCGATCAGTCCGGTCGACAGCGGGGCCAGGATGCGCGCTCCGGGGCGGCACTGGCCGAGCCAGGCGTGCGGGATCAGCGGCAGCGTGCAGGTCACCAGGATCCGGTCGAAGGGGGCCCGTGAGGGGCAGCCGCGCGCCCCGTCGCCGGTGACCACGGTCGGCCGGTGGCCGAGCAGGGCCAGGTGGGCCCGCGCGGACTCGGTGATCTCCTCGTCCAGGTCGACCGTGGTGACGTGCTCCTCGCCGAGCCGGTGGCTGAGCAGCGCGGCGTTGTAGCCGGTGCCCGTGCCGATCTCCAGTACGTCGTCCCCGTCGCGGACGTCCAGCGCCTCCAGCATCTTCGCCATCAGGGACGGCTGGCTGCTGGAGGAGAGCAGCTCGCCGTCGCGCAGGCGGGTGGCGAGCGGGGTGTCCGTGTAGACCCCGCGCAGCCATCGGGCGCGGTGGGCCGGGTCCGGGTCCTCGCCCCACAGCCGCTCGTGGCCGGCCCCGCGGCCGGTGAAGAAGTACGGGACGAAGACGTGCCGGGGCACCGCCGCGAAGGCGGCACGCCAGGCGGGATCCTCCAGGACCCCGGCGGCGGTCAGCTCCCGCACCTGTGCGGCGTGGGCGGTGTCCCGCAGGTCGCGCGCCTCGGCGTGCGCGGCGTGCGGGGAGCGTGCGGGACGTGCGGAGTGAGCGGCGTGTGCACCCATGGCTCCACTGTCCTGCGACCGGGCCCGGGAGGCGAACGGTGGTCGGCGAACGGTGGTCCTAAGACCTCCGTCCTCCGTCCGGGCGTCTGAGACGATGGTCGGGTGAATGAGATTCCGCGGGGCACGGTTCAGGAGCAGACGTTCTACGAGCAGGTGGGCGGCGAGGAGACCTTCCGCCGTCTGGTGCGGCGCTTCTACGAAGGGGTCGCGGAGGACCCGCTGCTGCGCCCGATGTACCCGGAGGGGGACCTCGGCCCGGCCGAGGAGCGCTTCGCCCTGTTCCTGATGCAGTACTGGGGCGGCCCGAACACGTACAGCGAGAACCGCGGCCACCCGCGCCTGCGGATGCGGCACGCCCCGTTCCAGGTGGACGCGGCGGCGCACGACGCGTGGCTGGGGCACATGCGCGTGGCGGTGGACGAGCTGGCTCTGGCTCCGGAGCTCGAGGCGCAGCTGTGGCGGTACCTGACGTACGCCGCCGCCTCGATGGTCAACACCGCCGGATAGCCCGTACGGGGAACCGCAAGCGGAGGGCCGGGGGACCGACTAGAGCGGCCGCACCTGGAGGGCGCCGAGGCCCCCGGTGCCGCCGGGACGGCGCATCGCGATCGAGCCGTACGGGGTGCGCAGCCGGAGCCAGCCTCCGGAGCCGAGCAGGGCCACCGGGTCGGGTGCGGCGCCGGGGGCTCCGGCCCCGCTCGTCACGGCCGACCGGACCGGCCTCAGGAAGCCCAGGGACTGCGCGGCGTGCACGGCGCGCAGCGGGAGCTCGGTGTCGCCCAGCGTCCGGGACCAGATCTCGCGGCCGATGCGGTCCCGCTCGGACCGGGTCCGGTGCTGCGGGGGCAGGGCCGCGTCACGGGCCCGGAACTCGGCGACGGACGCGCTCAGGGCGCCTCGTATCGCCTCGGGGCCGGGCAGTCCGGGCAGCCGGCGCCAGTTGCCTCGGGGCGGGAGCACCCCGGTCCACGGCGGGCCGGTGACCGGCGCGGGGACGGCGGCGCTCGCGGCGGCCTCGTCCACGGACTCCAGCAGCTCGCCCGCGGAGACGGTCACGTCGAGCGGGCGGGTGACGGGCACGGCGAGGCGCACCGTGCGGATGGCCAGCACCTCGAAGGAGGCCGGCCGCCCGAAAACGGCGAGCGCGCCGCCGCCCGCCTGCGCCTGCAGGCGGACCGCGGCGGCGCGGTCGTAGTGCACCAGCCGGCCCAGGAAGGCGGCGAGGTCCGCCGCCTCCCCGGAATCGGCGAAGCACAACTGTCCGGTCATGCCGCCAGGCGCCCTTCGGCGGCCTTGGCCTTCGGCTTGCCGGCCGGCTCGTCGAGGTACTCCTCGAGGAAGTGCCTCTCCTCGGCCGTGATGCGGCGGGGCCGCCCCTCGGCGAGGTTGTACGGCACGACCACCGTCTCGGCGCGCACGTACACCGTCTCGGGTGCGTCCTCGGTGGCCTCGTCCTTGACCTCGTAGCGGATGGTCAGGGACGCCGCGCCTATCCGGGTCACCCAGGACTCGATGAGGACGGGCTCGTGACGGTGGACGAGGGGCAGCTTGTAGTCGATCTCGTGGCGGGCCACGACGGATCCGCCCGTGAAGGACTCGCTGCCCTCACCCGGCGCGAGGCGGAACATGAAGTCGATCCGCGCCTCCTCCAGATAGCGGAGGAAGACGACGTTGTTGACGTGCCCGAAGGCATCCATGTCCGCCCAGCGCAGGGGGCACCGGTAGTGGTGTCTGGCCATGGTTCCGGCCTCAGCCTCGCGTGAGCTTCTTGTAGGTGGCACGGTGCGGACGGGCCGCGTCCGGGCCGAGACGCTCGATCTTGTTCTTCTCGTAGGACTCGAAGTTGCCTTCGAACCAGTACCACTTGGACTCGCCTTCGTAGGCGAGGATGTGGGTGGCGACCCG
>NZ_JBIAXU010000001.1:738721-975432 GCF_042896985.1 Streptomyces sp. NPDC001194 | reverse complement strand
CCAGATGTGGAAGCCCGGTAACGGGTGGAGCTGACTGGTACTAATAGGCCGAGGGCTTGTCCTCAGTTGCTCGCGTCCACTGTGTTAGTTCTGAAATAACGAACAGCTGTGTCAACACCAGCATGTTCAAATTTCATAGTGTTTCGGTGGTCATAGCGTTAGGGAAACGCCCGGTTACATTCCGAACCCGGAAGCTAAGCCTTTCAGCGCCGATGGTACTGCAGGGGGGACCCTGTGGGAGAGTAGGACGCCGCCGAACAATCATTGTGGGAAAGCCCCGCACCTTATGGTGCGGGGCTTTTCTGCGTTTACGGGCATCTTTTGCGTAGGGTCGGGGGCATGGGCTACGACCTCGTCATCTTCGACAACGACGGCGTGCTGGTGGACAGTGAGCCGGTCGCCAACACGATCCTCGCCGGGTACCTCACGGAGCTGGGACATCCCACCTCCTACGAGGACTCGCTCCGCGACTACATGGGTGCCGCGGTGCACCGGGTGCACGACCTCGTGCTCGAGCGGACCGGGCAGCGGTTGCCGGCCGAGTTCGACGCGACCCTGCACGCACGGACCTTCGCCGCGTTCGAGCGGGAGCTGTCGCCGGTCGCCGGCGCCGTGGACGTACTCGGGGCGCTGACCGCCCACGGGGTGCCGTACTGCCTGGCCTCCTCCGGCAGTCACGAGCGGATCCGGGTCGGACACCGGGCGGCCGGGCTCGACGGGTGGTTCGAGGAAGAGTGGATCTTCAGTTCCCAGGACGTGGGGAAGGGCAAGCCGGCCCCCGACCTGTTCCTGCACGCGGCCCGGTCCATGGGCGTCGAGCCCGCGCGGTGCGTGGTGATCGAGGACAGTCCGCTCGGGGTGCGGGCCGCCGTCTCCGCAGGGATGGACGTGTACGGGTTCACCGCGATGACGCCCGCCGAGCGGCTGGCCGGGGCCACCGGTCTGTTCGGGGAGATGAAGGAGCTGACGGGCCTTCTGGAACTCCCTGCGTGATCTCTCTACCCACGGGTAGCCCGCGGGCCTACGCTGTGCCGCCATGACAGCTGATGTGCGGCTCCGCCGTGGGCGCGGGTCCCTGGGGTTCAGTTTCTTCGTGCAGGGCGTGACCTTCGCCCTCCTCGTGACGCGGATCCCCGCCATCCAGGACCGGTACGGGATATCCGACGGGCTGCTGCCCGCCTTCCTCGCCGCCGTGCCGATCCTCGCCGGAGCCTCGAGCGTCGCCACCGAGCACCTCGTGAAGCGGGTCGGGGCCGCCACCGTACTGCGGTGGGCGCAGCCGCTGGTCCTGCTCGCCCTGCTGGGTGTCGGTGCCGGTACGCAGATGTGGCACGCGGCGCTGGCGCTGGGGGCGTTCGGGCTGTCCGTCGGTGCGCTCGACGCCTCGATGAACATGCTCGGGGTGAGCCTGCAGCGGGCGTACGGGCGCAGCATCATGCTCGGCTTCCACGCCGCGTACAGCCTGGGCGGGATCGTCGGGGCGTCCGCGGCGTGGGCCGGGGCGCACTGGCACCTGTCGCTGTTCACCTCGTACCTGCCGGCCGTGGTCGTGCTGCTGCCGCTCGCGTTCCACGGGTCCCGGTTCTACGTCGACCGGCAGGACGCCGAGGACACGGCCGCCGCGGAGAAGGGGCTCGGGGCCGGCGGGTTCCGGCTGCTGCTGCCGCTGTGCGTGGTGATGGCCTGTGCGTACATCGGGGATTCGACCGTCTCCAACTGGAGCGCCAAGTACCTCCAGGACGTGCTGGGGAGCTCGGAGCAGCTGGCGACGGTTCCGTACAACGTGTACATGGTGACCACGCTGATCGGGCGGGCCGTCGGGGACCTGGGCGTGCGGCGCTTCGGGGCGGTGGCCGTCGTGCGGATCGGGACGGTGGTCGCGGCCGGCGGGTTCGCGGTGGTGGCGGCCGCGCCCGGCGCGTGGTCGGGGATGCTCGGGTTCACGATGCTGGGGATCGGGCTGTGCGTGATCGTGCCCCAGACCTTCGCCGCGGCGGGCCGGCTCTTCCCGGGCGCTTCCGACACCGCGATCGCGCGGCTGAACATCTTCAACTACGTGGGCTTCCTGATCGGATCGCCGCTCGTCGGCGGGATCGGGGACGCCTGGAGCTACCGGGGCGCGATGCTCGTGCCGATGGCGCTGGTCCTCGTGACACTCTTCCAAGCCCGCTCGTTCGGCGCGGAGGGCGCCCGATACGGTGTCGGGCATGAGCGGCGAGCCGGTGACCGGGCTGTTGATGTGGGACGAAGCGGTAACGGGGTATGACTTCGGACCGAGCCATCCGATGGACCCGGTGCGCCTGGCGCTGACCATGGGCCTGGTGCGCGCCTTCGGGCTGGACCGGGAGATGGAGGTACGGGCGGCCCGCCCGGCCGGTGACTCGACGCTGCGGCTGGTCCACCGGGAGGACTACGTGGCCGCGGTGCGCGAGGTGTCCGCGGATCCGGGGGCGGCCGACGGATCGTACGGGCTGGGGACGATGGACGATCCGGCCTTCCACGGGATGCACGAGGCCTCGGCGCTGATCGCCGGGCAGTCGGTGGCGGCGGCGGAGGCGGTCTGGCACGGGGAGGCCGAGCACGCGGTGAACTTCGCGGGCGGGCTGCACCACGCGATGCCGGGCGGGGCGGCCGGGTTCTGCGTCTACAACGACGCGGCGCTGGCGATCGCTCGGCTGCTGGAGCTGGGGGCCGAGCGGGTCGCGTACGTGGACGTGGACGTGCACCACGGGGACGGGGTCCAGACGGTGTTCTGGGACGACCCGCGCGTGCTGACGATCTCGCTGCACGAGCATCCGCGCACGCTGTTCCCGCAGACCGGCTGGCCGGAGGAGACGGGCGGGCCCGCCGCGGAGGGTTCCGCGGTGAACGTGGCGCTGCCCGCCGGGACCGGGGACGAGGGGTGGCTTCGGGCCTTCCACGCGACGGTGCCGGAGCTGTTGGAGGAGTTCCGGCCACAGGTGCTGGTGACCCAGCACGGGGCGGACACGCACTTCGAGGATCCGCTGGCGCATCTGGCGGTGTCGCTGGACGCGCAGCGGACGGTGCAGGAGGCCTGTCACCGGCTCGCGCACGAGTACGCGGGCGGCAGGTGGCTGGCGTTGGGCGGCGGCGGGTACGCGGTCGTGGACGTCGTACCGCGGTCGTGGACGCATCTGGTGGGCATCGCGGCGCACCGTCCGGTCGATCCGCAGGCGCAGGTGCCGCAGGCGTGGCGGGACGAGGTGTACGCGCGGACGCGGCAGCCGGCGCCGGCCCGGATGACGGACGGGCGGACGGTGGCGTGGCGGGACTGGGAGGCGGGCTACGATCCGGCCGACCGGATCGATCAGGCCGTTCTGGCGACGCGGCGCGCGGTGTTCCCGTTGCGCGGTCTGCTCACCTGAGGCCCGGGCGGGGCGAAGCATCGTTACGCCAACGGTGGGGCTGTTCCCGGGAATTGATGAGCGGCCCGGTGGTGTGCGGCAGCATCGGAGGGTGTTGAGCACCGGCGCGCTGCGTGCGCATCTGCTGGCCGCCCGGTTGGCCGGGCCCGTCGCCACGTCGCGGGAGGAGAGCCTGCGCAGCTACCGGTTGTTCGCGGCCCGGGATCCGCGGGTGCTGCTGGGGCTGGATCCGCAGTGGGGCTGGGGCGAGGGTGACCTGCTGAGGCTGATGGCGGGCAAGTGCGGGGTCTCGGCGGATCCGGCGCACGTCAGAGGGCCGGACGTGATCGATCCGGAGCTGACGCTGGCGGGTCTGGAGGCGTTCGCGGAGCGGCTGCGGGAGGCGGCCGGGGCGCGGTCGCCCGTGTTGTTCGGGACGGGTCATCCCCACCGACTCCTGGGGTTCTACGCCAGTTTGGCCCGGGCCCTGTCGGCGGCGGGATGTGTTGTGCTCACTCCGGCGCAGGGGGTCCGTGTCGACATGGCGACCCGGTTCGGCGTACGCCGGCACAGCATCGATTACGTACGGGGAGTCGCGTTGGTGCGGGAACCCGGCGCGCGGCCGCCGGGGAGTGCCACCGGCGTGCACACCCATTCACCGCTGCCGGTTCGGGTCGCGCTGGGGGCTCTGGCGGAGGCCGGCGGGCCCTTGCCGGAATTGGTGGTGGGGGACCACGGGTGGGTCTGCGGCGCAGGTCAGCTGGGTGTGGAGGCGATCGGGCTGGCGGATACGGACGACCCGGCGCTGTTCGTCGGCGAGGCGGAGGGCCGGGTGGCGGTGGCCGTTCCGCTTGATGACGCGGTGCACGCGGACTACTACAGACCGCTGATTCGCTATGTACTCGATCGGGCGAGACTGCCGGGTGCGCAGGAGTGGCCGTAGCTCCTCTTCCCCACTCGTATCACACGCCCCTACTCTGGGAGTGAGCGTGCGACGACGAGGAGTAACCGGAGGGGAAGCCGGTGCCCGTCATGCGCGGAAGGTCAAGGTGTGTCATGGCTGCTGGCGAGAGGCCTCTCAGTGAGGTCGTGTTCCTGACCGTGGCAGAGGTTGCCTCGGTGATGCGAGTGTCGAAGATGACCGTGTACCGCCTGGTGCATAACGGTCATCTGCCCGCAATCCGGGTGGGCCGGTCCTTCCGGGTCCCCGAAAACGCGGTTCACGAGTACCTCCGAGAGTCCTATGTGGGGGTGGAGTCGGCCTGAGATTGACCTGCGGTGTCCCTCGGATTACGGGCTCGGAGCTTGGGCGGGTAGGCTAGGCCGACGTAGGTCGTGTGGGCCCAGACGCCCCGCACCGATCTCCGCTAGCGCGGAGATGTTCCGAGAAGTGAGCGAGGGTAGTCGTGGGCTCTGTTATCAAGAAGCGGCGCAAGCGGATGGCTAAGAAGAAGCACCGCAAGCTGCTCAAGCGCACCCGCGTCCAGCGCCGTAACAAGAAGTAAACGGCAGCTGTACGTGTTCTCCGCAGCCCCTCCACCAGACTTTGGTGGAGGGGCTGCGGTGTAGCCGGGGGACGACGAGGAAGGCGCGGAGCTCGTGGGGAAGGTCGTGCTCGTTACCGGGGCTGCCCGGCAGCTGGGGGGCCGCTTCGTGCGGCGCATCCAGCGTGATCCCGAGGTCGCTCGGGTCATCGCGGTCGACGCGGCGGCGCCGCCGCACCGGCTCGGATCGGCTGAGTTCATCCGTACGGACATCAGGCAGTCGTCCATCGCCCGGGTGCTCGCCGAGCACGCCGTGGACACGGTGGTCCATCTCGCCGTGACCGGCGGCGGTGCGGGCGCGGGCGGCACGGGCAGTGCCGTCAAGGAAACCAACGTCATCGGCACGATGCAGCTGCTCGGGGCCTGCCAGAAGTCGCCGACGGTACGGCGGCTCGTGGTGAAGTCCAGCACCAGCGTGTACGGGGGCGCCTCGCGGGATCCGGCCGTTTTCACGGAGACCACGCAGCCCAAGTCGCTGCCGGCGGGAGGCTTCGCCAAGGACGCCGTCGAGGTCGAGTCGTACGTACGGGGCTTCGCGCGCAGGCGGCCGGACGTGGCGGTGTGCGTGCTGCGCTTCGCGAACATCCTGGGGCCGTACGCGGACTCCGCGCTCGCCGAGTACTTCTCGATGCCGGTGATGCCGACGGTGCTGGGGTACGACCCGCGGCTCCAGTTCGTGCACGAGGACGACGTCCTGGACGTGCTGCGGCTGGCGGCGGGGGAGCCCGGGCGCGGGACGCTGAACAGCGGGACCTTCAACATCGCGGGGGACGGGGTGCTGCTGCTGTCGCAGTGCGCGCGCCGGCTGGGGCGGCCGACGGTGCCGCTGCTGCTGCCCGCGGTGACGTGGGTGGGATCGGCGCTGCGGGCGGTGGGCGTCACCGATTTCTCGCCGGAACAGATCAGACTCCTGACGCACGGGCGGGTCGTGGAGACTTCGCAGATGCGGGAGGTGCTGGGATTCAAGCCCATGTACACGACCGTGGAGACGTTCGCCGATTTCGCGCGCAGCCGCGGGAAGGGGCTGCTGCCGCCGGAGCAGGCGGGGCAGGTCGTGGACCGGGTCGCCGCCGCGCTGAAGGTGGACGGCTCGAACGTCGGGGTTGCCGGAGCCGAAGAGGGAGCGCAGCGATAGTGGCGGATGCCAAGGTCATTCCGTTCGACGAGGACCGGCCGCGCCGGCGGGTCGCCGGGAGCCGGAGAGTACGGGCGGTGCCCGCTCCGGATCCGGTGGCGGAGGCCGCGCCGGCGGCCGTGGCGGAGCCCGCCGCGGTGGAGTCCGGCGGGGCGGCCTGGGACCGGCGGATCGCCGGCGGGCTGGCGTTCCTGCGGCGCCGGGTCACCGGGGACTACGAGGTCGACGAGTTCGGCTACGACAAGGAGCTGACGGACCAGGTCCTGATGTCCTTGATGCGGCCGCTGTTCGACAAGTACTTCCGGGTCGAGGTCAAGGGCATCGAGAACATCCCGGCCGAGGGCGGTGCGCTGATCGTGGCGAACCACTCGGGGACGCTGCCGCTGGACGGGCTGATGATGCAGGTGGCGGTCCACGACCACCACCCGGCGCAGCGGCACCTGCGGCTGCTGGCGGCGGACCTGGTGTTCATGCTGCCGGTGGTGAACGAGCTGGCGCGCAAGGCCGGGCACACGCTGGCGTGCTCGGAGGACGCCCAGCGGCTGCTGGAGGCCGGTGAGCTGGTCGGGGTGATGCCGGAGGGCTTCAAGGGGATAGGGAAGCCGTTCGGAGACCGGTACAAGCTCCAGCGGTTCGGGCGCGGCGGTTTCGTGTCGACGGCGCTGCGGGCGGGGACGCCGATCGTGCCCTGCTCGATCGTGGGGGCGGAGGAGATCTACCCGATGGTCGGCAACGCGAAGACCGTGGCCAGGCTGTTGGGGATCCCGTACTTCCCGATCACGCCGACGTTCCCTTGGCTGGGGCCGTTGGGGGCGGTGCCGCTGCCGACGAAGTGGACGATCCAGTTCGGCGAGCCGATCGCGACGGACGGGTACCCGCCGGAGGCGGCGGAGGACCCGATGCTGATGTTCAACCTGACGGACGAGGTCCGCGAGCAGATCCAGCACACGCTGTACAAGCTGCTGGTGCAGCGCAGGTCCGTGTTCTTCTGATTCCGGGACACGGCGCAGGCCCTCACCCCCGACCGGGGTGAGGGCCTGCGTGTCGTGCGGTGTTACTCGGTGTCCTCCGCCTGGATGCCCAGGCCCGGGAGGAGGCCCGGGAGCAGGGGCGGCAGGGTGATCTCCGGTGCCACGCGCTCCGGGGAGGACGAGGGCGCCGGGGTGTTCTGGCCCGTGGGCGGGTGGAGGAGGTCCCCCGTGCCGCCCAGGAGGCCGCCGGGGGCCGGTGAGGGCTTGCCGCCGGCGGTCGCCGGCGGGGTGGGGCTGGCCGAGGGCGCGCCCGCCGCCGGTGTGCTCTGGTGCTGCCCGGCCGGAGTGCTCGGTTTGGCCGGGGCGCCGGTGCCGCCGCGGTTCTGCTCCGGGGGCTTCGGGAGCAGGCTCTGGAGCGGCGCCACGTCATCGTCTATGGCCTGGAAGACCGACTCGACCTCCCCGCCCACGTCGTTGAGCTGTGCGGGGAGCTTCTCCCGGAGCCTGCCCCACGCGTCGCGGTGGGAGCGGGAGAAGGACGACAGGGTCTGGATCGGGCCGAGCGAGCCGTCCCGTTCGTAGGCCGCCTGGAGCAGTCGGTGGCCTTCGGCCGCGTCGTGCTTCATGCCGTCCAGGGCCCGGCGGATCGCGCCGAGCGATTCGTGGTCCAGTGCGCCCGACCGGCCGCGCTCCATCAGCCTGCGGGCTTCCGACAGGCGGTTGGAGGCCTGGTCGAGGTAGAGCTCGCCCCGGTCCGCGTCCTCGTCGGCCATCCCGAGCTTCAGGTCCTCCATGCCCCGCTTGACGGGGTAGAGGGAGTCACCGGGCAGGGCGTCCGTGCTGGCAGCGGCCACGCCGCTGAAGGCCCCCGCGGCCACACCGACGGTGAGGCCGCCCGCTGCGATGCCCTTGGACCAGCGGGAGCGGGGCCGCAATTTCCGGAGCGAGGTCGCCCGGTGGGCGCCGCGGCCGGTCCGCTGTTCGGGCACTTGAGGGTCCGAGGCGGCACCGCCCCCGGCCCTCTCTTCCATCACCATGGCCTCCATGGCGGCCACGAGCTGGGCTCGTTGCACCACTTTGACCTCGGGGTCCAGCACCGGGCGCGGCATACGTTCGCCGAGCGCGCTCGCCAGGGCCAACAACCGGTCGTGGTCGGCAGGTTCGGCAGGTGCCTCGGACTGCTCGGCCGCCGGGTCCGGTTCCGAAAGGTCGGATGGGGTCCGATCCTCCAGGGCCTGGGCGAAGGCGTTCGCCCGCCGGTGCGGAGTCACGTTCGCGATCACTGGCGGCACCTCCTCTCGTCATGACGATCGACTCCCCAAGGTGTCCGGAAGGTTGCCTGCCTTGGGCACATCCACACTTTCGAGTGAGCGGCTTCGGGCAGGGCGTGTCCACAGGGAGCCTGCATTCCGCACAACGAGCGGCGCGGCACTTGGGTTACGGACGAAGGATGATCGGACCACAGCGTCATCGAGGGGTCACCGGTTGTGTGGATTGTCAGGAGGGTCGGAAGGTGCGGGGGGTGCGGGGGGTCCTGGCGGGGCGCGGGTGTGGCGGTGCGCGGCGCGGAGGTCAGCGGGCGTCGTCCGGCAGCAGGCGGGCCAGGGTGCGGACCGCGCGGTACTGGAGGGTCTTGATGGCGCCCTCGTTCTTCCCCATCACCCGGGCGGTCTCGGCGACCGACAGGCCTTGGAGGAACCGCAGGGTCACGCACTCCTGCTGCTGGGGATTGAGCTTGCGCACGGCTTCCAGCAGGGCGGCGTTGGAGAGGGACTCCAGGACGGAGTCCTCGGGGGATCGTTCCACCTCGTTCGCGTCCAGCATCTCGCCCGTGGTCACTTCCAGGCGGAAGCGACTGGACTTGAAGTGGTCCGCGACCAGGTTGCGGGCGATCGTCACGAGCCAGGCGCCGAAGTCGCGGCCCTGCCAGGTGAAGGTGGAGATGCGGCGCAGCGCGCGCAGGAAGGTCTCACTGGTGAGGTCCTCCGCGGTCGCCTTGCCGCCGACGCGGTAGTAGATGTAGCGGTACACCGTGTCGCTGTACTGGTCGTACAGGCGGCCGAAGGCCTCGGCCTCGCCGGCCTGGGCGCGTTCGACCAGGTCCATCATGCGGGCCTGGTCGCTGTCCGCGGTGGGGCGGCGGGCGGCGGGCGTGCTCGTTCCGCTTGCGGCGGTGCCGGCACCTCCTCCCGCGCGACCGCGTCTGCCCACCGTCGCTCCGCCGTCGGTCAGGGCGTAGCAAGGACCGGCCGGGCCGAGGCCGGCAGGGACCGCGGCGGCGAAGGCGGGGACGGCGTACGCGGTGGGGACGAAGCCGCGCAGGTGGTCGAGGACCGTTGCGCGCAGCGTAGCCAGGCCCGAGGCGTCAACCCCGACAGGTGGGTACACGGGACTCCCAGAGGCAGAGCTTCCATCACGTGCAGTGCGGGACCGTTCACCCGTCGTGGCGACAGATGGCCGGTGGCATGCGTTTGAGGAGAATAACGCTTCGTACAGGCAGCGCTACACCCAGTTGCTCAAATCACCGATTCCGACACTTCTGTTGCGTGTCGAAGGCATATTCGGTCGCAATTGGTGATCGCTTCTTGATCGGTTGGGCGCGCGGAATGGACGCTTCCACGCTGGCTCGCGACCGAGTCGGGCGGGCGGGAGTGGGGCGCGGGGCGCGGGGGTAAAGGTGGGGGAATGCCTGCCGCGCAGCGGTCCCGGGGCACGTGAAAAGCCGCCCGGCGGACGGCCGGACGGCTTCGGTGCAGGCGGCGGCCGGGTGGCGGGCCTGCGGAGGTGTGCCGCGGGCTACTTGCGGCGGCGGTGCAGGGCGATGGCGGCGGCCGCGCCGCCCGCGATCGCGCCGACCCCGGCGGCCGCCGGGACGCCGACCTTCACGGCCTTGCGGCCGGTCCGATAGTCGCGCAGCCGCCAGTCGTGTGCCCGGGCATGCTTGCGCAGTTTTGTGTCGGGATTGATCGCGTACGGATGTCCGACCAGCGACAGCATCGGAATGTCGTTGTGCGAATCGGAGTATGCGGCGCAGCGTTCGAGGTCGAGCCCCTCGGCGGCGGCCAGGGCGCGGACCGCCTCGGCCTTCGCGGGCCCGTGCAGGGGTTCGCCGACGAGCCGGCCGGTGTAGACGCCGTCGACGGACTCCGCGACCGTGCCCAGGGCCCCGGTCAGGCCGAGGCGGCGGGCGATGATCGTGGCGGTCTCCACGGGCGCGGCCGTGACGAGCCAGACCTTCTGGCCGGCGTCGAGGTGGGCCTGGGCCAGGGCGCGGGTGCCCGGCCAGATCCGCTCCGCCATGTACTCGTCGTAGATCTCCTCGCCGATCGACATGAGTTCGGAGACCTTGTGGCCCTTGACGATGGAGAGGGCGCTGTCGCGGGCGTCCTGCATGTGCTCGGGGTCCTCGACCCCGGCGAGCCGGAACCAGGCCTGCTGCCACGCGAAGCGGGCGAGTTCGCGGCGGTGGAAGAACTCGCGCTTGTAGAGGCCGCGGCCGAAGTGGAAGATCGCGGCGCCCTGCATGACGGTGTTGTCGAGGTCGAAGAAGGCGGCGGCGAGGTCGTCACCGGCGACGGGGAACTCGGGCTCGGCCGGTTCCGCGGCCTCCGCCGCCGCGGCCTCGGCGGTCTCCTCGGAGCCGGCCGGTGGTCCGGCGGCCGTGTCGAGGCCGTCGAGTCCGTCGGTGCCGTCGATGCCATCGAGGGTCTGCGCGGTCTTGCGGGCGGCTTCGGCCGAGGCCTCGCCTGCCAGCACGCTCCGCGCGGTTGCGGAGCGCCTACGGGGGGTGAGCCATCCCAGAGCGGCCATGACGCGAGCATAGCCATTGTGTTCGGGAGTTCCCGAACCCGCGGGATGCCGGGGGCGTGAACTCTTCGGTGCCGTGGTGTTACGCGGCGGCGCGGGAGAATGGGGGCATGAGCCCTTTGCTGCGCCGTAAGGAAAAGAAGCGTCCCGGCGATCGGTTGGTCACGCTCGTCGGGAAGCCGGGGTGCCATCTGTGCGACGACGCCCAGGAGGTGGTCGAGAAGGTCTGCGCGGAAGTGGGAGCGCAGTGGGAGAAGAAGGACATCTCGCAGGACGAGGAGCTCCACCGGCTGTACTGGGAGCAGATCCCGGTGGTGCTGGTGGACGGCGAACAGCACACCTTCTGGAGGGTGAACCCGGACCGGCTGCGCCGCGCATTGGAGGGCTGAGCCTCCGGCCGGTTACCATCATGGGCGATTTGTGGGGTCTCGGGGGCGTATCGATGAGGAGTGTGTACCGTTTTGCCCCCCTCGGGATTTGAACGGGTTCGGCGTGTTGTGGGTTCCCACTCCGGGCACCCGGGCCGCGTGACCCCGGTCACTTTGCTCGGACAAAGCGGACACAATCTTTGTGCACGCGTTCACAAAGACATAGCCTGCATTCGACGGGGCGGTCTTGGGACAAGTGACCGCCTGCAGCCCCGCTCATCCCGCAGGAGCATCGTGGCAACTGGCCGAACTCACCGACCGGCGACCCGCAGCCGAGGTATTCCCGAGGCCACTGTCGCCCGGCTTCCGCTGTACTTGCGCGCACTCACCGCGCTCTCCGAGCGATCGGTGCCCACGGTGTCCTCCGAGGAGCTCGCGGCGGCGGCCGGAGTTAACTCCGCCAAGCTCCGCAAGGACTTCTCCTACCTGGGCTCGTACGGCACGCGCGGCGTCGGCTACGACGTCGAGTACCTCGTCTACCAGATCTCCCGCGAACTGGGCCTGACCCAGGACTGGCCGGTCGTGATCGTCGGCATCGGAAACCTGGGCGCGGCCCTGGCCAACTACGGCGGCTTCTCCGCGCGCGGGTTCCGCGTCGCGGCGCTCATCGACGCCGACCCCGCCATGGCCGGCAAGCCGGTCGCGGGCATGCCGGTGCAGCACACCGACGACCTCGAGAAGATCATCGAGGAGAACGGCGTCTCCATCGGCGTCATCGCGACCCCCGCGGGCGCGGCCCAGCAGGTGAGCGAGCGGCTGATCGCCGCCGGTGTCACCTCCATCCTGAACTTCGCGCCGACCGTGCTGTCGGTGCCGGACGGCGTGGACGTGCGCAAGGTCGACCTGTCGATCGAGCTGCAGATCCTGGCCTTCCACGAGCAGCGCAAGGCGGGCGAGGAGGCGGCGGCCAGCGCCGGTGCCTCCGCCGCAGCAGCCCCCGTGCCCGGCGACGAGGGCGCCGCCGAGGTCCCGGGCGCCGGTTCCGGTGCGGCCCCCGCCGCGGCCGTCGAGCCGCCGGCCGGGCGGGCCGCCGCCGTCGCACGCAAGAACGGCCCCGAGGGCGACGTGCCGGCGGTGATGCCGGCATGAGTCTGCTCGTCGTAGGGCTGAGCCACCGCAGCGCGCCGGTGAGCGTGCTGGAGCGTGCCTCGCTGTCCGCCGATGCCAAGGTCAAGCTGCTGCACGACACGCTCGCCGCGGAGCCGGCGACGGAGGCGGCGGTGCTCGCCACGTGCAACCGGATCGAGCTGTACGCGGACGTCGACAAGTTCCACGCGGGTGTCGCCGAGCTGTCGACGCTGCTCGCGCAGCACAGCGGGGTGGCGCTCGAGGAGCTCACTCCGTACCTGTACGTGCACTACGAGGACCGGGCGGTGCACCACCTGTTCTCGGTGGCGTGCGGGCTGGACTCGATGGTGGTCGGCGAGGGCCAGATCCTCGGACAGATCAAGGACACGCTGGCGCTGGGGCAGGAGCTGCACACCGCCGGGCGCCTGATCAACGACCTCTTCCAGCAGGCGCTGCGCGTCGGCAAGCGGGCGCACTCCGAGACCGGCATCGACCGGGCCGGGCAGTCGCTGGTGACGTTCGGGCTGGAGCAGCTGGCCGTGCACCTGTCGGTGGACGTGTGGGCCAAGGGCAAGCGGGCGCTGGTGATCGGTGCCGGGTCGATGTCCTCGCTGGCGGCGGCGACGCTGGCGCGGGTGGGCGTCTCCGAGGTCGTGGTGGCGAACCGGACCGCCGAGCGGGCGGAGCGGCTGGCCGAGATTCTGGTTGCCTCAGGCACTGGGGTGGTGGCCAGGGCCGTTCCGATGGCCTCGGTGGTCGACGAGCTGACACGTGTTGACGTGGTCGTCTCGTGCACCGGTGCCACCGGCCTCGTGCTGACCGCCGAGGACGTCGCCGCGGCCGTGGCGGCGGGCCCCGCGGGGCTCGTCCCCTCCCCGGCCCTTCCCGGTTCCCCGGGCTCCGTCCCGGCCCCCGCTCCTCACGCCCCGGCCGGGCTGGACGCGGACGTCGTGGCGCGGCTCGCCGCCGCCTCGGCGGCCGGGGTGCGGATCGCCGACGGCGGGGTCGCCCGGACCATCGTGCCCGGGGCGGGCGAGCGGGACGGGTGTCCCGTCGAGGTGCTCGCCGGGGACGGCCGGGCCGCGCTCACCGGGGTCGACGCCAACTCCCTCGAACTGCACGGCACATGGGCCGACCAGGGTGAGGCCGCCGCGCAGCGCCAGCCGCGCAGGGGCGCCCGCAGCCAGGTCGACGTGGCGCCCGTACGGCTGGCCCTGCTGGACCTGGCCATGCCGCGCGACATCGACGCCGCCGTGCACCGGATCCCGGGCGTGCGGCTCGTCGACATCGAGTCGCTCGCCGAGGCTTCGGCCGACGCGCCGATGGCGGCCGACGTGGACGCCGTACGCGGCATAGTCGCCGAAGAGGTGGCCGCATTCGGCGCCGCGCAGCGGGCCGCGCACATCACGCCGACCGTCGTCGCCCTGCGGGCGATGGCCGCCGAGGTCGTGGCCATGGAAGTGGCGCGGCTCGACGGACGGCTCCCGGACTTGGACGAACGCCAGCGGGCCGAGGTCACCCAGACCGTGCGCCGCGTCGTCGACAAGCTCCTCCACGCGCCGACGGTGCGCGTCAAGCAGCTCGCCAGCGAGCCCGGGGGCGCCGGGTACGCCGAAGCGCTGCGCGAACTCTTCGATCTCGACCCGCAGACGGTGGCCTCCGTCAGCCGGGCGGATGCGGCAGACAAGAACGACGACTCAGGACGGGCATCATGAATCCACGTCTCGACCAGCCTCTCCGGCTGGGCACGCGGCGCAGCAAGCTGGCCATGTCCCAGTCCGGCCATGTCGCCGACGCGGTGCGGGCGATCACCGGCCGGCCCGTCGAGCTCGTGGAGATCACGACGTACGGTGACGTGTCCCGTGAGCACCTCGCGCAGATCGGCGGCACCGGCGTGTTCGTCACGGCGCTGCGCGACGCGCTGCTGCGCGGCGAGGTCGACTTCGCCGTCCACTCGCTGAAGGACCTGCCGACCGCGCAGCCCGAGGAGCTCGTGATCGCGGCGATGCCGCTGCGCGAGGACCCGCGCGACGCGCTCGTCGCCCGTGACGGGCTGACCTTCGAGCAGCTGCCCGACGGCGCCCGCATCGGTACCGGTTCGCCGCGCCGCACGGCGCAGCTGAACCACTACGCGCGCGCCCTCGGCAAGCGCATCGAGACGGTCGCCATCCGCGGGAACGTGGACACCCGGATCGGGTTCGTGCGCGACGGCGAGCTGGATGCCGTCGTCCTCGCCGCCGCCGGGCTGAACCGGATCGGCCGCGGCGACGAGGCGACCGACCTGCTGTCCGTGGACAGCGTGCTGCCGGCTCCGGGCCAGGGCGCCCTGGCCGTGGAGTGCCTCGCGTCCGACGCGGAGCTCATCGCTTCGCTCGCCGAGCTCGACGACCCGCACACCCGGGCCGCCGTGACCGCCGAGCGTTCCCTGCTCGCCGCCCTGGAGGCCGGCTGCAGCGCGCCCGTGGGCGCGCTCGCCGATCTTCTGGCCGACGGCCAGGTTGTCAATGAAATGCGCCTGCGCGGCGTCGTCGGAACCCTCGACGGCTCGACGCTCGTGCAGCTGTCCACCACCGGTCCCGTGCCCCAGTCGTACGACGAGGCCATGGCGCTCGGCCGCGAACTCGCGGACGAGATGCTGGCCAAGGGCGCGGCCGGTCTGATGGGGGAGCGATCGCTTTGAACCCCTCACGTCCGACCACCTCCGCTTTTCCGGTCGCCGCCGCGCACGGGCACGTCACCTTCCTCGGTGCCGGCCCCGGTGACCCGGGTCTGCTGACGCTCCGCGCCGTCGAGGCGCTCGCGGCCGCGGATGTACTGATCGCGGAGCCCGAGGTGCTCGAGGTCGTCCGCACGCATGCGCGCGCGGGAGTGGACACGCCACAGCTGACGATTGCTGACGAAGTGTCAGCAGCCGCCGGTGTCCCGGTGATCCGAGATGCCGCCAATCTTGTCATGGAGGCCGCGCGCTCCGGCAGGCGGGTCGTCCGTGCCGTCACCGGCGACCCCGGGCTCGACGGCAACGCGGCCGAGGAGATGCTCGCCTGCGCCACCGGCGGCATCCCCTTCGAGGTGGTGCCCGGTGTCGCGACCGCGGTCGGTGTGCCCGCGTACGCGGGGGTGCCGCTGCGCGGGGGCCAGGGTGCCGACGTGCGGTTCGTGGACGCGCGCAGCGCCTCCGCGCGCTGCTGGAGCGAGGTGGGCGCCAGCGACGGCGTCCTCGTCGTCTCGGCGACGCTGGAGACCGTCTCGAGCGCGGCCGCCGAGCTGGTGTCCGCCGGGCGCAAGCCCGACACCCCGCTCACGGTGACCGTCGCCGGTACGACGACGCGCCAGCGGACCTGGAACGCCACGCTCGGGACCATCGCCCAGGTGTTCAAGCAGGGCAAGGTGCTCCCGTCGCCCGAGGGCGCCCGGCCGGTCATAGCCGTGGTCGGTGAGCACGGCGCCGCCGCGCGCCGCGAGGAGCTGGCCTGGTTCGAGTCGAAGCCGCTGTTCGGCTGGCGGGTCCTCGTGCCGCGCACGAAGGAGCAGGCCGCTTCGCTCTCCGACCAGCTGCGTTCCTACGGCGCGGTGCCGCACGAGGTGCCGACCATCGCCGTCGAGCCGCCGCGCACCCCGCAGCAGATGGAGCGGGCCGTGAAGGGGCTCGTCACCGGACGCTACGAGTGGATCGCCTTCACCAGCGTGAACGCGGTGAAGGCCGTACGGGAGAAGTTCGAGGAGTACGGGCTCGACGCCCGGGCCTTCGCGGGCATCAAGGTCGCCGCCGTGGGCGAGCAGACCGCCGCCGCGCTGGTCGAGTTCGGCGTCAAGCCGGACCTGGTGCCGAGCGGCGAGCAGTCCGCGGCCGGGCTGCTGGAGGACTGGCCGCCGTACGACCCGGTCTTCGACCCGATCGACCGCGTCTTCCTGCCGCGCGCCGACATCGCGACCGAGACGCTGGTCGCGGGCCTGATAGAGCTCGGGTGGGAGGTCGACGACGTCACCGCCTACCGGACCGTGCGCGCTTCGCCGCCGCCGGCGGACACCCGCGAGGCGATCAAGGGCGGCGGCTTCGACGCCGTTCTCTTCACGTCGTCGAGCACCGTGCGCAACCTGGTGGGCATCGCCGGGAAGCCGCACAACGTCACCGTCATCGCCTGCATCGGTCCGGCCACGGCCAAGACGGCCGAGGAGCACGGCCTGCGGGTCGACGTCCTGTCGCCGGAGCCGAGCGTCGGCAAGCTGGCGGAGGCACTGGCCGAGTACGGCGCGGCGCGCCGCGAGGCGGCCAAGGAGGCCGGCGAGTCGGTGTCCCGGCCGAGCGAGCGCCGGCCGGGCGCCCGCCGGCGCCGTACGACCTGACGCCGGGCGAGGTTCGCCCCGGGGCCCGGACGCAGCCGCGTCCGGGCCCCGCGGCGTATCCGGTTGTGCCGGCGGCGGGCTCCGGCGAGGATCTTCGCCGGGGAACGGGGGACCGATGACGGAGCAGGACGCCGGCCGGCGGCTCGAGGCGGCGGTACGGGCCGGGGACGCGGAGGCCGTCCGCACGCTGCTGGAGGCGGGGGCGGATCCGGGGAGGGCCGAGCTGCTGTGCACGGCGGTGGACGCCTTCGCGTACGAGGTCGCCGAGGCCCTGGTGGCGGGCGGCGCCGACCCGGACCGGGAACTGCCGGACGGCACGACCCCGCTCCTGCGGGCCGTCGAGGGCGGCTCCCCGGCGACCGTCAGGGCGCTCCGGGGTGAGGTGCTGCGCCTGTCGGCGGCGCAGCGAGAGCGGCTGCTCGCGGCGGCCCGGCACTGGTACGCGGCGGGCGCGGAGGCGGAGCTGCGCCGCCGCACCGGGGCGACGGGCCCGGCGCGGTGGTCGTCCGCCGAGGAGGAGTGGTGCGACGTCGGGCAGGTCTCGCTCGGCGGCTTGACGGTCCGGGCGGGCCACGGGGCGGTCCTGACGGAGCTGGAGTGGGCCTTCCGGATCCTGACTCCCGTGGAGGAGCTGGTGGCCCGGGCCGTCCGGCACCCCGACGTCTGCCATGTGGACTGGTCCGCGTCCTCCATCGTGCTCGCGCAGCGCCGCAGTACGCAGACCTGGTCGGCCGTGGCGGCCTTGCGTCACCATCCGTCGCCGGACCACCGCCGGTTCGTCGTCGACTGCCTGAGCACCCGGGACTGGTTCGCGAGCATCGGCAGCGACTCCTCGCAGCGGGAGGGAGCCGGACTCTTCAGGGCCTGGGCGCTGGAGGAGACGGACGGCGGGGTGCTCGCCGCGGTGCTCGACGCCGTCTCGGACGACGGGTACGACGAACCCCTCGGGCTGCGCCACGCCGGGCACCCGGACCCGCGGGTACGGCAGGAGGTGCCGTACCTCTTCGACGACCCGCTGACGCCGGAGGCGACCGCTGCCCTGATCGCCCTGGCGCGGGATCCGGACCCGGAGGTGCGGGGGGCTGCCGGGGGCAGGCTCGGCCGGGAGCGCGACGCCGGGCCGGAGGTCCGGGCGGTGGTGCTCGGTCTGGTCCGTGACCCGGAGCACGGCGTACGGGCCACGGCGGCGGCCGCGCTGGCCTCGGGCGACGACCGGACGCCGGAGGCCGCGGAGGCGCTGGTGGCGCTGCTCGCGGAGGAGGACCAGGAGCTGCGCCTGGAGGGCGCGTACGGCCTCGCCCTGCGCGACGACCCGCGCGCGCGGGAGGCGTACGAGCGGGTGGGCCCGCTCGGCCCGCAGCACGAGCACGACCACCGCCGCAGCGGCCGGTGGCGGTCCGCCTAGCGGCCGACCCAGCGGGTGAGCCCGGCCCAGGCGGCGGGGGCGAGGGCGAGCGTCGGGCCGTCGGCGACCTTGGAGTCACGGACGTGGACGGTGTCGGCGCAGGGGCAGGTGGCCACCTCGACGCAGGCGTCGCCTTCATCGGTGCTGTAGGAGGACTTGTGCCAGGCGTACGCCACTTCCAGGCACTGGCCGCCCTGATCGCTGCTGTAGCTGGACTCGAACCACTTCGGTGGGGTGCTCATGACTCTCCTAGCAGCCGGTCCAACAGGGCTTTCGTATCTGCGACATTGAGGGCCTGGGATCGCAGCATTGCATATTTCTGAGCGAGGATGCTGACCTCGTTGGGATCACGAACGACGATGCTGACGCGTTGGTTTTCCGAGTACCCGACGTACTGGTGATCGGGCGTTTCCAGCAGTACGAACGAACCCGTGAGGCCTGCGTGAGCGGTGAGGCCAAGGGGGAGGACCTGGAGGGAGACCGCTGGGTGGTCGGCGCAGTCTCGCAGGTGACGCAATTGGTTGTGTCTGACCTCGTCGCCGCCGAGACGGTCGCGTAGAGCTGATTCCGAGACGATGAAACCGAGGTTGGGTGGGATGGCGCGGTACAGGATCTCCTGACGTTTGATGCGGCGCGCAGTTTGGAGCTCGATCTTCTCCTCGCCCGTATAGGGGACTCGACACCGGAACACGGCGCGGGCGTATTCCTCGGTTTGGAGAAGGCCTGGTACGAGCACGGCGTCGTACCAGGACAGGGTGAGTGCCTCGGCCTCGTTGGTGAAGTACTCCTCCGCCCAGGGCGGGATCACCTCGACCTGAGCCATTTTGTTCGCCGCGACCGTAAGGAGGCCGGGCAGGCCGAGGATCTGGTCCATCGCCTCGGCGACGCTGGGCATGAGGGTCCGCCTGCCTTGCTCGATGGAGGCGACGCTCTGGACATCGATGTGCAGCGCCTTGGCGAAGGCACTCTGCGTCAAACCCTTGGAGACGCGCGCGGTGGCGACCTGGGCGCCGACCATTTTCATTGCCGTCTCGTTGGGGCGGGGGCTCTTGCGCGGTGGCATACCTGTGAACTCCCCGCATGTGCACGTGAGATACCGGTGTCAACCCGTACTCCCGGAAGAGTACGGGTTGCTCATCTTGCTCACGCTAGTCACGCACCGCGACGATCGCCCCGTGAACGTGGAAATCCATCCGGCCATGCTGCGTGAGCGGTACTTCCCCCGCAGTCGCCAATCCATCGGCTCCAGCAGGGAGTTCGCGGCGGTGACACTTGACGCGTGGGGTGTCACACGCCGCCGGGACGACCTGTTGCTCTGCGTGAGCGAGCTCGCCACCAACGCCCTGCTGCACGGCGTCCCGCCCGGCCGGTACTACCGGCTGCGGTTGCTGCTCTTCGAGGACCTCGTCAGGGTCGAGGTGGCCGACAGCGGGGGTGGGCGGCCGCGGATCGCGGACCGGGATCCGGGTGCCGAGGGCGGGCGGGGGCTGCTGCTCGTGGCCTCGCTCGCCGAGCGGTGGGGGGTCGGGCCGCGCAGGCCCGGAAAGGTGGTGTGGTGCGAGCTGGCCGTGACGGGTCACCCGCGGGACACCCCCTAGGCTGGAAGCGACTGCTGTCCAGGCTCGAAGAGGCGACTGAGTATGAGCGCGTACGGATCCTTCCCCGGCTCGCGGCCCCGCCGGCTGCGCACCACCCCGGCGATGCGGCGGATGGTCGCGGAGAACCGGCTGCACCCCTCGGACCTGATCCTGCCCGCCTTCGTCCGGGAGGGGATCTCCGAACCGCTGGCGATCTCGGCGATGCCGGGCGTGGTCCAGCACACCCGCGACACGCTGCGCAAGGCCGCGGTGGAGGCGGTCGAGGCGGGCGTCGCGGGGATCATGCTCTTCGGGGTCCCGGCCGACGAGAACAAGGACGCGCTGGGCACGGCCGGCACCGAGCCGGACGGCATCCTCCAGGTCGCCATCCGCGACGTGAAGGCGGAGGTCGGCGACGACCTCGTCATCATGTCCGACCTGTGCCTGGACGAGTACACCGACCACGGGCACTGCGGGGTCCTGGACGAGCACGGCCGCGTCGACAACGACGCCACGCTGGAGCGGTACGCGGAGATGGCGCAGGTCCAGGCCGACGCGGGCGTCCACGTGGTGGGTCCGAGCGGGATGATGGACGGCCAGGTCGGCGTGATCCGCGACGCGCTCGACGAGACGGGGCACGAGGACGTCTCGATCCTCGCGTACACGGCGAAGTACACCTCGGCCTTCTACGGGCCGTTCCGCGAGGCGGTCGCCTCCTCCCTCCAGGGCGACCGCAAGACGTACCAGCAGGACCCGGCGAACGCGCGGGAGTCGCTGCGGGAGCTGGCGCTCGACCTGGAGGAGGGCGCGGACATGGTGATGGTCAAGCCGGCCGGCCCCTACCTGGACGTCCTGTACCGGGTCGCGCAGGCGGTGGACGTGCCCGTCGCCGCGTACCAGATCAGCGGCGAGTTCGCGATGATCGAGGCGGCGGCGGAGAAGGGCTGGATCGAGCGCGACCGGGCCATCCTGGAGACGCTGCTCGGCATCAAGCGGGCGGGCGCGGACACGATCCTGACGTACTGGGCGACGGAGGTCGCGGGCTGGCTCCGCGAGACCCGCTGACCTCCCGCGCCCGGGTCACCGGGCCGGGTCTCGTCCGGCGAGCCCGCAGGGCCGTGGACAGGGAGGTTGGCTCCCGACCGCGCCGACCCGCGCAAGCGCAACAACCCCTCAGCCACGACGCCGACGGTTGAAGGCGCGGCGAGGGGCCCCGCCGGGGCTCTTCGCCCGTCGGCAGCCCCTCGCCGAACCCTCACGAGGTCACGCGCCGCCCCGGCCCCGGCGGTTGACCGATGCGAGGAGGGCCTGGGCCGAGGCGAGGCCTGCGGCGTCGCGGCCGTTTCCGGTGAGGCTGTACGTGATCTCGGCGAGCAGGAGCGAGAGCCGGCCGTCGTTCACCCGGGCCAGCGGTTCGGAGCCCTCCCACACGGCGTCCCGTACGGCGTGCTCGGTGATGCAGCCGACCGGGTGGGCGGCGGTCAGCAGCCGGTTGGCGATGCTGCGTTCGAGGTCGGTGGGGGTCCAGTCGCCCGTGTCGAGGTCCTTGGCGAGTTCGAGGGTGCGCTCTCTGAGGGTGGCCGGCGTCATGCGGTGCTCCTTGAGGGGTGGGCGGCTTCTCGGACGGGGTCGATGCGTACCGCCCTGCCGGGGGCGGGGAGATCGCGAAGGATGAGGGAGTGGGCGCGGATCCGGTTGCCGGGGGCGATGGTGACCGGGCCGAGTACGGAGGCGCCGACGCCGATGAGGACGTCGTCGCCGATGACGGGGTGGCGGCGCACGCCGGGCTCGCCCGCCCGGGACCAGCCGCGCGATCCGAGGGTCACCCCGTGGTAGAGCGTCACGTCGTCGCCGACGCGGGCCGTTTCTCCGATGACCACGCCGAAGCCGTGGTCGATGAAGGCCCGCCGGCCGATCCGCGCGCCGGGGTGCAGCTCCATGCCGGAGAGCAGCCGTCCCGCGAGGGTGAGCAGTCCGGCGGCGAAGCGGTGGTCGCGCAGGTGGAGGCGGTGCGCGATCCTGTGGAGGGCCAGCCCGTGCCAGGGCGAGTGGAGCAGCGCGTCGCGCAGGCGCGGGCGGGACGGGTCGCGCGCGACGACCGTGTCGAGGTCCTCGCGGATCTGTCGCAGGACCCCGATCCGCCGCGGGGTGCCGGCTCCGGCGCCGTTCACGGCCGGGCCGCCGGGGTCAGCGGGGCGGCCTGCCGGGAGTCCAGCCGGTTGATCCGGTACATCGTGCGCTGGAACAGGTCCTGTGCGGTCAGGGCGGGGTACCGGTCGGGCTCGCCGTCCACCGTGGTGCCGCGGAGCGCGGAGAGCACCGTCCACGGGGTGGGGTGGCAGAACTGCACGATGGAGAGCCGGCCGCCGCTCTGGCCGGGTGTGGCGACGACGCGGTGGACGGCGGCGCGGGCCAGCCCGCCGGTGAGCCGTTCCAGGACCATGCCGACATTGAGGATCGAGTAGCCCTCGGGGGCCCGGGCGGGGGTCCACTCGCCGTCGATGAGGACTTCGAGGCCGGCGGCGGTGGCCCGGGGCAGCGCGGTGATCAGGTCGAAGTCCTGGTGCTCCACCATCCAGACGTGGTCCGCGGACGGGGCCTGCTCCATCGGCGGGTACCAGGTGGCCCGGTTGACGACGGGGCCGTCCTCCAGCATCTCCTCGAAGTAGCCGGGGGCCGCGCCGAGCGCCCCGGCCAGCCGGCGGACCACGTCGAGCTGGAACCGGGACATCCTCAGGTGGAGTTCGCCCAGGGCGGCGCCGATCCCGGGGATCAGGTGATCGGGGTAGTACGGCTGAGGGTAGCGGGCGGGGTAGCGCTCGCGCAGCGGGTGCGCGGAGGGCAGTGGGGCACCCCAGTGGAACAGCTCCTTCCAGTCGGGGGCGCGGCCCTTCTCGCCCTGCTCCACCAGGGGTGGGAGGTATCCGGACTGCCCGTTGGCGCCGGGTACCCGGCAGTCGGCCTTGACCTCGGCCGGCAGCTCGAAGAACGCGCCGAGCATGGCGTACGCCTCGTCCAGCAGGGTCTCCGGCACCGTGTTGCGCACCAGGAAGAAGCCGTCGCGCAGGGCGCTTCGGACGTGCTGGTCGTCGCCCCGGTCGTCGAGTGCGATTTCCTTGAGCATCTCCGGTACCTCCTCTTTCTTCTCTCCTCCCGCGCCGCTCAGACCGCGACGAAGGACAGGGTCAGGTACTTGAGCTGGTGGCCCTCGTACTCGAAGTGGCGGTCGATCTCGAGGCTGCCGGTGAAGCGGAAGCCGTTCGCCTCGTAGAGCTCGGTGACGAGCCGCTCGGTGAGCCACCAGTTCAGCCGCCCGTCCGCGAGGGGGTGCGGGGTGATCTCACCGTCGGGGCTGAGGAACACGCTGACGACCCAGACCCCGCCGGGGCGCAGCATCTTGCGGCCGTGCTCCACCCAGGGGGCCCAGTCCTCGCGGCGCTGGTGGTGCAGGCAGCCGTTGTCGACGAGCAGGTCGAGGCCTTCGGCGCGGAAGGCGAGGAAGTCGCCCTGGTGGAAGCGGATCGAGCCGTTCTTGACGTCGGGGGTGTCCCATACGTCGAGCAGGTCGAGGCCGGTGACCTCGGCCTCCAGCCATTCGGCGAGGGAGGCCGTCTGCAGGCCGCGGCCGCAGCCGATGTCCAGGACCCGGGCCGGGCCGGAGCCCGGCTGGTCTTCGCCGGTGGGGGCGGCCGCGATCGCGAAGTGCGTGACGCGGTCGTTGGTGGTCGTCCCCGACCAGGAGTCGCGGTTGTTCTTGTACCACTGCTTGAACGAGTTGCGGACGACCTCGCGGTAGCCGCAGTAGTTCCGTTCCGCGTGCTCCGCGTCCGCGGCGCTGTGGCCGGGGACGGTCAGGACTGCGGATGTCTCACGTTCCTGCGGCATGCTCCCACTCCTCGATTGTTCCGCGGCTTGCGACGACCGCGACTGCGTTGCGCCCTCGCGGGCCTTGGTCGACTTCCGCGGAGGCGCCGAGCCAGGCGCCCGCGCCGCTGGCGGAGACGGCGATGCCGTGCTCCCGGCGCAGGTGGCGCATGGCCTGGAGGGCTTGCGGATAGGCGACGGCGGTGAAACTGAAGAAGTCCTGCGGGAACGCGGCGAGCAGGGGCTGGCGCAGGCCGTGGCCCAGCCCGCCCGTGCCGTTCATCCGGCGGGCGCCGGTGGGGGCGCGTTCGTCGCCGTAGACGGCCTCGGCGGGGAAGACCGCCACGGGGCGGCAGTCGGGCCAGGCGCTGCGCAGGGCCATGGCGGTGCCGGTGAGGCTGCCGCCGGTGCCGACGGCCGCGGCCACGGCCGCCGGTTCGACTCCGTAGCCCGAGAGCTGGCCGATGATCTCCGCGCCGGTGTGCTCGCGGTGCAGGGCGGCGCCCGCGGCCGCGCAGTGCTGGAGGAGCAGGTGCCGGTCCTCGCGTTCGGCCACGCGGACCGCCTCGTCCATCGCGCCGAGGAAGCCGGTGCCCTCGCGGGCCGTGGTGACCTGTGCGCCGTGCCGGCGGAGCTGGTCCAGCAGCCGTTCGGGGACCCCGTACGGGGCCACCAGGTGCAGGTCCAGGCCCAGTGGTGCGCACAGCTCGGCGAGGGCTACGGCGAGGCTGCCGCCCGAGTACTCGACGAGCCGTACCCGGGGGGTGCCCGCCGAGGCCACGGCCGCGCACAACAGGGCGTACGCGGTGCGGGACTTGACGGATCCGGAGGTGTTGGCGGCCTCCGTCTTGAGCCAGACGGTGCCTCGTCCCGCCCGGCTGGGCACGGCGACGAGCGGGGTGTCCCCGATGCCCGGGCGCAGCGCGGCGAGCCGCGGCAGCAGCCGGTGGGCCTCGGCCTCCAGCGGTGCGAAGGCCCGGGTGAGGTCGGCCAGGGCGGGGGCCCGGTCGGCCAGGGCGCGGCGGATGGCGGCGAAGCCGGGTCCGGCGGCTTCGGGTCCGGCGGTATCGGGGCCGATGGCTTCGGCCGGTTCGGGGCCGCCGGTTCGCGGCCCCGCGAGCGCGGGCTCCGGCCCGGGGCGGACGGCGGTCGTCATGAGGGCCGCTCGCCGGTGGCGAGGCGGAACCCGACGGGGTACAGCGGCCCGGGGAAGGCGCCGTGGCGGCGCCGGGTGCGGGTCAGGTCGCCGAAGCGGGCGAAGGATCCGCCGCGGGCGATCCGGTAGCTGCCCATCGTCTGCACGAGGTGGTCCGCCACGTAGGGGCCGTCCGGGTAGGGGGCGTAGTCGTCGGCGGTGAACTCCTCGACGTTGCCGCCCATGTCGTGGACGCCGTACGGGGAGCGGCCGGCCGGGAACGCGCCGACGGGGCTGGTGGTGTGCACGCCGGACTCGCGGGTGTTGGCCGCCTCCGGGTCGAAGCCGCCGGGCCAGGGGTAGGGCAGGCCCTCGGGTCCCTTGGCGGCGTGCTCCCACTCGGCTTCGGTGGGCAGCCGCCAGGGGTGTCCGGTGCGCTCGGTGAGCCATGCGGCGTAGGCGTCGGCGTGCTCGGGGCGGATCCCGGCCACCGGGTGGTTGGAGCGGTCCCACGGGTAGGCGCCCAGGTACCAGGTGGTGGGGCGCTCCTCCAGGCCGGTGTCGGCCAGGAAGGCGCGGTACTCCCCGTTGGTCACGGGGTACGTGGCGATCCAGAAGTCGGCGATCTCCACGGTGTGCTCGGGGCACTCCTTGAGGATCCAGGACTCCTCCACGCCCACGTGAGCCCAGGCGTTGGTGACGTATCCGGCCTCGTTCTCGGGAAGGCCGATGCGGATGCGGCCGCCGGGCACGTGGCGGGTGCCGGGGCCCGCCCCGGTGGTGGGGGAGGGGATGCGGGGATCGCCGAGCAGGCCGAGGAGCTGGCCGGCGGCGAGGCGTTCGGCGGTCGGCAGCTCCGGGTCCTCGACGGCGGCGGCGAGCTCCTCGGGGGTGCTGCCGGGCAGTCGGGCGGGGTGCAGCCTGCCGGGGTCGGCGAGGCCGGCGTTCTCCTTGAAGTGCGGGGAGTCTGCCAGGTCTTCGAGTGAGAGCGTCATGCCGCGGCCTCCTGGAGCAGGGCGATGGTGTGGCCGGCGAGTTCGGCCTTGGCGGACAGGTAGCGGGAGTTCTCCGCGGTGACGTACACGCCGGTGGGGATCACTTCGGTGATCTCGATTCCGTGGGCGCGCAGTTCCCGGACTTTGTCGGGGTTGTTCGTGAGCAGGCGGATCCGGGTCAGGCCGAGGGCGCGGAGCATCGCGGCGGCCGCCGCGTAGTCGCGTTCGTCGTCGCCGCGGCCGATCATGCGGTTCGCGGCGAAGGTGTCGTGGTCCTGCGCCTGGAGGACGTAGGTGTCGAGCTTGTTGTAGAGCCCGATGCCGCGGCCTTCCTGGCGCAGGTAGAGCACGGCTCCGCCCTGGTCGGCGATGGCCTGGAGGGCCTCGTCGAGCTGGGGGCCGCAGTCGCAGCGGGCCGAGCCGAGGACGTCGCCGGTCAGGCACTCGCTGTGCAGGCGTACCAGCGGCGGCGCGGTGTCGCCGGGGGCGGCGGGGACGAGGACCGCGAAGTGCTCGCCGGGGTCGGGCAGGTGGTGGAAGGTGATGAGGTCGGCGCTGCGGTCGCGGACGCGTGAGAGCGTGACGGGCACGCGGGCCCGGACCGCCGCGGGGACCGCCGAGGGGACCGCGGTGGGGGCGGCTTCCGCGAAGGTTTCCGGGACGGCCTGCGCGAAGGCTTCCGGTGCCTGGGCCGGGGTCGTCATGCGGCCACCTGCTTCCGGTCCGCGCTCTGCGCGATGTCGTCGATGTGCAGGGTGTGCTGGATGTGGGCGCCGTACTCGTCGACGGCGACGAAGACGATCCGGCCGTCCCACCCGGCCACGGCGACGCGCCCGTCGGCGAGCTGGAACATGCAGGACAGGCCCTGGGCGAAGCCGGCGAGGACGCGGCCGGAGGCGAGGGTGCCCGCCGAGTCGGCCCAGTCGACCTGCCAGCAGTAGAGGTTGAAGTCGTAGGAGCCGGCCAGGACGGTGGGCTTGGCGGGGTCGCCCAGCAGCGAGACGCACTTGACCGACTCGTCGGAGCCGAGCAGCGTCTGCGGGGCGCCGGCGCTCCAGCCGCTGTCCGCGGTACGGGTGATCCGGCCGACCTTGACGGTGTGGTCGCGGGAGGCGCTGGCCACGACGGAGCCGGCGGGGCCGTGGAGTCCGGCGACCGCGTTGACGAGGTTGCCGTGCTCCCACAGCTTGGTGCGCCCGTGCACGGCGCCCGCCTCGATGGTGCGGTCGGTGGCGGCGGACAGGAAGCCGCCGTCCGGGATGGGGGCCAGGGACTTCACCGATCCGCCGTGCGCCTCGACGCGCTCTTCGAGCCGGAGCGTGGCCGGGTCCAGGACGAGGAACTCGCCGTTGTAGGTGCCCGCGATCAGCCGGCCCCCGTCGAGGGTGAGGGAGGGGATCGGGGCGCCGAGGCGCTCGCTGGAGGTGCGGGTGCCGTCGTGGCGGATGACGTGGCCGGAGTAGGTGCCCGCGTAGATCGTGTCGCCGTCGGTGGCGAGGGACAGGATCGGGCCGTCGGTGAGCTCGATCGGGGTGGCCCGGCTCTGGACGCCGTTCTCGATGCGGACGGCGAACACGGTGCCGGAGTCCCCGCCGACGAGCAGTTCGTCGCCGCGCGCGGCCAGGGCGTTGGGGCCGTGGGTGGCGCGTTCGGGGCCGGACAGCTCGGCCGCGGTGGCCATGTCGTACAGGTGCGGGGCGTTGCGGAAGGAGCCCGCGGCGACCAGGCCCTGGGCGGCGGCGACGGAGCGCGGCCAGACGCGGAGGTCGGCGACGGTGTGCCGGCGTTCGCCGGACCGGTCGAACCAGTGCAGGGAGCCGTCGTAGGCGCCGACGACGAACGCGGAGTCGTCCTCGGCCCAGTCGACGGCGCGGGCGGCGGAAGTGGACACCTCGACGGTCAGTACGTGTTCCAGCTCGCGGGTCAGCAGGTCGACGCGGCCGTCGTCGCGGGCCACGGCGAGGAGGTCGCCGGCCCGGGACCAGGCGCAGCCCTCGATGGAGGAGTCGTAGTGGCGCTTGCGCGCCGGGCCCGAGCCGGAGCCGGGGTCGCTGACGGAGACCAGGCCGTCCTCGCCGACCGTGGCGGCCAGGCCCTCGATGCTGACGGAGACCATCATGCAGTGCGCCTCGTGCGAGCCGACCTCGGTGAGGAAGGTGCCGTCGAGCACGGACCACAGGGTGGCGCGGCCGTCCTCGGAGACGCAGATCAGGCGCTCGCCGTCGGGCAGCCAGGCGACCGAGTTGATGTCGTCGGTGTGCCGGGCCAGGACGTTGACCAGCGTGGCCGGCCCCTCCGCGGGGACGCGCCAGATGCCGACCGTCTTGTCGGCGGAGGCCGTCGCGAGAAGGGTCGGGTCGGCGGGGTTCCAGGCCGAGGAGTTGACGAGGCGGCGGTGGCGCAGCGTCGCGGTCTCGGTGGGGCGGGCCGGGTCGACGGTGCTCCAGACGATGACGGTTCCGTCGTAGGACGAGGTCGCGAGGCGGGAACCGTCCGGGCTGAAGGCCACGTGGGTGATCGGGGCCGAATGTCCGGTCCCCGATTTCGGGATGGAGATGGTGCGCACGCTGTCTCTGTCCTTTGTTTCGGTGTCCGGGAAAGGGCGATTTACGAGGTGGGTGTCCAGTTTCCTGTATGCACGCTAATGGTCGCCCGAAAAAGCTGCGAAGCACTGTCCGGCAATGTGGGAAGTCATTCGACTTGATGGATTCGAATTCTTTTGTTTGACATGTTGTTGCAGGTCAGTGCGGGTGTGGTCGGGATCGGGTCGGGATGGAAACGGGAACGGGACGGGAATGAAACGGGAAGAGGTGATGGAGTGAGCAGGATTATTCGACTGCCGCTTGCCCTCTAGTCCTCGCCCCTTGATGCTTCGATGAGAAGAGGACTCAAGGGGCTGAGCTCATGCATGTTGTTCTGTTGGAGACGGCATACGTCAGAGGCTTTGACGTCGTGGCCGACATGGCCGACGACGGGATCGAGGTCACCTTCGTCACCGAGCGCCTGGACGCCTACCGCGCCAATGCCGGGTTCGAGCTGCTCGAACGCGCGGCGCGGGTGGTGGAGGTGCCGGACCTGGCCGGCGGCCGTGACCTGGCCGCCCGGCTGCGGGGACGGCTCGGCCCCAACCCGGTCGACGGCGTGATCTGCCGTGACGAGAACCTCCTGCACGGCGCGGCGCTGTTCGCCCGGGACCTGGGCCTGCCACACGAGTCACCGGAGGCGGCGCGGCTGCTCGGAGACAAGTCGGCCGTACGGGAGCGGCTCGGGAAGGCCGGGATCGGCAGCCTGCGCTGGCGCCGGGCGGTCACCGAGGAGGAAGGGCTGGCGGCGGTCGACGAGATCGGGCTGCCGTGCGTCGTCAAGCCGACGTCCGGCCGGTACTCGGTCGGGGTCACCGTGGCGTGGACCCGGGAGCAGGCAGCCGCCGGGCTGGCCGAGGTGCTCGGGGTCGCACGGGACGGGAAGGCGGAAGAGGGCGCGGCAGGGGACGCGGACGGGGACGCGAGCGGGGACGCGAGCGGGGACGGCGCCGGGGACGGCGCCGAGCGGCCCGCCGCGCTCGTCGAGGAGTACGCCGTCGGACGCCACGTCAGCGCCGAACTGCTCGTCCAGGACGGGCGCGTGGTCTTCTACGGCTTCGCCGAGCGCGTCCCGGCGGCGCCGGGGACCACGGCCGAGCTGGGCGGGCACTTCCCGGCCCGCTTCCCGGGCATGGGCGCCGCACGGCGGTTCGTCCTGGACACGGTCGAGGCGCTGGGCGTCCGGGCGAGCGCGCTCCACGTGGAGCTGTTCCTCACGGCGACCGGCCCGGAGCTGATCGAGGTCAACGGCCGGATCGCCGGGCACGTGGTGACCCGCCAGATGTCGCTGGCCCTGGACCGGTCGATCGCCCGGGACCTGGTCGCGCTCGCCACCGCCGCCCCGGTCGAGGACGCGGCCCCGCCGGTGGCCACCGTGGCCCTGCGCGCCCTGTGGAGCCCGGTCGAGGGGATCGTGCGCGGCACCGTTCCCGAGCCGCGGGAACTGCCGGCCGGGGTGGTCGACTGCGAGGTGACCGTCGGGCCCGGCGACCGGGTGCCGGCGCTGGGCACCAACCACGACCGGTTCGGGTACCTGATGGTGCGCGGCGCCGACGCGGCGACGGCCGGCCGGATCGCCGCGGAAGCCGCGGACCAGGTGCGGGAGTCGCTGCGCGTCGAGCCGGTCACCGCCGCGCGGCCGCAGGACGGGCAGGAGCGGCCGGAGCCCGGCGGCGCGGGCGGCGAGCACGTGGTGCTGCTGCTGGACGCGGGCGATCCGGTCGAGCGCATCGTGGCCGCGGCCGGCGCGGTGACCGCGCGGCTGACCGTACTGCGGCGTGACGAGCTCACCTTCGACGAGGTGCGCACGCGGTTCCTGGCGGCGCACGGGCGCCGGCCGGTGGCCGCGGTCCTGTCCTGGTCGGGGGCGTACGAGCGCGAGGCGCGGGAACTGCGCGCGCTGGCCGCCGGAGCCGCCCGTTCCGGCGGGGCGGGGAGCGAGGAGCTCGGTGAGCTCGACGGGCTGCTGGAGGAGCTCGCCTTCGTCAGCGACCCCGTGCACACCGTGCTGGCCGTCGCGGGAGCCGGAGGGCGGGTGGACGTGCTCGCCGCGATCGACGAGAGCGGCGACCAGGCCGCCGAGGACGGCAGCACCGAGCGGCGCCTGGTCGCGGGCCCGGTGCCCGCGCGGCTGGTGGCGCGTACCGAGGAGGCCGTGCGCGACGCCGGGATCGAGGGGCCCGCCCGCATCGTGTTCGGGGCCCGCAACACGCGTCCGCTGGTCCTGCCCGGATTCGACCGGCAGGTCCTCGACCTCTACGACGCCGCGCACCGGCGGAGCCTGGTGACGGCCGCCGCCGAGGGCGCCTTGGGCCGGCCGGTGGGCGCAGCCCTGCCCGACGCCGGGCGGGTGGCCGTCCAGCGCCACGTCCTGTCCGGGCCGGGCCGCTTCCGCGTGGTCGCCGCGACCGACGCCGAGGAGCTGTACGACTGGCCCGAGCTGGCGTCCGTACGGACCCCGCTCGATCGCGCGGGCGTCCACAGCGGGCCCGTCGTCCGCCTCGAGTACACCGTGGCCGCGCCGGACGCGGTCCGTGCCGAGCAGGCGGTGGCCCGGATCGAGCGCTCGCTGCTGTGGAAGACCGAGCCGGCCGACCGTACGCACGTCCTGCTGCTGGACCGGATCGGCCCCCGGGTGTGGACCCGCGACGACGGCTCGCCGCTGCTGGACCCGGACCGCTTCCGGCTCAGCGTGCTGAGCTCGGCGGCGGGCAACACCACCGGCGGCGGCGCCGACTTCGCGGCCCGGACCGACGTGTTCGATCCGGACGGGGTACGGGCCCTCGCGGGCGCGGTGCACGCGCTGTACCCGGTGGACCGGATCGCCACCGTCTCCGAGCGGCTGCTGGAGCCGGCCGCGGAGCTGCGCGCGAGGCTGGGCGCGCCGGGCAGCGACCCGGCCGCCGCGCGCAAGTTCGTCGACAAGGCGGTGATGAAGCGCATCGCCCGGAGGGCGGGCATCCGTACCGCCGAGGGGCACCTGATCCACACGCCGGAGGACGTCACCGACCTGTTCGCCCGGCACGGCCGGGTCGTGGTCAAGCCGCGGGACGGTTCGGGCTCGTACGGGGTGTCGGTGCTCACCAGCGCCGCGCAGGTCGAGCGGTGGGTGCGCGAGGAGTTCACCCCCGGCAGCCACCTGTGCGAGGGGTTCGTGGCGGGCGACATGTGCCACATCGACGCGGTCGTCTACGAGGGCGAGGTGATCTGGGACGTCTCCCGGTACGTGAGCGACACCCTGGCCGTCTCCCGGGTGGAGCCGCTGTCCTCGATCACGGTCGCCGACCCCGCCGTGCGCGCGGCCGCCCGCGAGCTGCTCGGCCAGGTCGTCGACGCCTGGCGGGTCACCGCCGGGGTGCTGCACCTGGAGGCCTTCCTGGACGAGGCCGGGTCCTTCACCTTCTGCGAGGTGGCGGGACGCCCGGGCGGCGCCGGGATCCGCGAGGCCTTCCTCGCCACCACCGGCGTCGACCTCTTCCACGCCAAGATCCTCACCGACGTGGGGCTGGACCCGAGGGCCGGCCGGGTGGCTCCGGTGGGCGCGTACGCGGGCTGGACCGTGCACTTCACGGTCGGCGGGATGCTGCTGGACTTCGACGACTCGGCGGTGGCGCAGGACGCGTACTACCGGAACGTGCCGTACCGGATCGGCGACGTGGTCCCCCCGCAGCCCTTCTCGGGAACGGGCGCGAGCACGCACGTCTTCGTCCACGACTCGCACGAGGAGGTGCGGCGGCTGGTCGAGAGCGCCGAGCACGACGTGCGCCTGGTGATCGGGCTCGAGCCCGGGCCGGGGTCCGCGGGGGCCGAGCGGTGATACTCGGCATCCTCGGCAGCGCCTCCGCGGACTCGGTCTCGCGCCGGGTCCTGGAGGTGGCCGCCCAGCGGATCAGGGCGGCCGGGGCGGAGTACGAACTCCTGGACCTGAGCGTGGAGTTCCCAGGCCGGCACCGGATCGAGGACTACGACGACCCGCCCCCGCACAGCCAGACGGCGGCGATCCGCGCCCGCATCGCCGGATCGAGCGGCGTCGTCCTCTCCACGCCGGTCTACCACGGCTCCTACAGCGGGCTGCTCAAGAACGCCCTGGACCACCTCACCGGGGACGCACTGGCCCACCGGCCCGCGGGGCTGATCGCCGCGGGCGGCGGCCCCCGGGGCGCGGGAACCGCCTGCGACCAGATGCGGGCGGTGGTCCGGGCGCTCGGCGGCTGGGCCGTGCCCACCCACGTGGCCTCCGCGCGCGGGGACTTCACGCCGGGGATCCCGCTGGAGGAGCTGCACATACGGATGGACCGGATGGTGGGCGAGCTGCTCTCGTTCCGCTCCGCCCGCCGGGTGCCGGCGCCCCTCGTCAGCCGCTGAAGACGCCGGCCGCGGCCCGCGGCCGCGGACCTCCGCCCCCTCGCGGGCCCTGATCGCACATCCCCGATCCCGATCCCGATCCCCCCGATCCGATCCCGAATCCAGCGAAGCGAAGCCCGTCACCTGAAAGGACGCGCCATGACCCCCCGCTCCGCCCGCCCGTCCGCCGGCCCCGAGGACCAGCCGCACGTGCTGCTGATCTCGGGCATCGGCGGCCACCCGCCCGCCGCGGCGCTCGACTCCCTCTCCCGGATCGGCCCCGCGGTGTCCGTCGTCCACATCGCGGCCTGGGGCGATCCCGAACCGGTCCGCGCCGACTGGGCCGCCCGAGGCCTGCGGGGAGAGTTCCTGACCGCGGCCGACCTCGACGACGCGGTGACCGTGGGCCTCGCCCTCCACGAGCGGTACCCGCTGTCGGGGGTCGTCACCTACTCGGAGCTGCTGCTGCGCCCGCAGGCGGAGCTCGCCGAACGCCTCGGCCTGCCGGGCAACACCCCCGAGGCGGTGGGCGTCGCCCAGTCCAAGTCCCGGCAGCGGCGGGTCTTCGCCGAACACGGCGTGCCCTCACCCCGGTTCGCGGAGATCCGCGCGGAGGCGGACCTGGCGGGGGCGGCCCGGGACATCGGCCTGCCGGCCGTCTTCAAACCCTCGCTCGGCGCCGGCAGCCAGAGCGTGCGGCTGGTCCGCACGTACGAGGAGCTCCGGGCGGCCTACCGCGACGGCCGGGCCACCGTCTCGGCCTTCCTGCAGAGCGAGGACGTCTTCCTGCTGGAGGAGCGCCTCGAACTGGAGGCGGACGGAGACAGCGGCTGGGCCGCGTACTGCAGCGTCGAATCGCTGCTCGCGGCCGGGGAGCGCCACCACCTGGCCGTCTCCGACCGCATCGAGCTGCGCCACGGCTACGCCGAGGAGGGCGCGTCGATGCCGTCGCGGCTCGACCCCGCCGTCCAGGCGGCCGCCGTCGACTGCGCGGACCGGGCGATCCGGGCCATCGGGCTGACCACCGGGGCCGTGCACACGGAGATCGCGCTGACCCCGCTGGGGCCGCGCGTCATCGAGGTCAACGCCCGGGCGGGCGGCCCGATGCCGGTGATGTTCGAGGTCGGCGCCGGATACGACTACGCCGAGCAGATCGGCCGCAGCGCGCTGGGCCTCGCGCCGGACACCGTGCCGGAGTTCGGGCGTACGGCGCTGATGAGGATGGTGCCCATCCCGGCGGGGGAATGGCTGGTGACCGCGCAGACCCCGGTACCGGAGCTGATGGCGGCCTTCCCCGAACTGGTCTACGTACGGCCGCGGTTCGCGCCGGGCCAGTCGGCGAGCCGGGACCGGACCCTGCACCTGGCGACGTTCATGCTCGGCGCGCCCTCGCCCGCCGCGGCCCTGGAGCTCGCCGGCCGCGTCGAGGGGGCCCTCGGCATCGAACTCGCCGAGGCCGCCGCGCAGCCCGGGCCCGCCCTGGCCCGGGCCACGTAGCCGTGGACGCAGACGCCCACCCCCGCCCGACTCCGCAATCCCGCCTACTCATGACGTGGGGATCGCTCCGATGAAGAAACGCATCTACGCCGCTGGACTATCCGACGCCGTCGGGCTCGGGATGTACCTGTCCCTGTCCGTCCTCTTCTTCCACAAGGCCGTGGACCTGCCCAACACCGAGATCGGGCTGGTCCTCGGCATCGCCGGCATCACCTCCCTGCTGGGCGCCATGCCCATCGCGCGGGCCGCCGAGCGCTTCGGCACCCGTACCGTGCTGACCGTCCTGTTCCTGGTCCGCGCCGCCGCCTTCCTGGCGCTGGCCCTGTCCTCCTCCTTCATCGCCGCCCTGCTCGCCTCGGCGGTCGCCGGGGTGCTGAGCCGGGGCATCAGCCCGCTGATCGAGTCGGGCCTGATCGCCCGGGCGAGCAACGAGGAGGCGGTCGGGGCGCTGGCCCGGCTCCGGTCGCTGCGCAACGCCGGAATGGCGGCGGGCGCGCTGCCCTCCGGGGCGGCCATCGCGATCGACGAGGCCTGGGCCTACCGGGCGGTGATGGTGCTCTCCGCCGTCCTGTTCATCGGCTGCGCCGCCGTCTGCCGGACCTTCGGTGACGGCGGCCGCCCGGCCGGGGCGGCGCAGGGCGGGCCCTCACGCGGCAGCGTCCTGCGCGACAGGGCCTTCCTCCGGATCACCGCCCTGTACGGGGCCCTGACCATGTCGGCGCTCATCCTGGGACTCGGCGTCCCGCTGTGGGTGGTCCAGCAGACGCAGGCCCCCGCCTGGACCGTGACCCTGGTCCAGGTCCTCAACACCGCCGTCGTCGTCCTGCTCCAGGTCCGGATCAGCAAGGGGTCCGAGGACTTCCGCACCGCGCGCAGGATGATGCGGCGCGGCGGGCTGCTGTCGGCTCTGGCAGCGGGGATCGTACCGCTGACGACGTTCGGCGGGGCGGGCACGAACCTGGCTCTGGTGGTCGCAGCCGCCCTGCTCTTCTCCCTCGGGGAGCTGTACATCGTGTCCGGCACCACCGGCGCCGCCCTGCTGCACATCCCCGAGGGCCGCAAGACCGGCTACCTCGCCGCCTTCAACCTCGGGTTCGCCGTCACCACCGTGGTCGGACCCCCCCTCATCACCACCTCCGTCGGCTTGGGCGGCTGGGCCTGGCTGGGCTGGGCCGTCTACTTCACCGTCGCCGGCCTGGTCGCGATGCGGATCCCGCGGCCGGCCCCGGCCGCCGGGAAGGCGCCGCAGACCGCGGGAGCCGCCGCGTGACGCGGGCCGAGGGAGCATGGGAGCGGGCCCCGAACATGCCTCTCTGCGCGGCTTACCGTCATCCTCGGACGACACGCCTCAGCCCAGCTGCCGCGGCTGCCGGTTCGCCGACGGACTGCCGGAGGAACCCTCGGCCCGAGTGCGGCCAGCGGCGTGGTCGGCGCCGATCGAGACGCTGTGGGCGGCCGAAGCGAGCGTGAGGTGGCGGTGCCAGCCCTTGAAGGAGCGGCCGGCGAAATCGCGCAGCCCGGCCCGCTCGCCGGTGGTGGCGCTGTCGAACGCCGTCCGCCGGCTGAGCTTGGCCAGTCGCATCAGCCCGTCGAGCGAGGTGGTGGTGAGATCCGTGAGCCACAGCTCGCTGGGCGGGCCGTTGCGGTTGGTCCACTCGCCGATCAGGAGCCACTGCTGCGGACCTGCGGGCGAGCGGCGCGGCTGCGGCAGCTCGACGCGTATGCCCGCGACCAGGGTGCTGCGGACGACGGGCGTCCCCGAGGAGGGGTCCAGCCATTCGACGGGCCGGCGCAGTCCGCGTACGTGCTGGAGCATGTCGGACACCGGTATGGGGCCGGCACCGTACCCCGGCATCGCCGTGTCGGCGACCCGCAGCTGGTCCATGGCCCGCATCCGGGCCATGACGGGAACCCCCGCGGAGTGGAAGCGGCTGAGCACGGCGCTGCTGACGAAGTCACGGGAGGGCAGCACCACCGGACGGCGCTCCACCCCGCCCCAGGCGAGGACTTCGAGGGCGGAAGCCGTGGCGCATTCGCCCGGCGACTCCTCGTCGACCCAGTCCGGGATGTCGGCCCGGCGTCGCTTCTCCTCGTCCTGCAGCCAGGAAGGGGAGAGGTACAGGCGCCAGTTGACCGGGGCGCTCATCGCCTCCGAGGCCATCCACAGGCCGAAGGAGTGCTGGCCGTGTACGGAGTGCCCCAGTTCCGGGACGAACCGGCGGTCTATGCCCGCCGACTGCTCGCCGGCCTTCTGGATCGGCATGGACTGGACGACCCAGGCCTTGGGCTGGACCGTCTGCTCCGCGTACCGGGCGAGCGCGGCGCGCATCGGGGCCCAGTTCCAGGTGGATTCGCTGATGAAGTGGTGCAGCGATTGCTCGGTGCCCGCTCCGCCGACGACTCCGGCCATGTTGCGGATGGATTTGCGCCCTTCGGCGTAGAGCAGTCCGCGCAGGTACTGCTCGCCCCGGGCGCGCTGGTCGCTGCGGCGCAGCGACATGAACAGTTGGGGTGCGAGTTCCGAGATCATCGCTTCGACGATCTGCGCTCTGTGGTCCGCCGTCGTGGTCGGCGGTATGGCGGGTGGGGAGTTGGGGCCCTGAGCCGCAGGGGTGGCAACAGGTGCTTGGTAGGCGCTGTGCGCGGCGGCAGGCCGGGTGCCGGAATGGTTCGCCGCGCGCCGCACGGTCCGCCGGCTGGCGCCGAGGCCGAAAGTCTTCATCGCTGCTCCTGAGTCCGAGTCAGGACGCAACTGTCCGAGGTGCCGTTCCCTCTTCGTTCCCTCTTCGCTACCGCTTCCCCCCGTAAGCTCTTAGGATCCTGCTGAAGGCTCTTCAGCAGGGGGCATTGAGGGGGATGGGCAAGGAGGCCATGGCTAATTCGGTGGAAAGCCAGGTGCGTTTCAATATTCTCGGACCGCTTGAAGGGTGGACGGCAGGACACCGGTTAAAGCTCGGTGGTCAAATTCACGAGCGAGTTCTTGCCACTCTGCTACTTGAACCGGGAAATATTGTCCCGGTTGTCCGTCTTGTGGAGGCGGTGTGGGATGAGGAACCGCCGGTAACCGCTTCGCACCAGGTACGCAAGGCCGTCGCCGACCTGCGGCGCAGGATCCCGGGGGGTGGGAACCTGATCGTCACGGACGGTCCGGGCTACCGGGTTCAGGTGACGCGCGACCAGCTCGACCTGCTCCTCTTCAACGGGCACATCCGCGAGGCCCGGCACGCCGCCTCCGGGGACCGGCCCGAGGCCGCGGCCGACGAACTGCGTGCGGCCCTGGCCCTGTGGCGCGGCCCCGTGATGTCCGGCGCCGGCGGTTCGGTGGTGGAGGCCGCGGGCGCCGTACTGGAGGAACGCCGGCTGGGGGCGGCCGAGCAGCTCTTCGAACTGCGTCTGGCACTGGGCGAGGCCGGGGAGCTCATCAGTGACCTGCGCACCCTCATCGCGCAGCATCCGCTGCGGGAATCGCTGCGCGGCCACCTGATCCTGGCGCTGTACCGCTCCGGGCGGCAGGCGGAGGCGCTCGCCGAGTACGCCAAGGTGCGCGAACTGCTCGTCGAGGAACTGGGCATAGACCCCAGCGCGCAGCTCACCAAGATGTACGAGGACATCCTGCGCGCCTCCCCCGATCTGGACGGCCCGGCACGGCCGGTCGCCGTGGCCGCGCCGGCCGCGTCCGGGTCCCCGGAGGCGGGGGCCGCGGACGCCCGGCGGTCCGCGCCCTCCGGCGCCGGGAGCCACCGCTTCCCGACCCTGGCCTCACTGCACGGCGCTCCCTGCACCCTGCCGCCCGGCGTTCCCGACTTCACCGGCCGCGAGCGCGAGCTGGCCGAGGTGCTGGAGGTGTGCCGGCAGGACGCGGGAGAGGGGCCCCGGGTCGTCGCGATCGACGGCATGGGCGGCTGCGGCAAGACCTCGCTGGCGGTGCGGGCGGCGTACCAGCTGGCCGAGGAGTACCCGGACGGCCAGCTCTACGCCGACCTGCGCGGCTTCACCCCCGGGGAGAAGCCGCAGGGGCCGGCCGCGACCCTGTCCGGCCTGCTGCGCACCCTGGGGGTGGCCGCCGACAGCATCCCCGACGACGAGGCGGGCCTGACCGGCCTGTGGCGGGCCACCCTGACGGGCCGCCGCCTGCTGTTCCTGTTCGACAACGCCCTGGACGCCGGCCAGGTGCTGCCCCTGCTCCCGTCCTCGACCGAGTGCCTGGTGCTGGTCACCAGCCGCGCCAGGCTGCTCGATCTGGACGGCGCGGACTGGATCTCGCTGGGGGTGATGGAGCCGGAGGAGAGCAGGACGATGCTCACCGAGCTCCTCGGTGACGACCGGGTGGCCAGGGAACCGGAGGCCGCCGCCGAACTCGCCGACCTGTGCGGCCACCTGCCGCTGGCCCTGCGGCTGGCGGTTGCCCGGCTGCGCAACCGTCCGCGCTGGACCGTCCGCTACCTGGTCGAAAGGCTGGAGGACGAGACCCGCCGGCTGGACGAGCTGAGCGCGGGGGAGCGCAGCGTGGCCGCCACGCTCAGCCTGTCGTACAAGGCGTTGGAGGAGGAGCTCCAGGCCGCCTTCTGCCTGCTGGGCCTGCACCCCGGCGCGGAGGTCGACGTCTACTCGGCCGCGGCTCTGCTGAGGACCGGGGTGCGGGACGCGGAGGACATGCTGGAGGACCTCCTCGACATGCACCTGCTGGTGCAGAACGACCCGGGGATGTACGCCTTCCACGACCTGGTGCGCACGTACGCGCTCTCGCTCGGCCAGGGCAGGAACGGGCGCGAGGCCAGGGAGGCGGACGGCCGGCTGCTCGGCTACTACACGTCGGCGACCGAGGCCGCGTGCACGCTGCTGTTCCCCACCCGCCGCAGCATGGACGTGGACGCGCCCGACATCGCGTACGCGCTGCCGCCGATGCGCCGCGAGGACCGCACCCTGGAGTGGTTCGACCGGGAGGTCGCGGGCATCCAGACCCTTCTGGCCCGGGGCGGCCACGAGGGGAGCCCGCAGCTGGTGTTCGCCCTGGCCCGCAACGCGTCCTTCCACCTGAACCTCCGCGGACGGTTTGCCGAGTTCGAATCGGTGAGCCGGGCGGGGCTGACCGCCACGCGCGGCATGGGCGATCCCCTGCTCATCTGCCAGACGCTCAACAACCTCGGGGTGGCGCGCTGGAGGCTCGGCCGCTTCACGGAGGCGGTGGAGGCCGGGGAAGAGGCGCTCGACTGGGCGCGGAAGGCCGGGGGCCCGGACGACCAGGCGGTATCCCTCGGGCTGCTCGGGCTCGCACACTACGCGCTGGGCAATCTCGCGAGCTCGTACGACTACACGACGGAGGCGGTACGGGCGTTCCAGAAGGGCGACGGCGCCGGTCTGGTGCAGCAGCAGGCGGAGGACCTCAACACGCTCGGTACCGTGTGCCTGGCGCTCGGCCGCCACGACGAGGCGGCCGATGCCGTGCGCAGGGTGATCGAGATCTGCCGGGCCTATCCCTCTCCGGGGGTGGAGGTCACCGCGTGGACGAGCCTGGCCCTGGCCCAGATAGGGAAGGGCGATTTCGAGGCCGCCCACGACAGCGTGACGCGGTCGTGGGCGCTGAGCGCCACCGCCATGGAGGAGAACATGGTCCTGGCGCTCGCCGTCTCCTCCGACGTGAGCGACCGGCTCGGGGACGTCCGGCGGGCACAGGAGCACGAGGAGCGGGCCCTGGAGCTGATCAGCCCCAGGACCTCGACGCAGCGACGCTCCCGGGTGGACAACCTCCTGGCGCTCAAGCACGGACGCAGCGGCCGCGACGAAGAGGCCCTGCGTCTGCACGAGCGGGCGCTCGAGGTGGCGGAGGTCATGGGATACCGCGTCGAGATGGCGCACGCGCTGGACGGGATGGCGGCCGCGGCCGAGCGGCTCGGCCGGCCGGCCGCGGCCGAGTACCGGGAGCGCGCCGACATGCTCTTCGAGGCCATGGGGGTGCCGCCGGAGGGGCGCCGCACCGTCTGACCGCAGTGCGGGAGCGTGCCGAGGCGGCGCGCCCGAACGGAGAAAGCAGTGGGCCCCGTCCGGTGTCGGACGGGGCCCACTGCCTGCGCGGGGGGTCTGGTCAGATGCCCTTCGGGGGCACCGGGGGGTTGGTCGGGGCGACGCCCGGGCCCTTGTCCTCGGCCAGCACCGAGTGCCCCCCCTTCGTGCCGTTGGCCTGGTGGTCCTGCTCGACCGCCGCACCCAGGCCGAGGGTGAGCGTGAGGGCGAAGATACCGACCAGACCAGCGAACTTGCCGCGCATTTCGTACCCCTTGTTTGTTGTGAAATCCCGTGTCGCTTTCGACATGACAGAGATTCGCAACGGGGCTTCCTGCTCCAGTCCCTCTCCGTTCCCGCTTGAGCGGGGGGTGGTAAGGGAACGGAACGGGAACGGGCAGTCTAACGAGAAAACCGGTGGGCTATCCGGTATTTGGTTGGCCGGATATCGACGTTCGGATATCGGTGGATTGCCGATCAAGAAAAGGAGAGTCGGAGTTCCGCTTCGAGTCGTCCCAGATCCCGCGCATGGCCGTGAGCCGCTATATGTCCGTCCGGCCGGATCAGGTAGTACCCCGCGGAGCGACATCCGGCCTGTGCCGCGGCGTCGCGGCGCCTTACCGTCACTTGCCGCAACAGTGGCCATTGCGCCACGATGTGGCCCAATTCCTCCTCCCAGGCCCTGTTCCCGTCCGGGACGACCACCAGATTCCAGCCGTGCGGATCCGCGGCCGGTCCGGAGATCCCGTACGCGAGTGCCAGATGGCGCGGGAAGACCGCTCCGACCTCCAGTGCGCCGGGCAGCGAGCGGCGCACGCGGCACCCCGTCCAGCCCGAGGGCTGCTGGGTGTCGCGGGTCGGCGGGTACGAGAGCCGGCGGCCCGCCATCACGGGGGCGTAGAACTCCGAGACGATCCCGGTCCGGTCTAGGAGCCGGAACGCCGCGTCGCGCGCCGCCACCGAGGCCTTGGACTTGAACAGCCAGGCCCTGGTCTGGAAGTCGGTGTCGCGCACGAGCTGCCGGGTGACCTCCGCCCGCTCTTCGCCGTAAGAGTCGAGCAAGGAGGAGGGGGACTCGCCCCGGATCACCGAGGCCAGCTTCCAGGCGAGGTTGTGGGCGTCTTGGAGGCCGTTGTTCATCCCCTGCCCGCCGGCCGGGCTGTGGACGTGGGCGGCGTCGCCCGCGAGGAAGACCCGGCCGCGCTGGAACTCGCTCGCCCGCCGGGCGTGAACCCGGAACACGGCCTTCCAAACCGCCTCCTTGATCCGTACGCCGCGAGGCCCGCGCTCGTCGATGACGGCCTGCATCATCGGGACGTCGACCTCGCCGCCGCCCTGGGGCATCACCGACAGGAACCGGTAGATCCCGCCCGGGATGGGCACGATCACCAGTGCACCGTTCGCGGACTGGTAGAAGTGGCACTCGTCCGGAGGTAGATACCCATCGATGCGGGCATCGATGAGTGCGAACGCCATCTCGTACGTCGATCCTTCGAATCCGACGCCGAGTTGGCCCCGGACGGCGCTGCCGGCGCCGTCCGCGCCGACGACGAACGGCACCCGCAGCCGCTGCAGCCCCTCGGGGGTCTCCAGCACCGCCGTCACGCCGTCGGTGGCCTCGATCCGGCCGGAGTAGTCCAGACCGTCCAGGGCCAGCAGCCGCACCCCGCGCTCGATCTTGCCGCCGAGTGCCTGCAGCCGCTCGGTGAGCAGCCGCTCCGTGACGTGCTGGGGAAGGGTGCGGCACGCCAGGTCGTCCGAGAACCCGAAGGAGGCCAGGGGGCGCCGTTCGGAGAAGTAGCTCAGCGTGTTGATCCGTACGGACTCCTCGTCGACCACGCCGCCCAGACCGGTGTCCTCGAGGATGTCGAGGGCGCGCGGCCAGACGGACAGGGCCTTGGGGGTCAGCATGGGTTCGACGGCACGGTCGATCACGCGGACCCTGATGCCGCGCCGCAGCAGTTCGACGGCGGTCAGCAGTCCGGTGGGGCCGGCCCCGACCACCAGGACGTCCAGGTCGGACGCCCCGGCGGTGGAAACCGCTTCGCCCTCTCTCGTGGGCCGGCTCTCGCCGGCTATCAGGTCAGCCATGGCCTCTGGGACTCTCTCAGTCGGTGCGGACGCCGGTGGTGATGGAGTTCTCCGGCTCGGTGGGCAGGCGGTCGAGGCTGATGCCGAAGTGCGTCTTGTACGCGGCGATGACCTCGGCGTCGTCCTGGAGGACGGTCTTCGAGCGCTGGTCGCCGTCGACGACGTTCAGGTGGCGGCCCTTGAGGGTCACCAGACCGTTCTCGGTGCGGATGGAGCAGAACAGGGCCTGCATGAAGGAGGAGTCGGGCGCCGTGCGGTACCACCACAGCGACGGGGCGTAGTCCTCGATGCGGACCGGGGTCTCGACGACCTGGTACAGCGGGCGGCCGCCGAGCCACAGGTCGACGGTGCCGGGCTTGTCCTCGACGTCCTTGAGCTGGTACTCGCCGTGCGGGTCGCTCTGGACCTCGCGGCTGTTCCAGTCGAGCGGGAAGCGGCTGTTGCGGCCGAAGCCGGTGTCGACGAGGTACGCGTCCTCGCCGATGGTCACCTTGAGGGCGAGGTGGCCGAGGAACGGGCCCACGCCCTCCGGCCGGTGCACGCGGCCCGGCAGGATGTCGACCTCGTAGCCCAGGGCCTCCAGCACGAAGCCCAGCGCCGGGTTGACCTCGTAGCAGCCGCCGCCGCGGCTGTCGATCGCGACCTTGTCCACGGACCGCTTGTCCATGTGGATCTCGCGGCCTTCGAGGTGGTAGTCGAGGTTCTCGAACGGGACCGACAACACGGCGCGTTCGGCCAGGTGGCGCAGACCGGCGAGGTCGGGCTGCGCGGGCCGGCTCGCGCCGATCCGGGTGAGGTAGGCGTCGACCCGGGCGTCGTCGATCGGGGTTGCGTCCAGCATGGAATCTCCTTGAAGGGTGTCGCCCCCGGGGGCAGGCGAGGGCGGGGAGGGAGGGGCCCGCGGGAGGTGGGCTACCAGCGGATGAGCGACAGACCCAGGGCCATGCCGCCGCCGAAGCCCGCGAGCAGGACCAGGTCGCCTTCGGCCAGCCGGCCGGAGCGGGCCGCGAGGTCCAGGGTGATCGGGACGGAGGCGGAGCCGGTGTTCCCGTACCGCTCGTAGGTCGTCCAGGTGCGTTCGGTACCCACGCCGATTTCCTCGGAGAGGTTTTCCAGCATGCGTCCGTTGGCCTGGTGCGGAACGAAATGCGAGATGTCCGCAGGAGTGAGGCCGCGTTCCGAAAGGAACGCGTCGATGGCGGGCGGGACGTTCTCGGCGACGAAATCGCGGACGCCCCGGCCGTTCATGGTGAAGTACTGCAGTCCCTCTGCGAGGGTTTCGGCGGTCGCCGGAATTCGGCTGCCGCCGCCGGGGACCTCGATGAGATGACGGTCGGCCGCATAACTGGCCAGCCGGTTCGCCAGGACGCCGCGTCCTTCTCCGGCGACCGGGCCGAGCACGACGGCGCCGGCGCCGTCACCGAACAGGATGGTGGTGCGCCGGTCCTCCCGATTGAGGATCCGGGAGTACACGTCGGCGCCGATGACCAGGGCGTAGCCCTCGCCGGTGGCGGACGCGAGCATGCCCTGCGCCGTGGCCAGCGCGAACAGGAAGCCCGTGCAGACGCCGTTGACGTCGAAGGCGGCGGTGCCCTGGTCGGCGCCGAGCTCGTCGGCGACCACGGCCGCCGTCGGCGGCTGGGGCTGGTCCGGGGTGGAGGTCGCCACCACGATGAACGACAGCTGCCGGGCGCGGATTCCGGCGCTCTCCAGTGCCGCCCGCCCCGCGATCACCGCGAGATCGGATGTTGCTTCATCGGGCTTCGCCCAACGCCGCTCGCGTATTCCCGTCTTGCCGAGTATCCATTCGTGATCGACTCCGGCCGGCGCTCCGACTTCCTCGTTGGAAACGACATGAGCCGGTACGTACGACCCCGTACCGAGCACGCCCACCGAAAAAGCATTGCGCGCACCGTGATTTCCCGTCGTGATCATTTCTACGACTCCTCAACACTGCGTGAAACTTATGGTTCCGTCCCCGGGAAAAGCCGACAACGGCATCCGTGGGACCTTGTCAGGTACGGGGTCGCGGGGCGGTCCGGGCGGGCCGGACCGCCCCGCGCCGCGTCAGGCGGCGAGCATCCGCGCGGTCAGCGAGGCCAGCAGGTCCCCGGTGATGCGCGGTCCGTTCTGTGTCAGCACCGATTCGGCGTGGAACTGCATCGACGCGAAGTGCGGGCCGCGCAGCGCGTGCACCTCCCCCGTCTGCGGATCGCGGCTGATGTCCACGAGCCCGACACCGGGGATCACGGCCGAGTCGACCAGGGAGCGGGCGGCGAAGGTGTTGTAGAAACCGACCCGTTCGGGCCTGCCGAAGAAGTCGATCTCCTTCTGCACGCCCTGGTTGGGTTCGTCGCGGCGGACCAGGTCGAAGCCGAGCGCCGTGGACAGCACCTGGTGGCTGAGGCAGACGGCCAGGAAGGGCCGCCGCTCGTCCAGCAGGTTCCGTACCGCCGCGCGCAGATGGGCGATCTTGGGGTGGGAGCCGTCCCGGGGGTCGCCCGGGCCGGGGCCCATCACCACCAGGTCGTGCCCGTCGAAGGAGTACGACTCGTCGTACCGGCGGATCGTCACGTCCAGCCCGATCGAGTCCAGTTGGCGGGCGATCATCGCCGTGAACGTGTCCTCGGCGTCGATCACCAGGACGCTCCGGCCGGCCAGCGCCGGATCGACGGCCTCCCGTTCCTGGTCCTCCTTGAGCCAGTAGCCGGCGATCGTGCGGTTGCGGTCCTCCAGTGCCGCACGGACGGTGGGATGGGTGGCGAACCGGGTCCTGCCGGCCCCAGATTCGAGTGCCGCGAGCAGTCCGGCCGCCTTCGCCGCGGTCTCGGCCACCTCCGACCAGGGGTCGGAGTGGCGCACGAGGGTGGCGCCGACGCCGATGCGGACCTCGCCGCCGGCGCCGATGTCGGCCGTGCGGATCAGGATCGAGGAGTCCAGCGCGTCCCCGCCCTGCTCGTCGCGGCCGATCAGGGCCAGCACACCGCTGTAGTAGCCGCGGCCCCGGGGCTCGTACTTGGCGATCACCTGGGCCGCGCTCTCCAGCGGGCTTCCGGTGACGGTCGGGGCGAACAGGGTCTCGCGCAGGATCTCCTCCGGGGGTCGCGTGCTGCGGCCCTCGATGAAGTACTCGGTGTGGGCGAGGCGGGCCATCTCCTTGAGGTACGGGCCGTCGACGCGGGCACCGCCCTCGCAGATCCGGGCCATCATCTTCAGTTCCTCGTCCACCACCATGTAGAGCTCGTCGACCTCCTTGGTGTCGGCGAGGAAGTCCATCACCTCCGGCAGCGAGGGCCCGGCCGCCGGATAGCGGTACGTGCCGCTGATCGGGTTCATGACGGCGGTGCCCTGGCGCAGGCTGACGTGGCGCTCGGGACTGGCGCCGACGAGGGTGCGCTCGCCGGTGTGCACGACGAAGGTCCAGTACGCGCCCGACTCCCTTTCCAGCAGCCGCCGGAAGAGGGTCAGCGCGTGCCCGGTGGAGTACGAGCGGATCCCGGTGGTCCAGGACCGCTTGAGGACGAAGTTGGCGCCCGCGCCCTCGCCGATCTCGTCGGAGATCACCCGGCGCACGGTGTCCGCGTACTCCTCGTCGGAGACGTCGAACGCTCCGCCTTCGAGTTCGATCGGCAGGTCGGGGATCCGGGCGAGCGCCTCGACCAGCGAGATCTGCTCCTGCCCGGTGACGGTCATCGCGACCAGCGGGGTGTCCTCCGCGGGGGCGGCGAAGCCCCGCTCGGAGATCTGCCGGTACGGGATCAGCGCGAGCACCTCGTGCCGGGAGCCGTCGCCGGCCGGCGCTGTCGCGGCGGCCGGGGCACCCGCAGTGCGCAGCTGCGCCAGCGAGTCCACGGTGGCGCTCTCGCCGACGATGACGTCGAGGATCCCCGGACCGGTGGCTTCCGGGCGGTAGAGGAGGGCGAAGGGGGGCGGATTGGGGCCCAGGACACGGGCCAGCAGGGGCGAGGTCATCCTGCGATCTCCTTGGCGGTGGTGACGACCGCGCAGCGCTTGGACGCGTAGTCGATGGCCAGCCGGTGCTCCAGCTCGCTGAAGTCGCCGATCGCGTCCGCGACCAGGAAGGTCTGGATGTCGTGGCTGAAGGACTCGATGGCCGTGGTCAGCACGCCGACGTGCGCGTAGACACCGCAGATGACGAGCTGGTCCCGGCCGGCGGCGCGCATGCGCTCCAGCAGGTCGGTGTTGAAGAAGGCGCTGTAGCGCCACTTGGTGCAGACCCAGTCCTCGGGGTCGGGTGCGAGCGCGGGGACGACCTCGCGGTCCTCGGGCGTCGTACGCATTCCCGGGCCCCAGATGTCCGCGAGCAGCCCGCGCTGCTCGGGGGTCATGCCGCCCGGCTGGGCGGTGTAGGCGACGGGGGCGCCGTGGGCCTTGAAGTGCTCGCGCAGCAGCGCGGCGTTGTCGGTCAGCTCGGCGCGCAGTGCCTGGGGGAAGGGCGCGAGGAAGTAGCGCTGCATGTCGTGGACGAGCAGTACGGCCCGGTCAGGGTCGAAGGTCCACTGCGGTATGGACGGGGGGATGTCTCCCGCGGTCGGGAGGGGATAGGGCTCGATGGTCGGTATGCCGGCCATGACTGTCCTCTCGGATGTCTGATCCTCAAAGCGGGTGCGCAGGGTGGATGGGCGGGTGGAGCGGGTGGAGCGGGTGGAGCGGGTGGAGCGGGTGGAGCAGGTCGGGTGGTGTGGGCGGGGCGGGCTCACGCGCCGAGCGTGGCGCCGCCGTCCACGGTGAGGACGTGCAGGGTGATGTGCGCCGCGCGGTCGGAGAGCAGGAAGAGCACGGATTCGGCGATGTCGGTGGTGCGGGCGAGCTTGCTCAGCGGGATGCCGACCTTGAAGGACTCGGGGCTGCCCGCGATGGTCTTCGCGGGGCCCTGCTCGTCCTCCCACATGGAGGCGAGCATCGCCGTGTCGGTGGAGCCGGGGGCGACGACGTTGCAGCGGATGTTGTGCTTGGCCACTTCGAGGCCGAGCGTCTTGGTGAGCATGGTCGCGGCGGCCTTCGACGCGCCGTACGCGGCCATGGCGGTGCGCGGGGTGCCGGCGGCGTTCGAGGCGACGGTGACGATGGCCCCGCGGTTGCGGGGGACCATCCGGTTGACGGCGGCGCGGGACAGCCGGAAGACGCCGCTGACGTTGACCTCGAAGGTCTGCAGCCAGTCCTCGTCGCTGAAGTCCCGTACCTCGCCCAGGCGCAGGATCCCCGCCGTGTTGACGAGGAAGTCCAGCGGCCCGAGTTCGGATTCGACGGCGTCGACGACCGACTCGACCTGTGCGGTGACGGTGACGTCGGCCGGGTGGGCGTGGACGTCCAGCCCGTCGGCGGCCAGCTTCTCCACCGACTCGCGCAGCCTGTCGGCGTCGCGGTCGACGGCGGCCACCGTCGCGCCCTCCTCGGCGAGCAGGCGGGCTACGGCCAGACCGATGCCTCCCGCGGCTCCTGTGACGAGGGCGACCTTGTTCTCCATGTCCAATCTCCCTGCTGGTTCAGGCTCGCCATTGCGTCACCACGGCGTAGGCCTGGTTCGGGTTGAGGCGGGGGTCGCACAGGCTCGTGTACTTCTCTCCGACCGTGTGCAGCTGGTCCTCACCGGTCGCGCACTCGGTGACGTCGTCCGGGGTGGTCTCGAGGTGCAGACCGCCCGCGATCCCGCCGCCCTGGGCCACGGCGGCCTGGAAGCCCTGGATCTCCTTGACGACGGTGTCGACCAGACGGGTCTTGTGACCGCCGGGGGCGGAGAAGGTGTTGCCGTGCATGGGGTCGGTCAGCCAGATCACCGGGTGTCCGGCCTGCCGCACCGCGTCGACGAGCGCGGGCAGGCGCTCGGCGACCAGGTCGGCGCCCATGCGGGCGATCAGGGTGAGGCGGCCGGGCTCGCGCCACGGGTCGAGGCGCCGGCAGAGCTCGATGAGCTCCTCCGGCTCCATCGAGGGGCCCACCTTGCAGGCGACGGGGTTGACGACCCCGGCCAGCATGTCCACGTGGGGTCCGTCGATCTGGCGGGTGCGCTCGCCGATCCACGGGAAGTGGGTCGAGGTCAGCAGGGGGCTGCCCTCCTCGTCCCAGCGCATCATGGGAAGTTCGTAGTCGAGGAGCAGGGCCTCGTGGCTGGTCCACACCGGCGGGCAGATGCCGGAGCGGCGGGCCGGGTCGGTCCAGCCGAGGTGGGCCATGGCCTGCGCGGCGGAGCGGTAGCCGGAGAGCAGGCGGAACGGGTCGGGAAGGCGGTCGGCCAGGCCGGCCTCGGGGCCGTTGACCATGTGGCCGCGGTACACGGGCAGTTCGACCCCGTCCACGACCTCGGTCGGGCGCGAGCGCGGCTTGGCGAACTGGCCGGCGAGCCGGCCGATCCGGACCACCGGCTTGTGCGTGATCATCTTCAACGTGCCGGCGAGCATGTCGAGGAGGGCGGACTTGCGCGCGATGTAGCCGGCGTCGCACTCCGACGGGTCCTCGGCGCAGTCGCCCGCCTGCACCACGAAGGCCTCGCCCGAGGAGACCCGGGCGAGGTGGGAGCGCAGGCGGCGGACGTCTCCGGCATTGACCAAAGCGGGACGCTGGGAAAGATCGTCCTTCACCTTGGCCAGTTCGGGGAAATCGGCCCAGTCGGGCTGTTGGAGGGCCGATGCTTTTCTGACGGTGAGTGAAGCTGTAACCACAGGAAACTCCCAGGAAATGGGCCCAAGTCTGGCGTATGGGCAGAACTGAGGGGTGGCGGATTATCGATGCTGCTGGGTAATTGGAGTGGGCCCCACCCGTCAATGGGAACTCCGTCAGGTGTCGCGGCCGTACCTGACAAAGCCGTCCGTGATCGGTTAACTCACACCTGACTGAAAAGCGGCACGGGCTTTCCCGGAACGGCCGTTGCGCACAGAATCCGGACCATGCATGCCGCCTATATCGAACAGTTGGGTCCCGCGGAGCTCATCCGCTTCGGTGAGCTGCCCGCTCCGCAGCCGGGGCCGTCCGACGTGCTCGTCGAGGTCGACGTCGTCTCCGTCAACCACGTCGACACCTTCGTCCGCTCGGGTGCCTGGCGCACCCCGCTCGACTTCCCCTTCGTGATCGGCCGGGACCTCGTGGGGACCGTGCGCTCCGCCGGCCCCGCGGTCGCCCACCGCTTCGCGCCGGGGGACCGGGTCTGGTGCAACAGCCTCGGCCACGACGGCCGCCAGGGCGCCGCCGCCGAGCTGGCCGTCGTCCCGGCCGAGCGGCTCTACCCGCTGCCCGAGGGGGTGGACCCGGTCGACGCGGTCGCCCTCGCGCACCCGGCCGTCACGGCCTACCTCGCCCTCTTCGACCAGGGCGCCGTCGCCGCCGGCGACACCGTCCTGGTGCTCGGGGCCGCGGGCAACGTGGGCAGTGCGCTGGTCACGATGGCCGCGCACGCCGGAGCCCGGGTCATCGCGACGTCCTCGCCGCGCGACTTCGACTACGTACGGGAGCTCGGCGCGGCCGAGGTCATCGACTACAACGACCCCGACGTGCCGGGCCGGGTCCGCGAGCTCGCCCCGGGCGGGGTGGACATCCACGTCGACACCTCGGCCCGCAACGACCTGGAGACCGCGGTGGACCTGCTCGCGAGCCGCGGCCGGATCGTGCTGCTCTCGGGGATGCGCACCCGTCCCGTGCTGCCCGTGGGCCCGCTCTACCTCAAGGACTGTTCGGTCCGCGGTTTCGCGATCTCGCACGCCACCGCCGGCCGGCTGGCCGCGGCCGCGGCCCACGTCAACCGGCTGACGGCGGCCGGACTGCTGCGGCCGCGCGGCACCGAGGTGCTGCCGCTGTCGGAGGCGGCCCGGGCGCACCGCCTTCTGGACGAGGGCAAGGTGACGGGAAAGCTGGTGCTGCGCGCCCGTTCCTGACGGACAAAGCTGCGGCAAATCACTGTCGGCGGCGCCGTGGAACCATTATCGCGGCGCCGCTCCGGCATGTCTCCATTTTCCTTGTGCAATACACGGGTAAAGGACCTGATGGACCCGGGATAAGAGCCTTGAGCGGTGAATGCGCGAGCAGCAGTATTTCGGCCATGACGAACTCCATCATCGACTCGACCCCGCTTTTCGAGGTCCGCGCGGACATTCCCGTCGCGGCCACCGCGCAGGAGATCTACGACGTCGTCAGCGACCTGACCCGGAGCGCCGAGTGGAGCCCGGAATGCCAGGGCGGCGAGTGGATTTCCGGTGAGCCTTCCAGCGTCGGCGCGATTTTCCGCGGCGAGAACCTGCGCGCCGAGGACGTCGTCGGCTGGGCCCCGCTGGTCCGCGGCACCTGGTACACCGAGGCCCGCATCACGGCGGCCGAGCCCGGCCGCACCTTCCGCTGGGTGATGCTGACCCACGCCCAGGAGGACCAGGAGTCCATCTGGGGCTTCGACATCGAGCCGGCCCAGGAGGGCTCGGTCCTCGTCCACCACTTCCGCATGGGCAAGGCGACGGCCGGCATCCACAAGATCGTCGCCGACCTCGACGAGGTCCAGCGCAAGCAGTTCATCACCGACTGGACCGAGAAGCTCGAAGGGGACCTCGACGCCACCCTCGCCCGCATCCGCGACGTCGTCGAAGGCCGCTGAGCCTGCGTTGTCGCACCCGGACGCCGGCACCGGCCTCCCTCGCGGTGCCGGCCCACTCCCCGTACGCCATCGAAGACACTCTTGAGAGAACGAGGCCATGCTTCTCCAGCGCATAGGAAACAAGGGCATCCGGCTGGGTACGCTCTTCGACCGAGCGGCCGCCCGCACCCCCGCGGGCCTCGTGGTCATGGACCACGACCTGGACATCGCCCCGCAGCTCGGGCGCCGCCCCACCTTCACCGAACTCGCGGACCTGATCGACGACTTCGCCTCCCGCCTGTGGTCGGTCGGCGTACGGCCCAACCACCACGTCGTCGTGCACAAGTCCGACGGCTTCGACATCTCGCTGCTGGCCTGCGCGATCGCCCGCATCGGCGCGATCCCGGCCCTGCTGTCCCCGAAGCTGGACGGCGAGACGGTCGCGACGCTGGTGCGCCGCATCGACCAGCCCTTCCTGATCACCGACCAGGAAAAGCTCGACACCAACCTGCCGGCCGAGATCTTCGACATCACGGCCGGGGTGCTGCTGACCTCGGGCACCCACGAGAAGGCCGTCGAACTGGCCTCCCTCGCCGGGGTCCCCCGCGTCCAGGCGATCCCGATGCCGCCGGAGCACCCCACCCTGATCACGCACACCTCGGGCACCACCGGCACCCCGAAGCTCGCCGTGCACACCGGCCACACCTTCGAGGCCCGCTACCGCCCGCAGGCGACCGTCTTCTCGGCCGTGCCCAAGCGCGAACCGGTCGCGGTCCACGTGTCGTTCGTCCACTCCCGGATGTTCACGGCCATGCCGATCTCGATCCTCCAGGGCCACACCCTGATCGTCCTCAAGGAGGACGACCCGGAGACCGTCGGCGACATCTTCGCCCAGGTCCCGCCCGGGTTCATCGAGGCCCACCCCAACACGTTCCTGCGCTGGGAGGAGCTGGCCGAGGACCCCCGCGGCCCCCTCGCGAACGTCAAGTACTTCAGCTCGACCTTCGACGCGATCCACCCGCGCACGGTCAGCATCCTGCTCAAGGCGAGCAAGCGGAAGAACGCGCTCTTCGCCCAGGCCTACGGCCAGAGCGAGGTCGGCCCGATCGCGGCCCGCACCTACACCCGCAAGGGCGGCGCCGACTTCGACGGCCGCTGCGTCGGCTCCCCGTTCCCCGGCATGACCGGCGTCCGCGTCGTCAGCCGTGACGGCAACCCCGTCACCAAGGACAACCCGGGCTTCATCGAGATCAAGTCCGACGGCCGCATCATCACCTACCACTCCGAGCACGAGCGCTGGGAGAAGCAGGTCAACGACGGCTGGTGGCGGATGGGCGACCTCGGCTACCGCACCAAGTGGGGCTGCCTGCACCTGCTCGACCGCGAGGTCGACGAGATCCCGGGCATCGGCTCGACCCTGGAGATCGAGGACAAGCTCTTCACCCGGCTGCACGAGCTCATCGAGGTCATCATCATCCCCGGCCCCGACGGGGTCCCGGTCCCGGTCGTCTGCACGCGCGACGACAAGCCGCTCGACCTGATCGCCTGGAAGTCCGCGGTCATCGGCCTGCCGAAGCTCGCCGCCCCGGTCCAGTGGCGCCTCGAGGACGTCCCGCAGACCTCCACCACCAAGATCAAGCGCCTCGAACTCGCCCGCCTGGTCGCAGGCGGGGCGCAGGACGAGGCCGGCACGGACACCGAAGCCGAAGCCGCCACCGGAACCGAGGTCAAGGCCGACGCCGCCTGAGCGCCCGGTGAAGCCCGCAGCGCCACCGCGCCCGGTCCACCCCCGCACAGGCCCGGCTCCCATCCTGCATCCCTACCGCATCGGAGATACCGCATGAGCAGCTCGTCCGTTGAGATAGCCGTCGTCGGCGCAGGCCCCCGCGGCCTGTCCGTCGTCGAGCGCCTGGTCGCCAACGAGCGGGAGAACCCCGTTCACGACTCGGTCGCCATCCACGTCGTGGACCCGGCCGCGCCCGGCGCCGGCCAGGTCTGGCGCTCGGGCCAGTCCCGCCACCTGCTGATGAACACCGTCGCTTGCCAGATCACCGTCTACACCGACGACAGCTGCAAGATCGACGGTCCGATCGAGCCCGGTCCGACCCTGTTCGAGTGGGCCAAGTCCCTCTCCGTGCTGGGCCAGTTCGGCGACTACGACGAGGGCACCCTCGCCGAGGCCGCGGCCATGGGCCCGGACACCTACCCCACCCGCGCCTTCTACGGGAACTACCTCAGCGAGTGCTTCCAGCGCGTCATCGTCGGCGCCCCCAAGCACGTCACCGTCCACGTCCACCGCTCGCGCGCCGTGGCCATCGCCGACACCCTCGGCATCTCGGGTGGCCCGCAGGGCGTCCGGCTCCAGGACGGCACCCGCCTCAACGACCTCGACGCCATCATCCTGGCCCAGGGTCACGTCCCGGCCCGCCTCACCCCGCGCGAGGCGCGCACCGCATCCCTGGCGCGCATCCACTACCTGACCTACCTGACGCCGGGCAACCCGGCCGACAAGGACCTCGCGGCGATCAAGCCCGGCCAGACGGTGCTCGTCCGCGGCCTGGGGCTGAACTTCTTCGACTACATGGCGCTGTTCAGCCACGGCCGCGGCGGCTCCTTCGTCCGCGACGAGGGCGGCAAGCTCACCTACCAGCCGTCCGGGCAGGAGCCCCGGCTCTACGCCTTCTCCCGGCGCGGCATCCCGTACCACGCCCGCGGCGACAACGAGAAGGGCGCGTACGGCCGCTACTTCCCCAAGCTGCTGACCCCGGACTACGTGCGCGCCCTGCGCGAGCGGGCCGCCTCCGGCGGCCGGGTCACCTTCAAGGAAGACCTCTGGCCCTTCATCTCGCTGGAGGTCGAGAGCGTCTACTACGGCGCCCTGCTCGCCGCGAACGGCCGGCCGGAGGAGCGCGAGGCGTTCACCGAGCGCTACCTGGAGACCGAGGACGCGGAGGGCCGCTCCTGGCTGCTCGCCGAGTACGACATCCCCGAGGAGCAGCACTGGAGCTGGGAGAAGCTCTCCGTCCCGTACGGCGACACGCAGTTCGCCGACCGCGACGCCTTCCAGGCCTGGCTGGTGGAGTACCTCGCGGCCGACGTCGCCGCCGCCCGCCAGGGCAACCTGAGCGGCCCGGTCAAGTCCGCCCTGGACGTCCTGCGCGACCTGCGCAACGAGGTCCGGCTCGCCGTCGACCACGGCGGCCTCGACGGGGACTCGCACCGCGACGACCTGGAGGGCTGGTACACCCCGCTCAACGGCTTCCTCTCCATCGGCCCGCCGGCCACCCGCATCGAGGAGATGATCGCCCTCATCGAGGCCGGCATCCTGACGATCACCGGCCCCGGCACCCAGGTCCGCATCGACACCGACGCCCAGACGTACGTGGCCGCGTCCACCTCGGTGCCCGGCCCGCAGATCAAGGCGCAGGTGCTCATCGAGTCCCGGCTGCCCGAGCCCGACCTGCGGCGCACCTCCGACCCGCTGCTCCAGCACCTGCTGGACACCGACCAGGCCAAGCCGTACGTCATCTCGGGCGAGCAGGGCGGCTACCAGACCGGCGGCCTCGCGGTCACCGAGCGCCCGTACCGGCTCATCGACGCCCGCGGCACCGCCCACGCGCGCCGCTTCGCCTACGGGGTGCCGACCGAGTCCGTCCACTGGGTCACCGCGGCCGGCATCCGGCCCGGCGTGGACTCGGTGACGCTCGGCGACTCCGACGCCATCGCCCGCGCCGTACTGGCCCTGCCGCCGGTCGCGAGCCTGCCGGCCGGGATCCGCGCGGTGGCCGACCAGCCGGCCGACGACACGCTGCCCGGCGTGATCGTATGACCGACGAGGGCCTTCTCGTGGACGCCGGCCTGCTGTCTCCGGTGCGGGCCGGCACCGCGGCCGAGGCGGCCGTCGGCGACCGGGCATGGCTGCAGGCCATGCTCGACGCCGAGGCCGCCCTGGCCCGGGCCCAGGCGAGCCTCGGCACCCTCCCGGGGGAAGCCGCGGCCGTCATCACCGAAGCCGCCCGGGCCGAGCGGTTCGACCTGAGGGCCCTCGCGCTCGCCTCGCGGGAGACCGCGAACCCGGTGGTGGGCCTGGTCCAGGCCCTCACCGCGGTGGTCCGCGGCATCGATCCGAAAGCCGCGGACTTCGTCCACCGGGGTTCCACCAGCCAGGACATCTTCGACACCGGCGCCATGCTGGTGGCCGCCAGGACCCTGCGCCTGGTCCGGGCGGACCTCGCCCGGACCGCGCAGGCCCTGGCGGGCCTCGCCCGCACCCACCGCGACACCCTCATGCCGGGCCGCACCCTGGCCCTGCACGCCGTCCCCACCACCTTCGGCCTCAAGGCCGCGGGCTGGCGGGCCCTCGTCCTCGACGCGGACGCCCGCCTCGCCCGAGTCCTCGACGAGGGCCTGCCGGTCTCGCTCGGCGGGGCCGCCGGCACCCTCGCCGGCTACCTCGAGTACGCCGACATCGACCGCCCCGACGTGGCGGCCGACACCGCCCACCCCTACCTCGACCGGCTCGTCGACGCCTTCGCCGCCGAGACCGGACTCGCCCGCCCGGTGCTGCCCTGGCACGCGCTGCGCACCCCGCTCGCCGATCTCGCCGCCGCGCTGGCCTTCACCGCCGGAGCCCTCGGCAAGATCGCGGTCGACGTGCAGGCGCTGACCCGGACCGAGGTGGGCGAGGTCGCCGAACCCACCGCCGCCGGCCGCGGCAGCTCCTCCGCCATGCCGCACAAGCGCAATCCCGTACTCGCCACCCTGATCCGCGCCGCCGCCCTCCAGGTCCCGGTGATCGCCGCCGGGCTCACCCAGTGCCTGGTCACCGAGGACGAGCGAGCCGCCGGCGTCTGGCACGCCGAATGGCAACTGCTGCGCGAGTGCCTGCGCCTGACCGGCGGCGCCGCCCACACCGCGGTCGAACTCGCCGAGGGCCTCGAGGTCCGGGCCGGCCGGATGCGGGAGAACCTCGACCTCACCGGCGGCCAGGTGGTCTCCGAGCGCATCGCGGCCCGCCTCGCCCCGCGCCTGGGCAAGGCCGCCGCGAAGCAGCTGCTGACCGAGGCCTCGGCCGCCGCCGCCGGGAGCGGGCGCCCCCTGGGCGCCGTGCTCACCGGGATGTCCGGGGCCGGGCACGGACTCGACGCGCAGTACATCGCGCAGCTGTGCGACCCGGCCGGGTACAGCGGCGCCGCCGGCGCCCTCGTCGACCGCGCGCTGGCCGACGTACCGCAGTCGCCACCCCGCGGACCAACCGCCTGACAGACAAGGGAGAAACCAGGTCATGAGTGCCGAGAGAACAGCCACGCGATCAGCCAAGGGGCGCTGGATCGAGGACTGGGACGCCGAGGACGAGCAGTACTGGGAGCGCGGCGGCAAGCGCATCGCCCTGCGCAACCTCTACCTGTCGGTGGTCTCCGAGCACATCGGCTTCTCCATCTGGAGCATGTGGTCGGTCCTGGTGCTGTTCATGACGCCCGGGATCGGCCTCGGCTTCGCGCCCGACGAGAAGTTCCTCCTCGTCGTCACCCCCACGCTCGTCGGCGCCCTCCTGCGCCCCTCGTACAGCTACGCCGTCACCCGCTTCGGCGGCCGCAACTGGACCGTCTTCGCCTCGGCGATCCTGCTGGTGCCGGCCACGCTCACCGTGGTCTTCATCCAGCGCCCCGGCACCCCGCTGTGGGTGTTCCTGCTGATCAGCGCCCTCGGCGGGGTCGGCGGCGGCAATTTCGCCTCCTCGATGACCAACATCACCGGCTTCTTCCCGCGCCGCCACCAGGGCTGGGCCCTCGGCCTCAACGCGGGCGGCGGCAACCTCGGCGTCGCCGCAGTCCAGCTGCTGGGCCTGCTCGTCATCTCCACCGCGGGCGACACCCACCCGGCGTACATCGCCGCCTTCTACCTGCCGCTCATCGCGATCGTCTCCCTCGTCTGCGCGTTCAAGATGGACAACATCGCGACCGTACGGACCGATCCGGGCGCCCAGCGCGAGGCCCTCGCCCAGCGCGACACCTGGCTCATCTCCCTCCTCTACATCGGCACCTTCGGCTCGTTCATCGGCTACGGATTCGCCTTCGGGCTGGTCCTGCAGACCCAGTTCGGCTCCACCCCGCTGCAGGCGGCCTCGTACACCTTCCTCGGCCCGCTGCTCGGCTCCTTCTCCCGCCCCTTCGGCGGCTGGCTCGCCGACCGCTTCGGCGGCGCCCGCATCACCCTCATCACCTTCGCCGGCATGGGCGCCGGCACCGGTGTGCTGCTCCTCGCCTCCGCGCGCGACTCGCTGACGATCTTCATCGCCGGATTCACCGCCCTGTTCGTCCTCAGCGGCATCGGCAACGGCTCCACCTACAAGCTGATCCCCGCGGCCTTCACCCGCCAGGCCGAGGCCCGCATCGTCGGGGGCGAGGACGCCACCCGGGCCTTCGCCACCGCCCGCCGCCTGTCGGGCGCCGCCATCGGCATCTCCGGCGCGATCGGCGCGCTCGGCGGAGTCGCCATCAACCTCGCCTTCCGCGGCGCCTACAGCGGCGGCGCGAGCAACGGCACCCCCGCCTTCCTGTCCTTCCTCGGCTACTACGCCCTCTGCGCGGCCGTCGTCTGGACGGTGTACGTGCGCCGCGAGCGCGCCGGCTCCCCGGCCGCGCAGCAGCAGCGGCAGCAGACGGTGGCCGCCGCCGCCCGGCCGGAGAACGTCCATGTCTGACCGGACACGTCCCGGCGCCGCCCGCGAGGGCGACGCCGGGACCGTACGGACCCACTGCCCGTACTGCGCCCTGCAATGCGGCACCCTGCTGAGCCGGGACGAACCGGCGGGCGGGGCCGAGGTCCGGCCCGACCCGGACTTCCCCGTCAACAGCGGCGGCCTGTGCCAGAAGGGCTGGACGGCACCCGCCCTGCTCACCACCCCCGACCGGATCCGGACCCCGATGGTCCGCGACGCCGGCGGGACCCTGCGCGCCACCGACTGGGACACCGCCCTCGACACCGTGGCCGCCGGCCTCGGCCGCATCCGCGCCGAACACGGCCCCGACGCCGTCGGCGTGTTCGGCGGCGGCGGGCTCACCAACGAGAAGGCGTACCTCCTCGGGAAGTTCGCCCGCCTCGCCCTCGGCACCAGCCAGATCGACTACAACGGCCGGTTCTGCATGTCCTCGGCGGCCGCCGCCGGCAACGCCGCCTTCGGCCTGGACCGCGGACTGCCCTTCCCCGTCACCGACCTCGCGTCCGCCGACGTGATCCTGCTCGCCGGGGCCAACCCCGCAGAGACGATGCCCCCGCTGATGCGCCACCTCAGCGCGGCCCGGCTGATCGTCATCGACCCGCGCCGCACCCCCACCGCCGCCCGCGCGGCCCTGCACCTCCAGCCGCGTCCCGGCACCGACCTGGCCCTCGCCCTCGGCCTCATGCACATCCTCGTCGTCGACGGCCACACCGACCGCGCCTACGTCGACCGGCGCACCACCGGATTCGAGGCCGCGTGGAAGCGCGCCGCCTCCTGGTGGCCCGAGCGCGTCGAGAAGGTCACCGGCGTACCCGTCAGCGACCAGCGCGAGGCCGTTCGGATGCTCGCCGCCGCCGGCCGGGCGTACGTCCTCACCGGCCGCGGCGCCGAACAGCACAGCAAGGGCACCGACACCGTCGCCGCCTTCATCAACATCGCGCTCGCCCTGGGCCTGCCCGGCCGCGAAGGCGGCGGCTACGGCTGCCTCACCGGCCAGGGCAACGGCCAGGGCGGCCGCGAGCACGGCCAGAAGGCGGACCAGCTGCCCGGCTACCGGATGATCACCGACCCGGCGGCCAGGGCCCACGTGGCGGGCGTCTGGGGCGTCGACCCCGAGGTCATCCCGGGGCCCGGCCGCAGCGCGTACGAACTCCTCAGCGCCCTCGGCACCGACACCGGCCCGCGCGCCCTGCTCGTCTTCGGCGCCAACCCGGTGGTCTCCGCCCCGCGCGCCGACCGCGTCGCCGAACGCCTGTCCTCCCTGGACCTGCTCGTCGTCGCCGACTTCGTGCCCTCCGAGACCGCCCGCATGGCCGACGTGGTGCTGCCCGTCACCCAGTGGGCCGAGGAGGAAGGCACCATGACCAACCTCGAAGGCCGCGTCCTGCGCCGCCGCCGGCTGCTCGACCCGCCGCCCGGCGCCCGCTCCGACCTGGCCGTCCTGCGCGGCCTCGCCACCCGGCTGGGCGACCTCCCCGAGCGCTACCCGACCGAACCGCGGGCCGTTTTCGAGGAGTTGGGCCGCGCCTCCCGGGGCGGCCCGGCCGACTACTCGGGGATCGGCTACGACCGCCTCGACGCGGGCGAGGCCCTGCACTGGCCCTGCCCGCGCACCGCCGACGGCGAGCCCGCCCACCCCGGCACCCCGAGGCTGTTCCTCGACCGGTTCGCCCACGCCGACGGCCGTGCCCGCTTCGCCGAGGTGGAGCACCGCCCGCCCGCCGAGGAGGCGCACGCCGAGCACCCGCTGTACGCCACCACCGGCCGCGTCCTGGCCCAGTACCAGTCCGGGGCGCAGACCCGCCGGGTGCCGCAGCTGGCCGCGGCCGCCCCCGAGGCGCACGTCGAGGTGCATCCCGACACGGCCGCCCGGGCCGGCCTGACCGACGGCGGCCACGCCCGGGTCAGCTCGGCGCGCGGCACCACGCTGGCCCGGGTCCGCCTGGACCCGACCCTGCGCGCCGACACCGTCTTCCTGCCGTTCCACTTCCCGGGCGCCGGGCGGGCCAACCTGCTCACCAACGACGCCCTCGACCCGCGCAGCCGCATGCCCGAGTTCAAGGTGTGCGCGGTCCGGATCGAGCCGGCGGAGCTCGAATTCCCCGAGACGGACGCCGGGAACGACGGCACCGGGGAGGACGGCTCCGAGGAAGACGGCGCCGACATCGTCCTCGCCTCCGCCTCCGCCTCCGGCCCCGGCTCCGGCCCCGCACCCCTCCAGGACGCCCGCCCATGACCACGCACTCCACCGCGCCGATCCTCGTCATAGGCAACGGCCCGGCCGCCCACCAGATCCTCGACCGGCTGCGCCACTTCGGCTGCGAGGATCCCGTCACCGTCCTCGGGGCCGAGGACACCCCCGCCTACCACCGGGCCCTGCTCACCTCCGCCCTCGACGGCAGCCTGCCGGTCGAGGCCATGGAACTGCCCCCGCCGCCCGGCGACACCACGATCCGGACCGGCGTCTGCGCCGTCCGGATCGACCGGGTCCGCCGCCGCGTGCACACCGCCGACGGGGACGTCTTCCCGTACGCCCGGCTGATCCTGGCCACCGGCGCCAGCCCGCTCCTGCCCGACCTGCCCGGCCTGCGCACCCCCGACGGGAGCCCGGCCGCAGGGGTCGCCGTCCTGCGCACCCTCGCCGACTGCGCCCGGCTCACCGACCCGGCCGTGGTGGCCGCCCGGACTCCCGTGACCATCCTGGGCGCCGGTTCCCTCGGCGTCGAAGCCGCGTTCGCGCTGGCCCTGAAGGACCGACCCGTCACCCTCGTCCACCCCCGCCCCTGGCCGATGGACCACCTCCTCGACGCGGCCGCGGGGGCCCTCGTACGCGACCGGCTCACCGCCGCCGGCGTCGAGCTCATCGCCGGCAGCCCCGCCACCGCGTACACCCCCGCCACCTCCGACGCCCCCGGCACCCCCGGCACCCCCGGCACCCTCACCCTCGCGGACGGCAGCGCCGTGCCCGCCGACACCCTGCTGCTGTGCACCGGAGTCCTGCCCGAGACCGGGCTGGCCCGCGCCGCCGGGCTCGCCGTGCGCACCGGCATCCTCGTCGACGACTGCATGCGCACCGACGACCCGCTGGTCCACGCCCTCGGCGACTGCGCCGAACACCGCGGCAACCGCGGCGGATCCCTGGCCTCCGGCTGGGCGCAGGCCGAGGCGCTGGCCCGCCACCTCGCCTCCGGCGCCCGCGGCGTCGCCCCCGCCCGCCGCGTCCTGCGGCCCCGGATCGCCGGCCCCGGCCTCGTGGTCCTCGGCATGCCGGGCGCCGTCCCATGCGACGAGACGATCACCCTCAACGACCCGGCGAACGGCCGCTACGCCCGCCTGGAGCTGACCGGCGAACACATCACCGCCGCCGTCATCCTCGGCTTCGACCGGGCCATCGCCACCACGACGGAGCTGTACGTCCACGACGCGCCCGTCCCGCGCGACCGGCTCAGCCTGCTCCTGGGCCGCGCCCCCCGCCTGGCCAAGGCCGGCTCCGCCGAGATCACGGCCGAGACCGTCATCTGCCTGTGCAACAACGTCACCCATCACGACCTCACCCAGGCCTGGCACGCCGGGGCGCGCGAGCTCAACGAGCTCGCGGACGCCACCCGCGCGACCACCGGCTGCGGTGGCTGCGCCCGTCAGGTGGAGTCCATCTGCACCGCACTGGCCTCCACCAGCGCTGCCGCGACCGGCAGTTGAACCGGCGCGGAGGCCCTCACCCCGCAAAGGACACCGAGTATGACCACCCGCACCCTCGTCGTCATCGGCCACGGAATGACCGGCCACCGCCTCGTCGAGGAGCTCCGCTCCCGCGACCGGCACGGCACCTGGCGGGTGGTGGTCCTCGGCGAGGACAGACACCCCGCCTACGACCGGGTCAGGCTCTCGTCCGCCCTCGACGACAAGACCCCGGCCGAGCTGAGCCTGGTGAAGCCCGCCCTGTCCGACGACGCCCTGGTGGAGTTCCACACCTCCACCAGGGCCGTCGGCATCGACCGCGAGCGCCGCACCGCCACCCTCGAGGACGGTGTCCCCGTCCCCTACGACGCCCTCGTCCTGGCCACCGGGTCGGTGCCCTTCGTGCCGCCCGTCCCCGGCCGGGAACTGCCCGGCGTCTGCGTCTACCGCACCCTCGACGACCTCGAAGCCATCCGTGAGGCCGCCGCCCGCACCACCACCGGCGTGGTGATCGGCGGCGGCCTCCTCGGCCTGGAGGCCGCCAACGGCCTCCGGCTGCTGGGACTCTCCCCGCACGTCGTGGAGATGGCCCCGCGGCTGATGCCCGTCCAGGTCGACGAGGGCGGCGGCCGCGTCCTCGACCGGCTCGTCACCGGGCTCGGGGTCACCACCCACCTGTCCGTGGCGACCAGCCACATCGAGGCGGGCGCCGACGGCCGCGTGGCCCGCCTGGTCTTCGCGGACGGTACGTCCATCGAGACGGGCCTCGTCGTCTTCTCCGCCGGCGTGCGGCCCCAGGACTCCCTGGCCGGCCCCGCGGAGCTGCCGCGCGGCGAGCGGGGCGGCTTCCTCGTCGACGACCACTGCCGCACCGCGGACCCGTACGTCTGGGCCATCGGCGAGTGCGCGGCCGTCGAGGGCCGCTGCTACGGCCTGGTGGCCCCGGGCTACCGGATGGCGGAGGCCGTCGTCTCCCAGCTGCTCGGCGAGGGCCCGGCCCGCTTCCCGGGCGCCGACATGTCCACGAAGCTCAAGCTGATGGGCGTGGACGTCGCCTCCTTCGGCGACGCCCACGCGCAGACCCCGGGCGCCCTGGAATTCGTACGGGAATCCGCGGGCGGGGAGGTGTACGCCAAGCTCGTCCTCGACTCGGCGGGGGACAGCCTGCTCGGCGGGATCCTCGCCGGCGACGCGGCGGCCTACCCGCGGCTGCGGTCCCTGCTGGGCCGTGAACTGCCGGACTCCGCCGAGGCCTTGCTGGCCTCCGTCTAGCCTCCGCCCGACCCCGAACCGCTGGGGGGTGTCCCGATCCCGGGGCACCCCCCAGCGGCCGTTGCGGCCGCCTGCCCGCCTGCCCGGCTGCCCGGCTGCCCGGCTGTCCGGCTGTCCGGCTGTCCGGCTGTCCGGACGCCCGGACACGGAGCAACGGCGGAAGCCCCCACCCGGTGGGGTGGGGGCTTCCGCCGTGCGCTGCGTGGAGCTGCCGGATCAGACTCCGGCGGTCTGTGACTCGCGCTCGGCGACGGGCGCGGTCTGCGCCTTCTGCTCGGGCTTCTTCAGGCCCAGGGCGATCAGGCCGGTGATCACGATGCCGGCGGCGGCGATGAAGACCGCCTTCTGGATGCCGTCCGTGGTGGCGGCGCGCAGCGCCTCACCCGTCTGGCCCTCCAGGCCGGAGTTGGCGATGGCGACCAGGACGGCGAGGCCGACGGCGCCACCGATCTGCTGGGTGGTGGAGGCGACACCGGAGGCGATGCCCTGCTCCTCGGGGGCGACACCGATGGCGGCGGCACCGAACATCAGGGTGTAGCCGGCGCCCTGGCCGAGGCCCATGACGATCAGGCCGGGCACGAGGGCCCAGTACGAGGCGTCGGTGGCCATGGTGATGCCGACGATCGCGGTGCCGATGACGCCGATGACCATGGCGCCGACCATGATGGCGCGGATGCCGTGCTTGGTGGCGAGGCCACCGGCCGTCTGGGCGCCGATGGCGATGGCGACCATCGGGACGAGGAAGGCGACGCCGGTCTCCAGCGGGCTGTAGCCGTGGACGCCCTGGAAGTAGACGGTGAGGAAGTACAGCAGGGTGCCGAAGGTGGCCATGTAGAAGAAGGTCACGCCCACCGCGGTGGTGAGGTTGCGGTTCTTGAAGAGCGTCAGCGGCAGCAGCGGGTCCGAGGACTTCTTCTCGATGACGAAGAAGGCGATGAGCAGGACCACGCCGATGGCGAGGGCGCCGAGGACCTCGCCGGAGGCCCAGCCGGACTCGGGACCCTGGACCAGGGCGAAGACGATCGCGGTGATGCCGACCGTGGAGGTCAGGGCGCCCAGCAGGTCGAAGCTGCGGGCGGCGTTGCGGGCGGCGTCCGGCTTGATCAGCGGGAAGGCGAGCAGCGCGGCGATGCCGGCCAGCGGCACGTTGACGTAGAAGACGGACTCCCAGCCGAGGGACTGGGTGAGCACGCCGCCGAGCAGCGAGCCGACGATCATGCCACTGCCGCCGGCGGTGCCCCAGACGGCGAAGGCGCGGTTGCGCTCCTTGCCCTCGGCGAAGCTGGTGGAGACCAGGGTGAGGGTCGCCGGGAAGAGGAAGGCGCCGCCGATGCCCTGGATCGCACGGGCGGCGATCAGCACCTCGGGGGTGCCGGCGAGGCCGCCGAGCAGGGAGGAGCCGGCGTAGAGGGCGAGGCCCAGGACGAACATGCGGCGCGGGCCGAACAGGTCGCAGGCACGGCCGCCGAGAAGCAGGAACCCGCCGAAGGCGACGGCGTAGGCGCTGACGACCCACTGCAGGGTCTGGGCGGAGAAGCCGAGGCCGCTGCCGATGTCGGGCAGCGCCACGTAGACGATGTTGTAGTCGATGGAGATGATCAGCTGGGCGAAGGCGAGCAGCGCCAGGGTGAGGCCGAGGTGCTTGCGCCGGCCTTCCTGGTTCTGGGTCGTTGACATGGTGTACAGCTCCCGGGGTCGGGTCGGGGGTTGGTGGGCCGTGTTCGGTGTGCGGTGGAGTGCGGAGCGCGCCTTCGCTCAGGAGGCCAGTTCGTGGGTCACCTGGTCGGCCAGCCGGCGGGCCAGCTCGAGGCGCTTGATCTTGGCGGTGGCCGTGCGCGGCAGTTCGCCGAGCTTCATCTGGATGGGATCGGCCATCGCGGACTGGTCGGCGATGGCGCGCTTCCAGCGGGCCAGGTCCAGGGGGGCGTCGTCCTTGGTGCAGACGACCGGCACGGGCTCCTTCTCGGGGCCCGGCACGATGATGAGCTCGGTGAGCTCGGGCAGCCGGTGCAGGACGGTGTCCTCGACCTCGAGGGTCGAGTGGATCGTCGGGATCTGGTCGACCTCGCGGTCCAGCAGGTGCAGGCAGCCCCACTTGGTGCGGTAGCCGATGTCACCGCCGCGCCACCACTCGCCGTCGAGCTGCTTCTCGAAGCGCTCGGCCTCGCCGTAGTAGGTCAGGGCCCGGCCCGAGGTCTGTACGTCGATGTAGCCGGGGTTGTCGCGGGTGACGGGCTTGCCGTTGCGGGACACCAGGCGGTACTTGGTGATGCCCGGCGTGGAGTAGCCCTGGCAGCGGCCGTCGGCCTGCATGACGGTCTTGCGGGTGTACGGGCGGCCCACCAGCGGGCCGCACTCGCTCTGGCCGTACACCTGGAGGAAGACGGGGTTCTTGCGCTCCGAAGCCCGCAGGAACTTGTCCATCGTGCCCGGGTGGATGGCGTCGAAGGTGGAGTTGTAGAAGCGCACCGTCTTGAACGGCTTGCGCGGGTCGTCGAGGATCGACTCGCACTCCAGGAAGGAGTTCGGGTGCGTCTCGAAGACGCCCGGACGGTACTTGACCATCGCGTCCGCGACCTTCGCGGGCTCGGCGTCGTCCAGGAAGACCATCGGCTTGTTGTTCAGCATCATGGACGCGATGCCGGGGTACATCCGCGAGTGGACGTAGGAGACGTGCATCAGGATCGGCTCGCGCTGGCGCAGCAGGCTGACGGGGATGTTCTGCCAGCGGTAGCGGGCACCGATCGAGCGGGCCGAGTGCACCACGAGCTTGGGGATGCCGGTGGTGCCCGAGGTGTGGGTCATGATGGCGTGCGAGTCGGGGTGCAGCGTCACCGCCGTGCGCTCGGGAGCGCCGGCCAGGTCGGAGAGCGAGATCGCGCCCTCGACCGGCTCGGTCACCGAGATGACCCGCGCGGTGAGTTCGGCGAGCGGCGAGGCGGCCAGCGAGCCCGTGAGCTTCGCGGCGTCCGTCAGCAGCGTCGGCGAAGGCAGCCGCTGCAGCAGCGCGTTGATGGTCTCCCCGTCGAGGTGCGCGGAGAGCATCACCGGGACAGCGCCGATGCGGGACGCGGCGCACGCGAAGAGGGTGATGTCGAAGTTGTTGGTCTTGTGGATGACGACGTGTTCGCTGGGCCGGATACCACTGGCCCACAGGCGGTTTGCCATCTCGGCGATCAGGTCGGCGAATTGGGCGACCGTCAGGACCTGGCCGACCTCGGGGAGGGCGTCCATGGTGCGGTCGAGCGTGATGGTGTTGGCGCCGAACTGGGCGGCAGCCTCCTCGGCCACCAGGCCGAGGTAGAGCGGCGTCTTGTTCTTGGGAATCCGGAGCATGTGTTCAAGTTCTCACCAAGAATGCCCGGGCCCAATGGCGGTTGTTTGACTGTGTCAGCTCGACGGAATCGAGCCATCGAAATGGCGGGAATTAACTGTGGCGTGCGCGAGAAAAGGCCCGTAGCGGATGCTCCCGCTACGGGCCTTTCCGGTGCCGGTGCGTTGCTGTTCCTGCTGTTCTCGCTGGTTGCAGGGGTGTTACTTGTTGAGGCCCTGCTTGAGCGCCTCGGCGACCTGGAGGGTGCGGACGGTCTGGTAGCCGACCGCCTTGAGGTTGTCCTCGGTCACGTTCTGGGCGAGCAGGCCGGGGACGGCCTGGAGCCCGGACGTGGCGCTCACGCCGTACGGGTTTCCGTTGCTCGGCGCCACCATGATCGGGTCGGTGACGCCCGGGGGCACGATGATCGCGCCCCAGTGGTAGAAGACGTTCGACAGCGACAGGACCGTGGACTCCTGGCCGCCGTGCTGGGTGCCCGTGGACGTGAACGAGGACATGGCCTTGTTCTTCAGCCCGCCGCGGGCGTGCAGTTCGAAGGTCTGGTCGATGAAGTGCTTGAGCGGGCCGGCCATGGCGCCGTAGCGGCCCGGGGTGCCCCAGATGACCGCGTCGGCCCAGTCGAGGTCGTCCTGAGTGGCGATCTCGACCTCGCGGCTGCTGCCGCCGACGTGCTCCTGGAACGCCTCGGTCCACTCGCTGAAGTTGGGCGCGATGGTGGCTTCCTGGATCTCTGCGACGCGGCGCAGCCGGACCTGGGCGCCGGCCTTCTCCGCGGCCTCGGCGGCGGCCACCGCGAGCTTGTGGATGTTTCCGGTGGCCGAGTAGTAGACGATCGCGACGTTGGTCATCGGCTCTTCAATCTCTCTTGTCTTGTGGGATTCAGGGCTTCGCGCTTTCGCGGTCGGTTCCCGGCGGGTTGTCAATGGCATAACGCCAGGATCCGTCCGCACCGCGGCGCACCACATCCGTGGCCGTGCCTTCGTGGAGGACGGAAGTTCCGTCCGGCTTGACGCCCTTGATCAGATAGTCACACAGCAGCAGCGCCAAGTCGTCGTATTCGTAGCAGTGGCGCACCGTCAATTTCATCGGAATGCCGAGCGCCATGAAGCTGCGGGTCGCATCGCGCCGGCCCTCGCCGGTGACGACCTCGCCAGGGGTCAGCACGCGTACCGCCCCGGGCTCGAAGAGGCGATCGATCGCCTCTATGTCGCGGGCGTTGAAAGCGCGCAGGAACGCATCGGGCAGTTCGGCCGGTGCCGTGACGAGTGTGGTCATGGTGACTCCTGGGAGGGGGGAAGGAGATACCTGGCGGAGGCGGGGGAGGTGGGGCGCACACCGCGGTGGAGTGGGGATCCGGCGGCACGCGCCGGGGAGGGGCGCAGAGGTGGGGGGCGTCGGGGAGCGGTGCGGGGTGGGGACCCGCGGCTACTCGACAACGATGCCGGGCGAGCCCTCGGGGCGTACGGGCTCGTCGGGCAGCCGGTCCAGCGTCATTCCGAAGTGCTTGTGATAGGCCTCGAACACCTCGGTGTCGTCGGCGAGGTGCTCCACGGTGAACTCGCCGTGGACGCGCTTGGTCAGCGTGTGGCCCTTCAGCGTGATCCGGCCGTCGACCGTCGGCAGCGAGCAGAACACGTCCTGCATGAACGGCGAATCCGGGCAGGTGCGGAACCACCACAGCGACGGCCGGAACTCGCCCAGCTCACGCGCCCGCCCGTCGACCCGGTACATCGGATCGCCGTCCAGGAACAGGTCGAACTCGCCCTGCCGCTCCGGCCCGAAGGCGAACGCGCCCTGCGGGTCGAACTGCACCTCCTCGGTGCCCAGCAGCAGCGGCCGGCGCGCGTTGCGCCGGAAGCCCACGTCCACCAGGTACGCCGACCCGTCGACCGTCACGCGCAGCATCAGGTGACCCAGCGGAGCGCCGAGCCCGCCCGGCCGGTGGACCCGCGCCGAGAGGATCTCCACCTGGAAGCCGAGGGCCTCCAGCAGCAGCCCGAAGGCCGGGTTCACCTCGTAGCAGGCACCGCCGCGGCCCTGGTGCACGATCTTGTCGACGGCCCGCTCGTCCAGGTGGATCTCCTGGCCGAGGTGGTAGTCGAGGTTCTCGAACGGCACGGTCAGCACGTGCCGCTCGGTCAGCTCGGCCAGCGCCGCCAGATCCGCCTTCGCGGGGCGCGAGGCGCCGATCCGGGCCAGGTACGCCGTGGCGAGCCCGTTGTCGATCACCGGGCGTCCAGCGTCTTGACCACGGAGGCGACCTCGAGCGTACGGCGCGCCTGGAAGGCCGCGGCCTCCAGGTTCTCCTCCGGGACCTGGCCCGGGTTGCCGCCGACCACGGCGGAGGCGCCGTACGGGTTGCCGTTCTTCGGCTTGTAGAGGACCGGGTCCGTCGAACCGGTGGAGACGATCAGCGAACCCCAGTGGGTGATCGCGTTGTGCAGGGCGAGGATCGCGGAGACCTGGCCGCCGTGGGCCGCCGAGCCGGACGCGAAGGCGGAGACCGCCTTGTTCAGCAGCTTGCCCTCGATCGACAGCTTCGACGTGGAGTTGATGAAGTGCATCAGCTGCGGGGCGGCGAGACCGAAGTGCACCGGGGTGCCCATCAGGATGCCGTCCGCCCACTCCAGGTCCGCGAGGGTCACCACGGGGATGTCCTTGGTGGCGTTCTGGAAGTCGGATGCGCCGTCGCGGCTCGCGGCCTCGCCGTTCGGGGCGATCTCGGCGACGCGCAGCAGGCGGACCTCCGCGCCCTCCTTCTCGGCCGCGGCGGCGGCGGCCTCGGCGAGCTTGTGGGTGGAGCCGGTGGACGAGTAGTAGATGACAGCGATGTTCGTCATGACGAGATGCACTCCCTTTCGACCGCCCCCGCTCGTTTCCGGTTTTCGACTGCCGGGGCCTTTGAGTTGATCCTGTTCCGTGCCCGGCGCCCCATCGAGGGCGCCGGCTCTAGTCCGTCACGTACGCGGCCCGGCGCCGGCGGCGTCCGGTCACGACCAGCAGCACCACGCAGCAGGCCAGCAGTGCGGACATGAACAGCCCGACGCCCCTGACCTCGCCGAACGCGAGCGGGACCTGTGCGCCCACCCCGCCGCCGATGTTGAGCGTGAACCCGTACAGGGCCGTGGCCGTGACTCCGTGCGCCACGCCCGCCGTCGCGCCGATCTCCTGCACCACGGCAGGACCGATCGCCGCCAGGCCGAGCATGAACACGAACATCGACCCGGCCAGCCCGGTGGCCGTGCCACCGAACAGCCCGGCGCCGCAGATACCCGTCGCCGCCACGGCGAACGCCCCGGCACCGCGCCTGCGGGCCGGGATCCGGCCCAGCAGCGGAGCCACCAGCACGCCCAGCACCAGCGCCGGAATGGCCGTGGCCCGCAGCGTCAGCATCGCCTGGCCGTCACCGACCAGCGAGGCCGGACCGTAGAGCTGCACACTCGTGTAAACGGCGGTCAGGGTGCTGGAGCAGGTGAGCCCGACGACGTACAGCGGCAGCAGCCGCAGCCACATGCGCCGGGTGGCCCCGCGATCCGCGGGCGAGGCCGGCTCTCCGGAGGCGCCGCCGGCCGTGGCCCGCACCGGATCCCGGGACGACAGCACCCGGCGCAGGACCTGCGCGCCCACCAGCAGCAGCGGCGCGGTCACCCAGAACGTGCCCCGCCAGCCGACGACGGCGGCCAGCAGCTGCGATTCCACCTGCCCCGCGACGATGGTCCCCGCCATGCAGGCGGAGACGATCGTCAGCGCGGTCGGCAGCTTCGAAGCCGGCATGTGCGTGTTCAGGTACGCGTACACCAGCGGTACGTACACGCCGGCGAACACCCCCTGACCGGCCCGCAGCGCCAGCCCCGCGCCGAAGGAGTCGGCCAGCGGCACGCACGCGGTCGCCACCGCCAGCGCGCTCACCCCGGCCACCAGCACCGTCCGGGTCCCGAACCGCCGGGCCAGCGGCCCGCTGAACAGCGAGACGATCGCGTACGTCACCGCGTACGCCGAGGTGGCCCAGGTGGCCGACGCCTGGTCCACCCCCCAGGCCCGCCCTATGTCGGGCAGCAGCGGGATCGCCACGTACAACTGCCCCACCACCAGCATCCCGAGCAGGGAGATGGCCGTGATCACACCCCGGACCGACCCCCCCTCCCCGGGGGCGGCCGGTCCGGTCGCGCCTTCGTGTGACGGGGCCCCGTGCGGGGCGGTGGGCCGGGCAGGGGCCGTGTGCGGGCTCATCGTTCCTCCTGGGGCTGCGGTGCACCCCGGGAGGGTGGGCCGGGCCGGGCGTGGTGGGTCGGCGCTCAGCCGCCGTACGGCTTCTGGGCCTTCTTGTCCTTCAGCGCGGTGCCCCACCACTCCAGGGCGTCCAGGAGGGTCTTGGCCGCGGCCTCCGCCTCGGTCGGGTCGATGAGGTTGCCCTCCTCGTCGAACTGGCCCCACGGACCGTGGAAACCGACGGTGTCGCGGACCGTCACCGAGTGGGTCTCGGCGAAGATCTGGCGCAGGTGCTCGACCGCGCGCATACCGCCAGCGAGACCGCCGTAGCCGACGAAGCCGACCGGCTTGGCGTGCCACTCGGTGGTGTGCCAGTCGATCAGCGACTTGAGCGAGGCGGGGTAGGAGTGGTTGTACTCCGGGGTGACGACGACGAACGCGTCGGCGGCGGCCAGCCGCGGGGACACCGCGGAAAGCTGCGCCTGGACCTCCAGGTCCGGCGACTGCGACAGCCGGTTCGGCAGGTCGTGCTCGATGAGGTCGATCACGTCGATGTCCAGGCTCTGCCGCTCACGCGCGACACCGGTGAACCAGTTGGCGATGACCGGGCCGAACCGGCCGTCACGGACACTTGCGACGATGACTGCGACGCGGAGCGGCTCAGACATTGAAAAATACCTCCGGATGAGTACGGGCTAGCGGTGCCCACTTTTTGCGCCACGAGCCGCGCGGACAACGCCGCTTGCGCGAGTACGTCAACTCCCCGGGCCCGCCGCCCACAGGTGTGCGTTGGCCTTGCGGGCCTCACCGGCCAGCCGCGCCAGCTCCACGACCTCGATCCCGGCCGCGCACAGCTCGGCCACGCCCGTGCACGCCGCCACGAACAGCGCCGGCTCCCGCCAGGCGATGACCACCCGGCGCACCCCGGCCGCGATCACCAGGCGGGCGCACGGATCCGGCCGCGAGCGCCGCTGCGAGCAGGGCTCCAGCGTCGAGTAGAGCGTCGCCCCGCTCAGCCGGCCGTCGCCCGGCGCGAGCTTGGCCAGCGCCGACTCCTCCGCGTGGACGCTCGGGTCGCCCTCGCGGCTGTACCCGTACGCCAGCTCCATCCCGGAGCCGTCCACGAGCACGGCACCCACCGAGTACGCGCCCGGGCTGGGCGGGCAGAGCCCGGACAGGGAGATCGCCCGGCGCATCCACTCCTCGTCCGACAGGTACAACGGGGTCACAGGGCACGCTCCTTCGGCGCGTAGCGCAGGACGACGGAGTCGCCCGCCACCCGCGCGTCCAGCAGTCTCATCCGCGCGGCCGGCCCGCCCGGGAACTCGGCCCCGCCCACCAGCCGCGGCGCGCCCTCCTGGCCCACCAGCAGCGGGGCCACGGCCACCTGGAGCTCGTCGGCCAGGTCCAGGGCCAGCAGCTGCGTGTGCACGGACGTGCCGCCCTCCACCATCAGGCGCCCGACACCGCGCCGCCCGAGCACGTCGAGGACCCGCGCCCAGTCCAGCTCCGGCCCCGTGCTCACCACCTCGGCGAGACCGCCGAGGGCCGCGCGCAGCGGGCCGGCGCCCGCGTCCACGGTGAACACCAGCTTCTCGCCGCCGCAGTGCCAAAAGCGCAGCCCGGGATCGAGCCGGGCCGAGGCGGTGACGGTGACCTTGAGCGGATCCGCCGGCTCGCCGCGGTCTACCCGGGCGGCCCGCCGCCGCGGATCGCCCACCAGCAGCCGCGGATCGTCCTTCCGTACGGTGCTCGCGCCCACCAGCAGCGCGTCACAGGACGCCCGTACGGCGTCCACCCGGTCGAAGTCCTCCGGGGACGACAGCAGCAGCCGGTCGGGGCTCGCGTCGTCGAGCCGCCCGTCCACGCTCATCGCGGCGGACAACAGGACGTACGGCCTGCGCGCACTGCCCATGCGGACGTCACCCCTCCCTGCACCCTGCTCGTCGGTCGGGGCGTCACCGTAGGCGGCGCCCCTCGGCCAACTTGCGGGCCGCGGACCGAGTACGTCAGCTCGGCCCGGGTCCACCGCCCGGTAGTGACGGATTCCGGATGGTCGTGGCGGGAACCGTGCGTTCCTGACCGAGGCTGCACGCACTCGACCGAATGCCTCGTCCTGGGTGCCAGGACTGAACGGAGTGTGGTTCACGTGCTCAGCAGACGCTCGCTCATACGCGCCGGTGCCAGCGTCGGGGCGGCCGCCGCACTGACCGCCGGAACCGGTGGCCTGATGCTGGCGCAGGCTGCCGGCGCCACCCCGTGGAAGACCCTGCAGGGCCGGCTGTCAGGCCGGCTCGTCCTGCCGAGCGACGCCGCGTACGAGACGGCCAAGCAGCTGCAGCTGGCCCAGTACGACGTGATCCACCCGCAGGCCATCGCCTACTGCACCAGCGAGGCCGACGTGGCCGCGTGCATCCGGTTCGCCCAGGACTGGGGCCTCGCCCCCGCGGTGCGCAGCGGCGGCCACAGCCAGGCCGGCTACTCGACCACGCCGGGCCTGGTCATCGACGTCTCCAAGATCAACCACGTCCGCCCCGGCGACACCGTCCACCTGGGACCGGGCAGCCAGGGCGTCGACGTCCTCAACACCCTCGCCCCGTACAACATCCAGGTGGCGGCCGGCACGTGTCCCACCGTCGCGGTCGGCGGCTGGCTCCAGGGCGGCGGCCTCGGCTACGCCACCCGCAAGTTCGGCATGGGCGCCGACCGGCTGGTGTCGGCCCGCGTCGTCCTGGCCAACGGGCGCACCGTACGGGCCTCGGAGACCGAGAACCCGGACCTGTACTGGGGCCTGCGCGGCGGTGGCGGCGGCAACTTCGGCGTCGTGACCGACTTCGAGGTGCAGCCGGTCCAGATCCCCTCGCTCACCACGTACAACCTCAACTTCGCCTGGTCGGACGCGGTCCAGGTGATCCTGGCCTGGCAGGACTGGATCGCGACCGCGCCCCGGGAGCTCTCCGCGGAGCTGCTGTTCCTGCTCTCCACGGACGCCCCGCAGGGCACCGAGCCGTACGTCGTCCTCACCGGCGGCTACGCCGGCCCGAAGGCCGACGCCGACCGGGTCCTCGACCAGCTCGTCGCGGCCGTCGGCCGGCCCACGACCTCGCGCACGGTCGCCGAAGCGCCGTACCGCGAGGCGATGATGAACGTCTTCGGCTGCGGCACGAAGACCGTCGACCAGTGCCATCGGATCGGCTACTCGCCCGAGGCGCAGCTGACGCGCGACAACTACTCCCTGGGCCGCAACAACTTCTTCGCCCGCGGCTGGACCCGCGCCAACGCCGAGGCGGCCCTGACGGCCTTCACGGCCGACTTCCGGCCGGGCCAGTTCCGCTTCCTGGGCCTCTTCGCCTACGCGGGCAAGGTCAACGACGTCGCCCCGACGGCCACGGCCTTCGTGCACCGCGACTCGCTCTTCAACGCGGGGTACTCGGTGGGCCTGACCAGCCCGAACCTCACGCAGGAGGACAAGGACCGGGGCCAGGCCTGGGTCGACAGGGGCTTCAACACGGTGGAGCCGTACGCGGCCTCGCTGCACCAGTCGTACCAGAACTACATGGACCCGGCCCTGACCAACTGGCGCGACGCCTACTACGGCAGGAACTACTCCCGCCTCCGCTCGGTCAAGCGCGCCTACGACCCCAACCGCTTCTTCCGCTTCGCGCAGGGCATCGACTGAGGGAGGGGCGGGCCGGGCCTCAGCCCCGCACCCCGGCGGCCGGGTCAGCGCAGCGGCCAGACGTGCGCCGACCCGGCGGGGAGCCCGGCCCGCCAGAGCCGTGACCAGACCCGCCACCAACTCGGCTTCCTGTTCCTTCCCATGCCGGGCAGGTTAGGCAGGGGCCGGGCGGTGGTTCACGGAGCGGGAGAGGAATCTGTCACTCCGCGCCCTGCGGTGCCGCTCGCCGGCCGCAGCCGGTACCGGTGGAGCCGGAAGGCGGCGTACGCCACGAACGGCACCACGACCAGGGGCACGGCCCACCAGGGGAGCCCGATCAGGTGGGCGCCGACGGCAACGCCGAGACAGCTCAGCGCCGAACCGATGAGCAGGGGCATCCCGAGCGCCCGCCACGTCCACGGCCCGCGCCCGCCGGCCCCGGCCAGCCACGCGGCCGCGAAGCCGAGCCCGAGGGCGGCGAGCAGCCCCGTGAAGGTGGCGAGGCCCGCGCCGATCCGGGCTTCGTCGCGGGGCTCGTCGGCGGTGCCCTGCCGGATGTCCCCCTGGGCGACGGCCATGATCCGGCCGCGCCACACGGTGGCGGACACCTGATCGCCGGGCTCCAGCCGCGAGAGCAGCGGCCCGGGGTCCCCGAACCGCACGACGGCCGTCCAGGCGCCCGGGCTGGAGAGCGTCGCCTCGAACTTGCCTCCCTTGCCCTTCTCGACCACGGTGCGGTCAACGGCGACTGGGAGCGTACGGATGCAGTCGTCGGCGGGACAGGGCCGGGCGGCGGCGTAGTCCTCGTACCGCCGGACGTCATCCGGCAGCGCCACCGTGAACAGCAACCCGCAGATCAGCGCGGGTATCAGCGACAGGACGGCCAGTAACACCCCGACCAGCCGCCCGGACCCGCTCTTGCTCTCGGCCACCACAAGCCTCCCCCGTACGCATGTTCGCTCCCCACAGCCTCCCCGGCCGCGAACGCACGGGCAAACATCCGGACCGGCGCGCCTCACGGGCGGGCGGGGTTGACGCCCCGGATGGTCTGGAAGACGGCCTCGTGGAGGTGGGGCGCGCCGGAACCCCGGAGGGTGACCATGGCGGTGCAGACGGGGTTCCGGTGATCGGGGTCGGTGGGGGTTCGGGGGTTTCCCGGCAGTCCACTGTCCTTCCGTGTCGGTCCGGGCCGTCAAGGGCGCTCACTTCGTTCGCGTCGCTTCGCGATGTCGCTGCGCTCCACCCTTGACTGCCCGGCCCGCCCCGGAATGCCATAAGACTGCCGGGAAGCCCCCGAAGGAACGGTCAGGGGGACGGCCAGGCCCACGGGTGCGTCAGGGATGCGGACCTTGCCACCCGGTTCGGCCACGTCCCGCCTCACCCGCACCACCGGCCGTCGGCCAGTCCCAGGGGCGCCCCAGATCGCTACGCGCTCCTGTCGGCATAGCGTCCGACGACCGCCTGTGGCCGGACATAAGCCGCCCACGACCAGCCCCAACCACTCCAACAGGGCGCCTGCGGCCCGTTTGTCCCTTTTGGTAGACGATCGGGACTCACGAACCGTCTTGCTGGAGTGGGAGGTTGGGAAATCCGGCATGAGACTCCCTCTCGCCTGTTTTTCGTCCGCAGACGGTCCTCAGACGCCCGCAAGCAGCCCATGACGGTCCTTTGGCGTCCTCCGGCGACCCGCAGACGCCGAAATAGTCGTCCATGGACGTCGTCTGGGCGGCTTATGTCCGGCCACGGGCGGTCGTCGGTCGCTGAGATGTGAGGAGCGCGTAGCGATCTGATGCGCGCCCTGGTCGTGGCCGGGTGTGGTGGTCCCGGGACGGGAACAGGGCCGGCGAAGAGTGCCGGTCAGGATCGCTGAGGGCCCGCTCCTCCTCGGTATCCTCCCGGCCATTCCTTCGGGGGTTTCCCGGCAGTCTGTTGTCTTTCCGGGGCGGGGCGGTCGGTCAAGGGTGGCCGAAGGCCATCGCGGAGCGACGCGAACGAAGTGAGCGCCCTTGACGGACCGGCCCGACACGGAAGGACAGTGGACTGCCGGGACGCCCCCGGACACCATCCCGACCCCGCCGGACCGGGACCCCGCCCCCCCGAAGCCCCCGCTCGCGGTCCCGCCGCCCCGGGCGCACCCTGGAGACAGGGTGACCCCCTGGAGGTGATGCACCATGCCCACACTCGTCGGGTGGCACGTGGAGCTCGAATTCACCGAGGAAGGCCACCGCACCAGCGCGGCGGCCATGGTCAGGCTCGGTGACGGCTCCGAGATGAGGGCGCACGGCTACGCCATGCGCCACCCCTCCGATCCGGAGCAGCTGCGGGTCGGGGAAGAGATCGCAGGCGCTCGCGCGCTGATGGATCTCGCGTCCCAGATGTTGCAGAAGGCCCACTCGGAGATCGACGACGCGACGGGCCGACACTCTTACCCGCTCAGCCACTGACCCACTGCGCGAGGGTGGGACCACACGCTGCGGGCGAGAGCGCGAGAGGTGCCGTGAGGGACTTTCGAGCCCCTCACGGCACCTTGCCCGAACGGGGTCAGAGACGCTCGGGAGTGCGGATCCCCAGCAGGGACATGCCCTTGGTGAGCGTGCGGGCGGTCAGGTCGCACAGGAACAGGCGGTTCTCGACCTGCTCCGGGGTGTCGGCCTTGAGGACCGGGCACTCCGCGTAGAACGTCGTGTACAGCGAGGCCAGCTGATAGAGGTACGCCGCCACCTTGTGCGGGGCGTACTCCGCCGCCGCTTCGGCGAGCAGCTCGCCGAAGTGGTCCAGGTGCAGGCCCAGCGCCCGCTCGGACGGGGTGAGGGCCAGCTCCGGGTGGGCCGCGGGACGTGCGTCCCCGGCCTTGCGGAGGATCGACTGGATACGGGCGTACGCGTACTGGAGGTACACCGACGTGTCACCCGTCAGCGACACCATCTGGTCCAGGTCGAACTTGTAGTCACGGGCGGCCGAAGTCGACAGGTCCGCGTACTTCACCGCGCCGATGCCGACCTGCGCCGCGCGTTCGGCGATCTCGGCCTCGGTCAGGTCCTGTGCCTTCTCGCGAACGACCGACGCGGCCCGCTCCACCGCCTCGTCCAGCAGGTCCACCAGCCGGACCGTCTCGCCCTCACGGGTCTTGAACGGCTTGCCGTCCTTGCCGAGGACCGTGCCGAAAGCCAGCTGCACGGCCTTGACCCCGTCGTTCAGCCAGCCCGCGCGGCGGGCCGTCTCGAAGACCATCTTGAAGTGGAGCGACTGGCGGGCGTCGACCACGTAGATGAGGGTGTCCGCCTTCAGGTTCCCCACGCGGTCGCGGATCGCCGAAAGGTCGGTCGCGGCGTAGCCGAAGCCGCCGTCCGACTTCTGGACGATCAGCGGGGTCGGGTTGCCGTCCGGGCCCTTGTACTCGTCGAAGAACACGCACAGCGCACCGTTGGAGCGGACGGCGACGCCCGAGTCCTCCAGCAGCTTGCACGTCTCGACCAGCATGTCGTTGTAGCCGGACTCGCCGACGACGTCCGCGTCCTGGATGTCCATGTCCAGCTTGTCGAAGACGGAGTAGAAGTAGATCTTCGACTCGTCGACGAACCGCTGCCACATGGCGAGGGTCTGCCCGTCGCCGGCCTGGAGGTCGACGACGCGCGCCCGCGCCCGCGTCTTGAACTCCTCGTCGGAGTCGAAGAGCGCGCGCGAGGCCTTGTAGAGGCGGTTGAGGTTGGACATGGCCTCCTCGCCGGAGACCTCCGCGTCCGACTTGTGGTCCAGCTCGTGCGGGTGCTCCAGCAGGTACTGGATGAGCATGCCGAACTGGGTGCCCCAGTCGCCGATGTGGTGGCGCCGGACCACCTTCTCGCCCGTGAACTCCAGGATCTCCACCATCGCCGCGCCGATGACCGCGGACCGCAGGTGGCCGACGTGCATCTCCTTCGCGACGTTCGGCTGCGCGTAGTCGATGACCGTCGTGCCCGCGTTCGCGGCGTACGGGACACCGAGGCGGTCGTCGCCGGCGCGGGCGGCGAGGGTCTCGATGATCGCCCGGTCGGAGACGGTGATGTTGAGGAAGCCGGGGCCCGAGACCTCGATGTCCTTGATCAGGTCACCGGTCGGGATGGAGCCGACCACGGTCGTCGCCAGCTCGCGCGGGTTGGCCTTGGCCTTCTTCGCGAGTGCCAGGATGCCGTTGGCCTGGAAGTCGGCCCGGTCGCTTCGTCGCAGCAGCGGGTCGGCGCCACCGGCCTCCGGCAGAGCCGAGGCGAGGGCGTCGGCGACGCGCTGATTGACCGAAGAAGCGAGGGAAGGGACCGAGGCCATGAGCTGCCGTTCCTGTGAGGTCGTGCCTGAAGCTGCACTTGGTTGTTCCGACAAGCCCCGAGTATCCCACGTGGGGCCGTCCCGTTTCCCGAGATAAAGGGGGCCCGTGGGCAACCCCGGAGTGCCCCGCTCCGTCTGGGAGAATGGCGAGAAGCCAGCATTCGAGATAGAAGGACGTGTCGTGGCTCAGAGCGCCCAGAGCAGCACCGAGACCGACTGGGTCTCCCGTTTCGCGGACGAGGTCATCGCCGAGGCGGAGCGCCGAGCCCCGGGCAAAGCCGTAGTCGTCGCGTCCGGACTCTCCCCCTCCGGCCCGATCCACCTGGGCAACCTGCGCGAGGTCATGACCCCGCACCTGGTGGCCGACGAGATCCGCCGCCGCGGCTTCGAGGTCCGGCACGTGATCTCCTGGGACGACTACGACCGGTACCGCAAGGTGCCCAAGGGCATCCCCGGCGTCACCGAGGAGTCCCACGCCCAGCACATCGGCCGCCCGCTGACCGCGGTCCCCGCCCCCGAAGGCTCCGCGCACCCGAACTGGGCCGAGCACTTCAAGGCCGCCATGGTCGAGGCACTGGCCGAGCTGGGCGTCGAGTACGACCCGATCAGCCAGACCGAGCAGTACCTGGCCGGCACCTACCGCGAGCAGGTCCTGCACGCGATGAAGCACCGCGGCGACATCGACGCCGTCCTCGACCAGTACCGCACCAAGCAGAAGCCGGGCGGCAAGAAGCCCCAGCAGAAGCAGGTCGACGAGGCCGAGCTGGAGGCCGCCGAGGGCTCCGGCGCGGCGAACGAGGACGACGGCAGCGCCGAGGGCTCGGAGTACTTCCCGTACAAGCCGTACTGCGGCGCGTGCAACAAGGACTTCACCAAGGTCACCTCGTACGACGACGAGACGACCGAGCTGACCTACGTCTGCACCGAGGACGACTTCACCGAGACCGTCAAGCTGTCGGAGTTCAACCGCGGCAAGCTGGTCTGGAAGGTCGACTGGCCGATGCGCTGGGCCTTCGAGGGCGTCATCTTCGAGCCCTCGGGCGTCGACCACTCCTCGCCCGGCTCGTCCTTCCAGGTCGGCGGCCAGATCGTGCACCTCTTCGGCGCCGAGCAGCCGATCGGACCGATGTACGCGTTCGTCGGCATCAGCGGCATGGCCAAGATGTCCTCGTCGAAGGGCGGGGTCCCGACCCCGGCCGACGCGCTGAAGATCATGGAGCCGCAGCTGCTGCGCTGGCTGTACGCGCGCCGCAAGCCGAACCAGTCCTTCAAGATCGCCTTCGACCAGGAGATCCAGCGGCTCTACGACGAGTGGGACAAGCTGGAGTCCAAGGTCGCCGACGGCTCGGTGCTGCCGGCCGACGCCGCCGCGCACACCCGTGCCGTACGCGTCGCCTCGCACGAGCTGCCGCGCACCCCGCGGCCGCTGCCGTACCGGACGCTCGCGTCGGTCGTGGACATCACCGCCGGGCACGACGAGCAGACCCTGCGCATCCTGGCCGACCTGGACCCGTCGCAGCCGCTCACCTCCCTCGACGAGGTACGGCCGCGCCTGGACCGCGCCGAGAACTGGATCACCACCCAGGTCCCGGCCGACCAGCGGACGCTGGTGCGGGAGTCCGCCGACACCGAGCTGCTGTCGTCCCTGGACGACGAGGGCCGCGAGTCGCTGCGGCTGCTCCTGGAGGGCCTCGACTCCCACTGGTCGCTGGACGGGCTCACCACCCTCGTCTACGGCGTGCCGAAGGTGATGGCGGGCCTGGAGCCGGACGCGAAGCCCACGCCGGAGCTGAAGGTCGCGCAGCGCACGTTCTTCGCACTGCTGTACCGCCTTCTCGTGACCCGCGAGACCGGCCCGCGCCTGCCCACCCTGCTCCTCGCCGTGGGCGCGGACCGGGTCCGCAAGCTGCTGGCCGCCTGAGCGGCAGCCGTTCCACGGGTACGTGAAGGGCCCGCACCCCGAGGGGGTGCGGGCCCTTCCGCTCGCCGCTCGGCGTCGCCGCTCACGGCACGGGGCTCACGCGATGTGCTCGTTCTCCAGCTCGCGCTGGTAGCGCAGCTTCAGGCCCGGCATGAGCTTGCGGATCATCGAGGAGCTGCGCGGGTGGTCGAGACCGTGGCGGTCCGAGAGGTGTATGTCCACCTGCTCCGGGGTCGGGTAGTCGGAGTGCTCGTCCAGGTAGGCGCGGAACACCTCGTACGCGGCCTCGTTGAACTTCACCTGGTCGAAGTCGGCATCGACATCGGCGTCGGCGTCGGCCTCATCGCCGTCACCGTCGACGTCGGCGGCGACGGCCGGTACGGGAAGCCGGTCCTGCTGCGCGACGACCTCGTCCGGGCCGGCCGGGGGCATGACCGGAGTCGGCTCCAGGCCCTCGACGTACTGCGGGTTGTAACCGCCCTCGTACGCGGCCTGCGGAGCCAGCGGGGCCGCGAACCAGGCGCTGTCATGGGCGGCGGGCATCGCCGTCGGGTCCACCGCGAACGCGGGCGGGGTGTGGCCCGGCGGGGCCGCTGCCGTCCCCGCCCCGGGCACCTGGGCGGCAGCCGCCGCCTGCGCCGCACCCGGCCCAGGCTGCCCGGGAATGCCCGCGGCCATGGCGGCCAGGCCGACAGGGCCGGCCGGGCCCCCGACCGCTCCCGCCGGCCCCGGCCGTGCCGGAACCGCCGCGGCCGCACCTGCCCCGGCCGCACCTGTCGGGCCCGCCGGGCCCGGAACACCCGCGGCCGAGCCGACCGGGCCCGCGTGGCCCGCCGCCTCGCCCACCCGGCCGGCGGACTGCGCCGCCCGGCCCGTCTCCAGCGCCGGGGCCGGTGGCGCCGGGGCCGGGGCGTCCTTCGTGATGGCCGCCGCCGGAGGCAGGAGCAGCGGGTCGATGCCCGCCGCCGCCAGGCCCTCGGGGGCCGTCTGGGAGAGGGGGACGCCGATGCGGGCCAGCCGGAGCGGCATCAGCGCCTCCACCGGGGCCTTGCGGCGCCATGCGCGGCCGTACCGGGCCTGCAGCCGCGCCTGGTAGATCAGCCGGTCCTGCTCCATGCCGACCGCCTGCTCGTACGACCGCAGCTCCCACAGCTTCATCCGGCGCCACAGCTTGAAGGTCGGCAGCGGAGACAGCAGCCACCGCGTGATGCGCACACCCTCCATGTGCCGGTCCGCGGTGATGTCCGCGATCCGGCCCACCGCGTGCCGGGCCGCCTCCACCGTGACCACGAACAGGATCGGGATGACGGCGTGCATGCCCACGCCCAGCGGGTCCGGCCAGGCCGCCGCGCCGTTGAACGCGATCGTCGCCGCGGTCAGCAGCCACGCCGTCTGGCGCAGCAGCGGGAACGGGATCCGGATCCACGTCAGCAGCAGGTCCAGCGCGAGCAGCACGCAGATGCCCATGTCGATGCCGATCGGGAACACCAGCGAGAAGTTCCCGAACCCCTTCTGCAGGGCGAGCGCGCGGACCGCGGCGTACGAACCGGCGAAACCGATCCCCGCGATGACCACGGCTCCTGCGACCACGACGCCGATGAGTATCCGGTGCGTACGAGTCAGCTGCATCGCGGCCACCCGCGATCCCCTCCCCTTGTCGAGCTACGGCAGGCACAGCGTACGGGTGCCCGCACAGGTGACTGAATGTCAGCCTCCCGTTAGGCGCCCGCCACGCCGCCCGCCGCGCCGCCCGGACCCGCCGCGCCTACTGCGCGGAGGGAGAAGCCTGCTGCTCAGGCTGCTGCTGAGCCGGCTGCTGCTGCTGGTTGGCGGTGGCGACCGAAGCCACCGCCTCCTTCGCCGCGGCGATCGCGTTCTCGAGCAGCTTGGCCTGATCCGGAGCGCCGGCACCCTCGTAGGCCGCACCGTTGTAGTCGAGCGTGATCACGGCGTTCTGCGTGCGCGCCACGATCGTCGTGTTGAAGAAGTCCACGTCCTTCTTCACGCCGTACACGATCGACGAAGCCTGGTCGCCGATCCCGCCCGCCTGCTCGACCTTGACGTTCTGCGCGCCCTCGGTCGCCTTCGCGGTCTCGACCTGCTTGTTGAACTGGTCCTCGGCGCGCTTGTTCGCACCGCCGAGCGAGGAGTGGGACTCGTAGCGGACCAGCGAGATCGACAGCCAGCGGTACTGCGAGCCCTTCAGGCCGTCCTCGTCCAGCCCGTTCCAGGAGCAGCTGGCGCGGGAGGCCAGGTCGTTCGACTTGGTCGCGGTGCCGTTCTTGTCCTTCGCCTCGGGGACGAGGGTCTCGATCGTCTTCGTCTGGATCGACTTGCACGGGTCGGGCAGCGTCGCGAACGCCGCCTTCTCCAGCGCGGCCGAAGCCTTGCCGCTCGGCTTGGCGGAGGAGGACGCGCCGGGCTTCTTGTCGCCGCCCGAAGCGGAGTCCTTGCCCGAGTCGGACGAACAGCCGGCGACGGTGAGGATCACCGGGACGGCTGCGCAGGCGAGAACGCGAGTGAGGCGCGAGGCAGATCGGTGCATGGTTCCTTCAGTCAGTACGTTGTGGGCGCGTTCTGTGGACGCGGTGCGGACTCGGTTCGGACTCGGTTCGGGGCTCGGTTCGGGCTCGGCGGGCGGGCGCGGGACCCGAACAAAGGTAGCCCGACCCGGCGCGCGCCTGCTGTGCGCGCCGTCACGCCGAGCCCCGCGCGCCCCCGCTCACTCGTTGAAACGCTCGACGAGCGCCTGCGCCAACTGCCGCGCCTTGTCCTGGGTTTCGGGGCTCGAAGGCACCGTACCGGGCAGCGCGGGCTGCACGCTGTACTCCACCGTGACGATGACATTCGAGGTACGGAACACAATCCGCACGGTCCGCGACTGGGCCGCGCTCGCGCCCGCCGCGCTCAGCTTGTCCTCGATGTACGCCTCGGTCCCGAGCCCTTCGAGCACCCGCGAGCCGAGCTCCGGCGGCGGCGCGGAAGCGGAAGCGGAAGGGCTGCCGGCCCCCGGGGACGCCGGCTGCCCGCTCGCCGGCGGGGGCGCGCCGGGGCTGGTGGCCGCACCGGCGGCCGTACTCGGGGTGGGGCTCGCGGCGGGTCCGGGGAACGGCAGGTGCGCGTCCGTCAGCCGGCGCACGTACACCTGCCGCGCCTTGTCGTCGTCGCTCATGAGCGTCCGGTCGTACGAGACCACGCGCTCGAAGCCGACCGACAGCAGCCGGGTCTCCTCGGGCGACTGCGCCGTCCAGCGGCAGCCGACGTGCCGGTCGCCGTCGTACGAGGTGTCCGCGACTCCGGCGTACAGCTGGGCGCGCTGCTGCTCGGTGAGGCTGTCCCCGGCCGGGAGCATCGCCTTGAGGCGCTTGCCGTCGGCGGCCTTGCAGGGCGCGGGCAGGCTGCGGTACTTGCCGGCCGGTGCGGGAGCGGGGCTGCTGTCGCCCGCCTTGGAGTCGGTGTCGGACCCGTCGCCGCTGCCGCTGGTGCACCCGGTCAGGCCGGCCGCGCCGACCATGAGCGCGGTGAGCATCGCGATGCCCGGCAGGACTCGTCGTCGTTGCCGTACCGCCTTGCGCTGCACGTCCACTGGCTCCCTTCGACCGGCCGGGGCCGCCCGGCGGTCAGGAAAATGCGTTGCCGCGCTTTGGACGCGGATGAACACAATGTCTATCGCACACGCTGGTGCTGGCGCCGGTCCCCTGTCTGTTTTGGGGCTAAGAGCGAGGCTTTTGCGTATTACGAATTTTCTGTGGTTCTCGGGGGATTGAAGCGTTATGTCGTATGTAGAGGTGCCGGGAGAGAAGGTCCCGATCCGGATGTGGGCGGACCCCGCGTCGGTGGAGCCGAGCGCGATGCGCCAGCTGCACAACGTCGCCACGCTCCCCTGGATCAAGGGCCTGGCCGTCATGCCGGACGTCCACTACGGCAAGGGCGCCACGGTCGGCTCGGTGATCGCGATGAAGGACGCGGTGTGTCCGGCGGCGGTGGGCGTCGACATCGGCTGCGGCATGTCGGCGGTGAAGACGTCCCTGACGGCGAACGACCTCCCGGGCGACCTGTCCCCCCTCCGCTCGAAGATCGAGCGCGCCATCCCGGTGGGCGCGGGCATGCACCGCGACCCGGTGGACCCGGACCGCTTGTACGGCTTCCCGGTGGAGGGGTACGCGGGGCTGTGGGAGCGGTTCGACCACCTGGCGGACGCGGTCAAATTCCGTCATGAACGAGCCAAGAGGCAGATCGGAACGCTCGGAACCGGCAACCATTTCATCGAGTTTTGTCTCGATCAGTCGGGTTCGGTCTGGCTGATGCTGCATTCCGGCTCCCGCAACATCGGCAACGAGCTGGCCGACCACCACATCAACGTGGCCCGGAGCCTTGATCACAACCAGGGCCTGGTCGACCGGGACCTGGCGGTGTTCCTCGCCGCCACCCCGGAGATGGAGGCCTACCGCAACGACCTCTTCTGGGCCCAGGAGTACGCCAAGTACAACCGGGCCGTGATGATGAGCCTGTTCAAGGAGGTCATCCGCCGCGAGTTCCGCAAGGCGAAGGTCTCCTTCGACCGGGAGATCAGCTGCCACCACAACTACGTGGCGGAGGAGCGGTACGAGGGCATGGACCTGCTGGTCACCCGCAAGGGCGCGATCCGCGCCGGCAGCGGTGACTACGGGATCATCCCCGGCTCCATGGGGACGGGCTCGTACATCGTGAAGGGCCTCGGCAACGAGAAGTCGTTCAACTCGGCCTCGCACGGAGCGGGCCGGAAGATGAGCCGGACGGCCGCGAAGAAGCGGTTCTCGGCGCGCGACCTGGCGGATCAGACCAGGGGCGTCGAGTGCCGCAAGGACTCGGGCGTGGTCGACGAGATCCCGGGTGCGTACAAGTCGATCGAGCAGGTCATCGACCAGCAGACGGACCTCGTCCGGGTCGTGGCCAAGCTCAAGCAGGTCATCTGCGTCAAGGGCTGAGCCCTGGGTGCGGTTGTCGGGGGAGTGGAAGGGCCCGGACCGGAATCGGTCCGGGCCCTTCCGTGTGGTCCTCGACGTCTCCCCGCCGGGGGAGCTTCCCGGGGACACCGTGCCGGGTGCGGCGTACGCTCGTCGGAGGGGGTGTCGCGGGGTGGGTCCGGCGGGATCGCGGGAGGATCCATGACCGCGCTCGGTGAACTGATCGGGATCGACGAGCGGACCGTGCTGGTCCTCGGGCAGGAACTGGACGTCGAGCGCGGGCAGCCGGATGTCGGCAACGCCCTCGTGCACCGGGCCGGCGAGACCCTCGTGGTCGTCGACACCGGTGTCACCGAGGCCTTCCGCGCGGCCCTGCGGGAGGCGATGGACCAGGTCGGGCCGTGGTCCCGGGTGCTCGTCCTGACCACGCACGGCCACCCCGACCACGTGGGCAACAACGACCTGGCCGACGAGCTCGGCGTTCCGGTCGAGCACCGGGTGCCCGCGCCCGATCTCGACCAGATGCGCGACCCGGCCTCGTACTGGGTGCGGGCCTTCGAGCGCGTCGAAGGGATGGCGCCGCTGCCCGCTCCCGCACTCGCGGGCCCCGCGCTGGTGTCGCTGTTCCGGCCGTACCGGCCCTTCGCGGCGAACGCCCGCACCTACGAGGAGCGGCCGCTGGAGCGGATCCGGATCGGCTCGGCGCGCTTCACCGGCTGGACCTTCGCCGACGGTGCGGTCCGCGTGCTGCGCAGTCAGGGCCATTGTGCCGGGCACGTGATCGTGCACCTGAGGGACTGCGGACTCCTCCACCTGTCCGACGAGGGCAACGGGGCCTGCGGTGCGATGGCCGATGCCGACCAGCTCAAGATCCAGACCGTGCTCGGCGCCGTGGCCCTCCTCTTCGAGGAGGGGCAGGCCGAGCTCCTCACCGACGGGCACACCTTCGCCGTGCGCCGCGGCGCCGGGGTCGTGGTGCCGTTCCTGGACGGCCTGCTGGACCAGGCCGTCGCCCTGCAGTCGGCGGCCCTGGAGCTGACCACGGGGGACGGCCCGGTGCGGCCGAGCGTGTTCACCGGCCGGTACGCGGAGGTCTTCGCCGGGCTGGGCGGCGGCGGGGCGAACCCGAACGCGCTGTTCACGGCCATGATGGCGGTCAACGAGCTCCACGAGCTCGGCCTGCGGCCGGAGTCCGCCGACGTGGACGCCGACGCCGACGCGGACGCGGACGCGGACATGGACGCGGACACGGAGACCCTGTGGTCCCGCCCCCCGCTTCAACTGGGGTATTGACGCCCGGAGTTGGTCTAGACCAGGGTGGGGGCATGTGGAGATCTCGGGTCGTCGTGGGCGTCGTTGCTGCTGTGGGCCTCGGTCTGGGGGCGGTGGGGAGCGCCGTGGCGCGGCCCGTGGGGCTGCCGCCCGTCGTATCGCACGTGCCGACCTCCGAGAAGGTCGTGTTCATCACCGTCGACGACGGCTGGGTGCATGATCCCGCCGCCGCGCGGACGCTGATCGACAAGCGGGTCCCCGCCTCGCTGTTCCTGCTGCCGGGTGCGGTCTCGTACGACACCGGTTACTTCACCCGGCTGCTCGGCGAGGGGCGGGCGACGGTGGAGAACCACACCGTGAACCACCCCGATCTGACCACCCTCGACGCCGCCGGGAAGGACGCCGAGGTGTGCGGGGCCGGGGAGCGGCTGGCGGCGGCGTTCGGGCGGGAGCCGAAGCTGCTGCGGCCGCCGTACGGGGCGGTGAACGACGAGGTGCGGGCAGCGGCCAAGGCGTGCGGGGTGAAGGCGCTGGTCACGTGGACGTACGACTTCACCACCTGGACCGATGTGCCGCCGCCGACCCCGCGGCTCGAGGCCGGGGACATCGTGCTGCTGCACTTCACGCCGACGCTGGGCGCGGATCTGGACCGGGCCCTGGGTGCGGCGAAGGCCGCCGGGCTGAAGCCGGCGGCCCTCATGCCCGCGCTGAAGTCCGCGGGGCTGGTCCCGTAGGGGCCCGGCAAGACGCCCCCTACAGGTCGCGGTGGACCTTCGTGTTCGAGGCCTGGGCGCGGGGGCGGACCACCAGGAGGTCGATGTTGACGTGGCCGGGGCGGGTCACGGCCCAGGTGATGGTGTCGGCCACGTCGTCGGCGGTCAGGGGGGCCGCGACGCCCGCGTAGACCTTCTCGGCCTTCTCGGCGTCGCCGCGGAAGCGGGTCTTGGCGAACTCCTCGGTCTTGACCATGCCCGGGGCGATCTCGATGACGCGGACCGGTAGGCCGACGATCTCCAGGCGCAGGGTTTCGGCCAGGACGCGGGCGCCGTTCTTGGCGGCGACGTAGCCGGCGCCGCCCTCGTAGGTGGCGTGGCCCGCGGTGGAGGACAGGACCACGACCGTGCCGTCGCCGGAGTCGATCAGGGCGGGCAGGAGTGCCTGGGTGACGTTGAGGGTGCCGATGACGTTGACCTCGTACATCGTGCGCCAGTCGGCGGGGTCGCCGGTGGCGACGGGCTCGGCCCCGATGGCGCCGCCCGCGTTGTTGACGAGCACGTCGCAGCGGTCGAGGGAGGCGGCGAAGGCGTCGACGGCGGCGCGGTCGGTGACGTCGAGGGCGTGGGCGGCGGCGGAGTGGCCGGCCGCCGTCAGCTCGGCGGCGAGGGCCTCGATGCGGTCCTTGCGGCGGGCGGTGAGGACGACGTGGTAGCCGGCGCCGGCGAGCTGCCGGGCGGTGGCCGCGCCGATGCCGCTGCTCGCGCCGGTGACTACGGCGGTCCGGTTGGCGGTGGCGCTGGCCGTGCTCATCTGCGGGCTCCTCGGTCGTTCGGTCGTTCGGTCATGCGTACGGGCGATTACCCGCCAGCATAGGCGGGCCTCAGCGGCCGCGCGGGGCGTACATGATCACCGCCATGCCGGCGAGGCAGACGAGGGCGCCCGCGACGTCCCAGCGGTCGGGGCGGTAGCCGTCGGCGGCCATGCCCCACACGAGGGAGCCCGCGACGAAAACCCCGCCGTACGCGGCGAGGACGCGGGCGAAGTCGCCCTGGGGCTGGAGCGTGGCGACGAAGCCGTAGAGGCCGAGGGCGATCACCCCGGCGCCGATCCAGGCCCAGCCCCTGTGCTCGCGCACGCCCTGCCAGACGAGCCAGGCGCCGCCGATCTCCAGGACGGCGGCGAGGGCGAACAGGGCGGCGGAGCGGGCGATCAGCATGGCTCGAAGCGTACGCAGGGGCCGCCGGGCCCTGCCGCCCGCCGCCGTCTGCCGCCGCCCGCCGCCCGCCGCCGCCCGCCGGTTGGGCGAGGGCCTCGCCCTCGTTCGTGTGATGGTCCGACCGGTCGGAGACGGCTCCGACTAGCCTCCGCGCGTGGAGGTGGTGGCGGTGCGCCGTGGTGCCGTACGGAGTGTGGTGGTGGCGGGCTTGCTGGTGCTCGGGGTGTCCGGGCTGTCCGGGACGGGGGCGGGCGCGGCTGCCCGCCGAGGACCCGAGGCCGACCTGGCGTACCACGGGCGGGTGTCCCTGTCGCAGGGGCGGCTGCGGGTGTGGGTGGTGCCGCAGAACGAGGGGCCGGCCGCGCTGCCCAACGCGACGCTGCGGGTGCGCCTGTCGGCGGACCTCGCGGACCGGCAGGAGCTGGCGCAGGGCTGTGCGCGGGCGGGGCAGCGCGAGGTGGTGTGCGAGACGGGCGCACTGCCCCTGCACGGCCGCGGCCGGCACATCGGGCTGCTGCTGGAGCTGAAGGAGCCGGTGCCGGAGGTGGTGGTCCGGATCGACACCTGGTGGAACGGCGGGGCGTCCGACCGCGACCTGTCCAACAACCAGCACGCCGTGCTGGCGCTGGACACGGGCGACTCGTACGCCTTCTGACCGGCCGGGCCGCGTGGCCGCTACGGAGTGGCCACGCCGCCGAATTCCTCGACGGCCTCGCTGACGATCCGCTCCAGCCGGGCGTGGTGGGCGCCGCGCCAGTAGACGCGCTCGCACGCCGCGCACTGGGCGAAGACGTCGTACGAGCGCTGCGTCCCGCTCTCGAGCCGGTCGCCCACGCTGTCCTTGTCGGCCTCGCGCAGCGGCCCGTTGCACGCGGTGCACCGGGTCCACGGGGCGAGGGCGGGGGCGAACCGGCCGAGGACGTCGCGCAGTTGCTCGTCGGGGTTGTCGCTGTAGACGTACGCGCCGGCGAACAGCTCGCGGCGGCGCAGCAGTCCGCGGTCCCGGGAGAGCAGGACGCGCTGTTCGGCGGCGGAGCGGGTGGCCAGGGCGGGGTCGCCGATGTCCTCGTTCTCGTACGCCGTGTCCACGCCCAGCAGGCGCATGCGGCGGGCGAGCGTGCCGAGGTGGACGTCGAGCAGGAAGCGCAGCGGCGGGGCGTCGGGGCCGCCCGGGAGGTGCTGGGGGCGCTCGACGCCGAAGACCTCGACGGATTCCCCGGCGCGGGGTACGTACGAGACCTGCACCTCCCGCCCGTCGACGAGGAGTCGGCCGACCTCGGTGAGCGGGACGCCGGCCGACTCGACGACGTGGCCGAGGCTGGAGGCGCCGTCGGTCGTGGTCGGCACACGCGTGCCGCGCCGGGCGGGTGCGGCGAACACGTGCAGTTCGGGGGCGAGGGTGAGGGCGATGGCTGGTCCGTTCACGGGGCCAGCATGCCACTGCCGGGCGGCGCCCCGCGGGGGAATTACGGGGGCGCGCTGAGCTCCGGGCCTGATCGGCAGGACGCCCCCTAGGAGGCGGCCGCGGCCCTGTCGTGGTGCTCGCGGTGGGCGTTGACCTCGTCGAAGTGGTTCTCGGCCCACTGCTTCACGGACGTGAGGAGGCAGGCGAGGCTGCTGCCGAGTCCGGTGAGGCGGTAGTCGACGCGGACGGGGACGGTGGGGGTGACCGTGCGGGTGACGAGGCCGTCGCGTTCGAGGGAGCGCAGGGTCTGGGTGAGCATCTTCTGGCTGACCCCGGGGATCTTGCGGCCGAGGTCGCTGTAGCGCATGGATTCGTCCTCGGCCTGGGCGAGCGCGGCGACGATGAGGCCGACCCACTTGTCGCTGATGCGGGCCAGGAGCTGGCTGGTGGGGCACTCCTTGAGGAAGGCGTCGTAGGCGTAGCGGGCCTCTTCGCGGCGGGCCGCGGCGGTACGGGTGGCCATCGGGTGCCCCACTTCCGGGTCGGGTACGCACCTCCGAGTACGTACTTACGAAAGGAGAGTACCTCTCCCTAGGTTAGTGCTCAGCAGGAACGAGCGAACGAGACCGACCGAATCGGGGAGAGACCATGAGCGAGAACGAGCAGAGCGTACGGACCATGCGGGCGGCCGTCGTCAACGCCTTCGGCGGGCCCGAGCAGGTGGAGATCGTGCGGGTGCCGGTCCCGCGTCCGGCGCCCGGCCAGGTCCGCGTCCGCGTCGAGGCGGCCGGGGTGAACCCGGTGGACGGCGCCGTCCGCGTCGGCGTCTTCGGCGGCGCCGGGACGCGGCTCGGGCTCGGCTGGGACGTGGCGGGCGAGATCGACGCGGTCGGCACCGACGTCACCGGCTGGTCGGTGGGGCAGCGGGTGGTCGGGCTGCACTACGGGCCGGTCAAGCCGCTGGGCACGCACGCGGAGTACGCGGTGCTCGACGCCTCGGCGGTGGCGGCGGCGCCGGTCACCGTGGACGCCGTGGCCGCGGCCGGGCTCCCGCTGAGCGGGCTGACCGCCGCGCGGGCGGTGGGGCTGCTGGGGCTGGCCCCGGGGGCGTCGGTGCTCGTCACCGGAGCCGCGGGCGTGGTCGGCGCGCTCGCGGTGCAGCTCGCCGTACGGGCGGGGCTGGTGGTGACGGGCCTGGCGGGGGAGTCGGACGAGGAGTTCGTACGGTCCCTGGGCGCGGAGCAGTTCGTCCCGCGCGGCTCCGCTCCGGCCGGGCCGGTGGACGGGGTCCTGGACGCGGCCGTACTGGGGGAGCCGGCGCTGGGCTTCGTCCGTGACGGCGGGGTGTACGTGGGCCTGCGCCCGCACGCCGGCCCGGCCGCGGAGCGGGGGATCAGGGTGGTGGAGCAGGAGGTCGCGGCGGACGGCGCGCACCTGGCGGAGCTGGTGGCCCTGGTGGACGCGGGCGCCCTGACCCTGCGGGTCGCGCAGACGATCCCGCTGGCGGACGCGGTCAAGGCCCACGCCCGCCTGGCGGAGCCGGGCACCCGCGGCCGCCTGGTCCTGACCACGGCCTGACCGGGTGGCCTGACCGGGTGGCCCGCCGACCGGGGGATCGGCGGGCCGCCCGGCACCGGTCCGGGCTCAGCCGAACAGGGCGTATCCGGTGGGGTCGCCGGGCATCTGCCAGGCGAAGCCCTGGAGGAGGAAGCAGGCGAGCAGGTTGCTGCCGGCGAAGGTGAGCAGTACCGCCGAGGTGACGGCCGAGGCCCGGCGCAGGGCGGGGGAGGCGAGCCCCGCGTCGAGGGGTTCGCAGCGGGGGGTCAGGAACAGCGCGGCCCCGGCGGCGACGGCGGAGGCCAGGAAGGTGATGAGGGCCCAGGTGTAGAGGTGCAGGCCGAAGAGGGCGCCGGCGTAACCGGGGTCCGGGGGCACGATGTGCATCAGGACCTGGGTGGCGGAGACGACGCTGCCCGCGAGCGCGGAGACGACGGCCCAGCCCCAGCCGGCGGCCCACTCGGCGGTGGTGACCGCGCCCTTGCGGGAGCGGACGATGATCCAGGCCGGGCCCACCGCGCTGAGCAGGAAGAACATCCGCTGCAGCAGGCACATGGGGCAGGGGTGCTCCCAGAGTCCGAACTGGAAGAAGTACGCGCCGGCCAGGGTGGCGCACAGGCCGATGACGTAGGCGTGGGCGAACCAGAGGCCCAGCCGGTTCGAGGTGGATGCGGTGCTCACGGCTCTTCTCCTCAGAGGGCGATGTGGAAGGTGTGGTCGAGCACGTGGGGGAGGAACGCGATCACGCAGGCGATCAGCGTTCCCGTCCACAACGGCACCCGGACCCTGGCCGGCCAGGGCCGCAGCACCGCCACGACGCACAGGAAGATGAGGAGGAAGAGGAGGGTGTACATGGTGTCCCAGCTTCATCGGGGGGAACTCTTGCTTTCCGGTTCCACCCTCCGCCCGGGGGCTACGCGCCGGTAGCGGGATCGTGCCTATGCGCCCATAACCGCGCTTTATGGGCGCCCGGCGGCGGTCTCGGCGGTCGCGGCGGGCGCGGCGCCCTGGGCGGTCCCGGCGGCGCCGGCGGGCGGGGCCGCCGGGACGAACGCGCCCGTCAGCAGGCCGCGTACGGTCAGGGAGGCCGTGGTGGCCCAGGCCGCCAGCAGGAAGGCGTACAGGAACACCGCGAGCCAGCGGTACAGCACCAGGCCCGTGTGCTGGGCCAGCCCCTCCGCGCCCGTCACGCAGGTGCCCACCGGGAAGGTCAGCGCCCACCAGGTCAGCGAGAACCGCATCCCGAGCCGCCGCGCCCGTACGAGCATCGCGCAGGCGAACGCGAACCAGAGCAGCGCGAACCCCATCACCGGCACCCCGTAGATCACGGCCAGCATCCGGAAGCCCTCGGAGTACGGGGCCTGCACCACCCCCGGGGCGGCGTCGGCGAACTTGTTGGCGGCGGTGACCGACTGCCCCAGCGGGCCGAGCACCAGGAAGAGCGTCGGGGTCAGCACGAGCGGCAGCCGCGGGCCGGTCACCATCCGCCCGAAGACGACGGGCAGCAGCACCAGCGTGGCCAGCATGCTCAGCCCGAACATCGTGTAGCAGCCGAGCAGCAGGGCCCGCTGCCACTGGCCGGGCGGCAGGTGCGGGATCAGCAGCGGGCCGAGCGCGGCGGAGACCATCGGGGCGACGAGGGGCAGCAGCCAGACGGGTGAGGCGCTGCCGGGCCTGATCCGGTGGCTCTCGACCATCAGGTACGGGATGGCGACGGCGGCGAGCAGCCCGACGGCCGTCCCGGTGACGAAGAGGACCGAGTCGACGACCACGGCGGCGTGCAGGCCGATGACGTCCTTGCCGACCAGCATCGTGCCGCCGCCGACGGCGAGCAGCGCCATGGAGAGGCAGCCGTAGAAGGGGGCGACGGCCGGGTCGAGCAGATGGTCCCGGGCCTGGTCGGGGTGGCGGGCCCAGTGCACGGCGCGGGCGGTGAGCAGGACGGCCAGCATGACGGCGGACAGGGCCCAGAAGGCCAGGCTGAAGGTGTGCGCTCCGCGGACGTGCACGGGCAGGGCCACGCCCGCGTTGGCGACGATGGCGGTCCCCATCACGCTGGCGTACCAGTTGGGGCCGAGGTGCCGGATCAGGCCGGCGGGGGGCGGTGGCGGGGGCGCGGCCATGTGCTCACCGTGACCCGGGCCGATCACCCCCGCAACCGGGTGGATCGGTGCTGACCAGCGCGAACGGTGCCGGCTGGCCCGCATATCCGTGCGGTGGAACACTCGTTCCATGGGCGCCTCGACCGCGCCGGTACCGGCGCCGGCCGCCGCTCCGGTACCGCAGCCCGTACCGGTCCGGCTGGACGACGGCGCGTACCACGAGCTGGCGCGGTCCTTCCGGGGCGGCCTGGTGCGGGCCGGGGACGCTCCGTACGAGGAGCGCAGGCGGATCTGGAACGGCGCCATCGACCGGCATCCGGCCCTGATCGCGCCCTGTACCGGTTCCGCCGACGTGGTGGCGGCGCTGAAGTGGGCGGTGCAGACGGGTGCGCCGGTCGCGGTGCGCAGCGGTGGGCACAGTTTCCCCGGGCATTCGGTCTGCGACGGCGGCGTGGTGATCGACCTGTCGGCGATGAAGGAGATCCGGGTCGACCCCGAGGCCCGTACGGCCCGGGTCGGGGCGGGGGCGCTGCTCGGCGATCTGGACGCGGCGACGCAGCCGTTCGGGCTGGCCGTGCCGTCGGGGATCGTCACGCACACCGGCGTCGCGGGGCTCACGCTCGGCGGCGGGATCGGCTGGCTGAGCCGGAAGTACGGGCTGAGCGTGGACCAGCTGCTGTCGGTGGACCTGGTCACGGCGGGCGGTGAGCGGGTCACGGCCGGTGCGGCGCACGAGCCGGAGCTGTTCTGGGGGATGCGCGGGGCGGGCGGGAACTTCGGCATCGTCACGGAGTTCACGTTCCGGCTCAATCCCGTCGGCCCGACCGTGCTCGCCGGGCCGGTCCTGTGGCCGGTGGAGGACTCGCCGCAGGTCATGCGGTTCTACCGGGAGTGGATCGCGGGGGCGGCGGACGAGCTGACGACGATCGTGATCCACCGCAAGGCCCCGCCGTCGCCGGCGGTCCCGCCGGAGCTGCACGGCCGGCCGGTGGTGATGGTGATCGCCTGCTGGGTGGGGGACCCGGATGCCGGCGAGGAAGTGATGCGGCCGGTGCGGGAGTTCGGGCGGCCGCTGCTCGACCTGTGCCGGCCGAAGCCGTACCTGGCGCACCAGGCGATGTTCGACGCCTCGTTCCCGCACGGCTGGCGGTACTACTTCCGGGGCTGCGGTCTCGAACGGCTCGACGACGGCGCGCTGGACGTGATGGCGCGGTACGCGGGGCGGATCGCCTCGCCGCAGAGCGGTTTCCCGCTGTTCCAGCTGGGTGGCGCGGTCGCCCGGGTCGGCGAGGACGACACGGCGGCCTCGGGCCGCTCCCTGGGCCACATGCTGAACATCAACGGCATCAGGGACACGCCCGAGGGCTTCGACGAGGAGTGCGGGTGGGTCCGGGAGTTCTGGTCCGCGATGCGGCCGTACCAGGCGGGCGTGTACGTGAACTTCCTGATGGACGAGGGCGAGCAGCGCATCCGCCTGGCCTACGGCTCGCGGGAGCGGAAGCTGGAGCGGCTGCGCGCGCTGAAGGCCGAGTGGGATCCGGGGAACGTGTTCCGCCTCAACCAGAACATCCCGCCGGCGGGTACGTAGCGGGCAGGTGACGGGCGCACGGGGGGTGTCTTGCCGCGATGGCCTCCGGCGCGGCTACGGGCGCTCGCGCGAAGCCATGGCCAGGCTGGGTGGCGGGATCACCATCCAGCGAGCCGGAGGCGTAGATGAACCCGATGGACCAGGCCGCACTGGACGAAGTGCTGCGCGAGATCGTCGCGGACGGCGCCACCCCGGGAGGCGTGGTCGTCTGCGGTACGGCCGCCGGCGAGCGGGCCGTCCTGTCGGCCGGGGTCGTGTCCCCGTTCACCGGCCCCGGCACCCCCGACGAGCACACCGTCTACGACATCGCCTCCCTGACGAAGGTCACCGCGACCTGGCCGCTCGTCGGCCGCGCCGTCGACGATGGCCTCCTCGACCTCGACACGCCCGTGCGGGAGTTCCTGCCGCCGATGGACGGTGCGATGCCGAGCGGTGAGGCGACCGTACGGCAGCTGCTCTCGCACACCTCCGGGCTGCGGGCCGCCACCCGCTTCGACCTCTACGACCTGACCGCGCGCCCGCTGCACGAGCTGATCTGCCACGAGCTGATGGAGAACCTGCCCGGCGTCCACCGCTACATCAACCGCGGCTACATCCTGCTCGGCCTGGCCCTCGCCCACGTGCACGGCCGGCCGCTGGACGAGCTCGCCGACGGGCTGTGGGCCGAGCTGGGCATGGCCGACACCGCGTACGGCCCGGTCAGGCAGGAACCGCGCGTCGCGCCGACCGAACGCCAGGAAGGACACGACCGGCTCTGGGGAGCCGTTCACGACGAGAACGCGGCGATCATGGGCGGAGTCGCCGGGCACGCCGGGGTCTTCGCGCCGGCGGCCGACCTGGCGACGTACGCCGAGCACCTGCTCGCGGGGCGGCAGACCCCGCTCGGGCAGTGGTTCCGGATGAGTCTGGTGCCGCAGGCGGAGATCGAGCCGGGCCTGCAGCGGGGTCTGGGCTGGATCCTGGACGAGGGCGGGACGGTGGCCTACCACCTCGGGTTCACCGGTACGAGTCTCCACCTGGCCCCCGCCTCCGGCCGGTACGTGGTCATCGTGACCAACGCCGTCCACAACGGCGCCGCGGCGCGCATCCGGATCACTCCCCTGCGCGAGCGCGCCCACAAGCTCCTCGCGGCGGGCTGACCGGCTGACCGGGTCGGCCGGGCGGAACGCGGGTCAGGGCCAGACCAGGCAGTACGGCTGGTGGCCCGCCTCGTGCAGGCGGTGGCTGAAGTCCTGCCACTCGTGGAGCAGCTGGTAGACGTTGAACGCGTCGCGCGGCCCGCCCCGGTCCGGGACCGTGGACCAGATGAAGGCGGCCGCGCCGACCGACTCCTCGCCGATGCCGCGCAGCGGGTCGACCACGGTCATCGGGAGCTTGACGACCGCATAGTCCGGATGGAGGACGACCAGCTCCAGCGGGGGCACCTTGTGCAGGGGTATGCCCTCGATGCCGGTCAGGACCATCGCGGCCACCGTCTCCGGCTTGATCTTGGTGAACAGGCCGCCCATGCCGAGCTCGTCGCCGCCGAGCTCCTCCGGGCGCATCGTGACGGGGACGCGGGCGGCCGTCGCGCCGTCGGGCGCGCCGAAGTACTTGTACGTCACGCCCATGCCGCGGCCCTTGGGCAGGTCGTCGGGGGACTCCAGGGGTCCCGGTACCGGATCGGCCGCGTCCGCGGCCCGGCGCCGGTGCTTGCCCCGTCGGCGGGCTTCGCGGGCCTCGCGGGCGCGCTGCGGGTCGAGGCCGTCCGTACCCTCGCCCGGTCCACCACCGCGTTGCATATCTCCACCCGACTGGTCTTGCCTGCCCCGGCCCCGCGGCCCCCGCCACGCAGCCTGATCATCATGGCAGTGACCTCCCCCGGGGCGGCGCGGTGAAACGCCCGTCCGCAAGTCAGTCGCGGCCTGATGAGACCATGGCTGGTGTGAGCTACCCGTACCCGTATGAAGCCAAAGTCTCGCAGACTCTCTTTGACCGCGCGTCCCTCGTGACGCCTGGCGGCGTGAACTCTCCGGTGCGTGCCTTCCGCGCCGTGGGCGGAACGCCCAGGTTCATGGTGTCCGGTACCGGTCCGTACCTGACCGATGCCGACGGCCGCGAGTACGTCGACCTGGTCTGCTCGTGGGGACCGATGATTCTCGGCCACGCCCACCCGGCCGTGGTGGAGGCCATCCAGGCCGCCGTCGCCCGCGGCACCTCCTTCGGCACGCCCGGCGAGGGCGAGGTCGCCCTCGCCGAGGAGATCGTCGACCGCATCGAGCCCGTGGAGCAGGTCCGCCTGGTGTCCTCGGGCACCGAGGCGACCATGTCGGCGATCCGCCTCGCGCGCGGTTTCACGGGCCGGGCCAAGGTCGTCAAGTTCGCGGGCTGCTATCACGGCCACGTGGACGCGCTGCTCGCCGCGGCCGGTTCCGGTTTGGCAACTTTCGCGCTGCCGGACACCCCCGGGGTGACGGGCGCGCAGGCCGGCGACACGATCGTGCTGCCGTACAACGACATCGAAGCGGTGCGGGCGGCGTTCGCCGCGCACCCCGGCGAGATCGCCTGCGTGATCACCGAGGCCGCGCCCGGCAACATGGGCGTCGTGACCCCGGCCCCCGGCTTCAACCAGGGTCTTGCGGACCTGTGCCGCGAGAACGGCGCCCTGTACATCTCCGACGAGGTCATGACGGGTTTCCGCACCTCCCGCGCCGGCTGGTACGGCGTCGACGGGGTCAAGCCCGACCTGATGACCTTCGGCAAGGTCATGGGCGGCGGCTTCCCGGCCGCTGCCTTCGGCGGCCGCGCCGACGTGATGGGCCACCTGGCGCCGGTCGGTCCGGTCTACCAGGCGGGCACGCTCTCCGGGAACCCGATCGCCACCGCGGCCGGCCTCGCGCAGCTGCGGCTGCTGGACGCGGCCGCGTACGAGAAGGTCGACGCGGTCTCCTCGCAGATCCAGGGCCTGGTCACGGACGCGCTCGCGAAGGAGGGCGTGGCGCACCGGCTGCAGACCGCGTCCAACATGTTCTCCGTCTTCTTCACCGAGGACGAGGTCAAGAACTACGACGACGCCAAGAAGCAGGAGTCCTTCCGCTTCAACGGCTTCTTCCACTCGATGCTGTCGCAGGGCGTCTACCTGCCGCCCTCGGCCTTCGAGTCGTGGTTCGTCTCCACCGCCCACGACGAGCAGGCGGTCGAGCGGATCGCGGCAGCGCTGCCCGCCGCCGCCCGCGCCGCCGCGCAGGCCACCCCGGAGGCCACCGCATGAGCGAGATCACTGTCGTCCACCTGATGCGCCACGGCGAGGTGCACAACCCGGACGGGGTCCTGTACGGGCGCCGCGCCGGCTACCACCTCTCCGAGCTGGGCCGCGAGATGGCCGAGCGGGTCGCGGAGCACCTGCAGAACCGTGACATCACGTACGTGGTCTCCTCCCCGCTGGAGCGGGCGCAGGAGACGGCGGCGCCGGTCGCCAAGAACCACGGTCTGGTGGTGGCGAGCGACGCGCGGCTGCTGGAGGCGGAGAACGTCTTCGAGGGCAAGACCTTCGGCGTCGGCGACGGCGCGCTGCGCAAGCCCGCCAACTGGAAGCACCTGACGAACCCGTTCAGGCCGTCCTGGGGCGAGCCGTACGTGGAGCAGGTCGTCCGGATGACGAGCGCCATCGAGGCGGCGCGCGACGCGGCCCGCGGCCACGAGGCGGTGGCGGTCAGCCACCAGCTGCCGATCTGGATCGTGCGCAGCTTCGCGGAGAAGCGCCGGCTGTGGCACGACCCGCGGCGCCGGCAGTGCACGCTGGCCTCGCTCACGTCGTTCACGTACGACGGCGACCGGCTGGTGTCGGTGGGCTACAGCGAGCCGGCCCGGGACCTTGTCCCGGCGCACCTGCTCGCGGGTGCGAAGCCCGTGAAGGGCAAGTCGAAGGCGTTCGGCGCCTAAAAAGTCGTACAAGTCGTAGGCGAAACGCCGCGTCGGACCTCGACTTCGCTGAAAAGTCCGTTTATGTGACTATTCATGAGCGATGCGAGTAGGACGACGCGCGACTTCACCCGAAGGGGAGTGCTCGGGCTCGGCGCGGCGGCGGTCGCGGCCGGGGTCGTCGGCTGCGGAGCCGACGGCGGCCCGGGCCGCCCCGCCCCCGGAGGCCCCGGCGCCTCCCCGTCGGGGGCCGCCGTCCGGCCGATCGGCGACGGCTCCACCGCCGACACCGGGCCGCAGCCCCACCAGCCGGCCAGGCCCGTACCGCTCCAGCCGGGTGAGACGCCACCGCAGTTCGTGGTGTTCAGCTGGGACGGCGCGGGGGAGATCGGCAACGGGCTGTTCCCGCGCTTCCTCAAGCTCGCCAAGGACCACGGCGCGGCCATGACCTTCTTCCTCTCCGGCCTCTACCTCCTGCCCGAGTCGAAGAAGGACCTCTACAAGCCGCCGAACAACCCGGTCGGGGCCTCCGACATCGGCTACCTCAAGGACGAGAACGTCCGCAACACCCTGGGTTGCGTCCGCCAGGCGTGGCTCGACGGCCATGAGGTGGGCACCCACTTCAACGGCCACTTCTGCGGCGGCTCCGGCTCCGTGGCCCACTGGACCGCGGACGACTGGCAGAGCGAGATCGACCAGGCCGTGTCCTTCGTCACCGGCTGGCGGACCAACACCGGCTTCACCGACCTCGAACCACTGCCGTTCGACTACCGCAAGGAGCTGGTCGGCGGCCGGACCCCGTGCCTGCTGGGCCAGGACAACCTGCTGCCCGTCGCGCAGAGGCTGGGCTGGCGCTACGACGCCTCCTCGCCCGGCGGCGTCCAGGTGTGGCCGACGAAGAAGTCGGGCGTCTGGGACCTGCCGCTGCAGTCCATGCCGTTCCCCGGGCACTCCTTCGAGGTGCTGTCGATGGACTACAACATCCTCGCCAACCAGTCGAAGAACACCACCCGGGGCATGCCCTCCAACTACCCGGCCTGGCGCACCCAGGCCACCGCCTCCTACCTCGGCGGCTTCCGGAGGGCGTACGAGACGAACCGCGCGCCGATGTTCATCGGCAACCACTTCGAGGAGTGGAACGGGGGCATCTACATGGATGCCGTCGAGGAGGCCCTCAAGGGCATGTCGGACAAAAAGGACGTACGGCTCGTCTCCTTCCGGCAGTTCACCGACTGGATCGACGTGCAGGACCCCAAGCTGCTGGCCAGGCTCCAGGAGCTGGCCCCGGGTCAGTCGCCGGCCGGCGGCTGGAACGCGTACCTCTCTGCCGTCTGACCAGCGGCTCCGCGAACCCTCGGGGGGCGGGAAAGATCCGCAAATCGCTCATGCGAAACTTTTCACATGAGAATTGGCCGTGCTCTCCTGCTCACCGCGGTGACCCTCGCGAGCGCTCTGACCCTGTCGGCGTGCAGCGACGGCGGCGGCAAGCCGAACGGTTCCTCCGGCGGCAACTACGTGACCGGCGCCGGCGGCATCTCCACCGTCGCCAAGGACGCGCGCACCGAGGCCCCCAAGCTGGACGGCGAGACCGTCGACGGGAAGACCCTCGACACCACCGCCCTCAAGGGCAAGGTCGTCGTCCTCAACGTGTGGGGCTCCTGGTGCCCGCCGTGCCGCGCCGAGGCCCCGAACTTCGCGAAGGTGTCGAAGGAGCTCGCCGACGCCGGCAAGGACGTGCAGTTCGTCGGCATCAACACCCGCGACACGAGCAAGCAGAACGCCGGGTCGTTCGAGGAGAACTTCGGGATCACCTACCCGAGCCTGTACGACCCGGACGGGAAGCTGCTCCTCCGCTTCCCCGCCGGCACGCTCAACCCGCAGGCCATCCCCTCCACGATCGTCCTCGACAAGCAGGGCCGGATCGCCGCCCGCACGCTCGTCGCGATCAACGAGCAGCAGCTGCGCTCCATGATCGACCCCGTGCTCGCGGAGCAGTGACCGAGTGGTCCCCGAGCTCCTCACCCTGGCCGCCGAGCCGACCGGCGTGAACACGACGGTCCTCGACGGGGCCCTGATGCTGGCAGTGCCCATCTCGGTCCTCGCCGGACTCGTCTCGTTCTTCTCGCCCTGCGTGCTGCCGCTGGTCCCCGGATACCTCTCGTACGTCACCGGCATCAGCGGGGCCGACCTCGCCGAGGCGCGGCGCGGCCGGATGCTGGCCGGCGCGGGCCTGTTCATCCTCGGCTTCACGGCCGTGTTCGTCTCGACCGGCGCGCTCTTCGGGTACTTCGGGGGCACGCTCCAGGCGAACCGCGAGATCATCTCCCGGATCCTCGGCGGTCTGGTGATCGTCCTCGGCCTCTTCTTCATGGGCCTGATCCCGGGTCTGACGATGCGGGAGTTCCGCTTCCACCGGAAGCCGACCGCGGGCCTGATCGGCGCACCGCTGCTCGGCGTGCTGTTCGGCGTCGGATGGACCCCCTGCATGGGCCCCACCCTCGCCGCCGTCAGCACGCTCTCCCTCGACCAGGCCAGCGCCGGCCGGGGGGCGCTGCTGACCGTCGCCTACTGTCTGGGGCTGGGCCTGCCCTTCATCCTCGCCGCGATCGCCTTCCGCAAGGCACTCGGCGCTTTCGGCTGGGTGAAGCAGCACTATGCATGGGTGATGCGGATCGGCGGCGGCATGCTGGTGCTGACCGGCCTGCTGCTCGTCACCGGCCTGTGGGCCGACATCGTCGACGACATGCGCATCTGGACCCAAGGCTTCACGGTGGGGATCTGAGGACTACACGGACATGAGTACGACAGACAAGGCGTCCACCGAGGCGCAGAACCCGTCCGAGGACGCCGCGGAAGCGGCCGCCGGCGCGCAGCTGTCCACCGCCCCCGCGGAGGACACCGGCGGTCCCGTCGGCATCGGCGTGATCGGCTGGATCCGCTGGTTCTGGCGGCAGCTCACCTCCATGCGGGTGGCGCTGATCCTCCTCTTCCTGCTCTCCCTGGGCTCCATCCCCGGCTCGCTCGTACCGCAGAACCAGGTCGACGCGATGAAGGTGGCCAAGTGGAAGGACGACCACTCCTTCTGGGTCCCGGCCGCCGAGAAGCTCCAGCTCTTCGACGTCTACAGCTCGGTGTGGTTCTCCGCGATCTACCTGCTGCTGTTCATCTCGCTGATCGGCTGCATCGTCCCGCGCACCTGGCAGTTCGTCGGCCAGCTCACCGGCCGCCCGCCCGGCGCGCCGAGGCGCCTGGACCGGCTGCCCGCGTACGCGACGTGGCGCACGGAGAAGTCCCCCGACGAGGTCCTCGCGCAGGCGAAGACGATCCTCGGCGGGCGCCGGTTCCGTACCGAGGCGGGCACCTCCGCCGTCGCGGCGGAGAAGGGCTACCTGCGCGAGGCGGGCAACCTGCTCTTCCACGTCGCCCTGATCGTGATGCTGATCGCGTTCGCCTGGGGCCAGCTGTTCAAGTCCGAGGGCGGCAAGCTCGTCCTGCGCGGCAAGGGCTTCGCGAACACGCTGACCCAGTACGACGACTTCAAGTACGGCAGCTGGTTCGACCCCGACGACCTGTCGCCCTTCTCCTTCACGCTCGACAAGTTCGACGCCACGTACGAGGAGAACGGCCCCCAGAAGGGCACCGCGCGCGACTTCAAGGCGTACGTGACCTTCAGCGACGGCGCGCACGGCGCCCCGCAGAAGCGCGAGATCCAGGTCAACAAGCCGATGGAGGTCGACGGGTCCAAGGTCTACCTGCTCGGCCACGGCTACGCGCCGGTCATCTCGGTGACCGACCCGACCGGCAAGGTGATCTACAAGGACGCCGTGCCGATGCTGCCCTTCGACTCGAACCTGAGCTCCTCGGGCGCGGTCAAGGTGCCGGACGGCTACCGCGACAAGGACGGCAAGAAGGAGCAGCTCGGCTTCAACGCCATGTTCGTGCCGACCTTCGCCGGCGAGGGCAAGGGCACGATGCTCTCCCAGTTCCCGGACCTGAAGTTCCCGGTCCTCGCCCTGAGCGCCTACCACGGCAGCCTGGGGGTCGACTCGGGCCTGCCGCAGAACGTGTACCAGCTGAACACCTCCAAGATGCAGGAGTACAAGGACGCCGACGGGCAGCTGTTCAAGAAGCGGCTGCTGCCCGGCGAGACCATGGAGCTCCCGAACGGCGCGGGCACCGTTAAGTTCGAGGGCATCGAGCGCTGGGCCACCTTCTCGATCACCCGGCAGCCCGGCAGCGGGCTCGCCCTCGGGGGCGCGATCGCCGCGATCGGCGGCCTGGCCGCGTCCCTGTTCATCCAGCGCCGCCGGGTCTGGGTGCGCGCGGTGGCCGGCAAGGACGGCGTGACCGTCGTCGAGATGGCGGGCCTCGGCCGCAGCGAGTCGGCCAAGCTCCCCGAGGAGCTGGGGCAGCTCGCCGCCGCCCTCCACCAGCAGGCGCCCACGGCGCCCGACCAACCTGTCAAGGCAACTGTCGAAGGGGAGCGCGGATGACGCCGCTCGCAGCCGAAGTCAACGAGAATTTGGCTCAGATCAGCAACTACCTGATCTATTCGTCGATGGCGGTCTACATGCTCGCCTTCTTCGCGCACATCGCCGAGTGGACCTTCGGCAGCCGCAGCAAGGTGGGCCGTACCGCCGCGGCGCTGACCGGCGCCAAGGCCGCGGTGGCCGACGCCCCCGCCGTGCAGGTGCGCGCCAAGGGAGGCACGGCGGTCCTCGACAAGCCGAAGGTCGTCACCCGCTCCGCCGCCGGCACCCGCGACGTCCCGGACGGTCCCGGCGCGGCCGGCGGCACCGAGAACGGCGACCTCTACGGCCGGATCGCGGTCTCGCTGACGACCCTGGCCTTCGTCATCGAGGCGGGCGGCGTCGTGACCCGCGCGATGTCCGTGCAGCGGGCCCCCTGGGGCAACATGTACGAGTTCTCGGTGACCTTCTCCACGGTCGCCGTCGGCGCGTACCTGGCGCTCCTGGCGCTGAAGAAGAACGTCCGCTGGCTCGGCCTGATCCTGGTCACCACGGTCCTGCTGGACCTCGGCATCGCCACCACCTGGCTCTACACCGCCAGCGACCAGCTGGTCCCGGCCCTGCACTCGTACTGGCTGTGGATCCACGTCTCCACCGCGATCTTCTGTGGGGCGGTCTTCTACATCGGCGCGGCCGGCGCGGTGCTCTACCTCTTCCGCGACTCGTACGAGGCCAAGCTGGCGGGTGGCGGCACGCCGGGCCGTTTCGCCACCTCGGTGCTGGAGCGGCTGCCCTCGGCGGCCTCGCTCGACAAGTTCTCGTACCGGATCAACGCCGCCGTGTTCCCGCTGTGGACGTTCACCATCGTCGCGGGCGCGATCTGGGCGGGCGACGCCTGGGGCCGCTACTGGGGCTGGGACCCCAAGGAGGTCTGGTCCTTCGTGACCTGGGTGGCGTACGCCTGCTACCTGCACGCCCGCGCCACCGCCGGCTGGAAGGGCCGCAAGGCCGCGTACCTCGCGCTCTTCGCCTTCGCCTGCTGGATCTGGAACTACTACGGCGTGAACATCCTGCTCAGCGGCAAGCACTCGTACGCGGGCGTCTGACGCGCAGGAGTGGGACGCTGGTGGCATGACACCGACACCGGTGAGTCATGCCACCAGCGAGAGCCGCGGCGAGGGCCGCTGGCTGCTGCGCTTCGAGGTGCACGTGCCGTGCGCGTACGAGGCCGTGTGGCCGGCGCTGACCACGGCCGAGGGGCTGCGCGGCTGGCTGGCCGCGGCGGACGTCCTGGAGCGCAGGCTCGGCGGGGCCGTCACGCTGCACTGGCGCAGCGGCGGGACGACGGTCTCCGGCCACGTCACGGCGTGGGACGTCGAGCGGGTCGTCGAGTACACGGTGAGCGAGCACGGCCGGATCCGCTTCCACCTGGAGGCGGTCGGCACGGACTCGACCGTGATCCGCTTCCTGAACGAGCGGGCCGGGACGGCCGAGGACCGCCTCGACTGCCTGGCCGGCTGGCACCACCACTTCGAGCTGCTGGAAGCGGCCCTTCAGGGCCATCCGGCGGACTGGTCCCGGTGGACCGACGCCCGCTGGGCCGAGCTGCGCGCGACCTACGGGTCCTTCTCCAGGACGTAGGCGCTGCGCGCGTCCGGATCGCCGTAGAAGAAGTACAGCTCCAGCGTCTGGCGCTGGTCGCGGCGCATCTCGAAGGTCCACTTGTAGAGGTCGGGCAGGCGCAGGCGCACGTGCTGGCCGTAGTTCCAGCCCGCGGGCTCCCGGCTGATGAGCTTCCAGGTGCCGGTTCCGGAGAGCCGCCAGCCGTGGTCGTAGTCCCGCTCCTGACCGTTCAGGAGGGTGACGGTCGCGCTCCCGTCGGCCCGGAAGACCACCTCGGTGCCCTCGATGCAGCGCCAGGTGCCGACGATCTCGTCGGTGCGCGCGTCGTAGACGGCGGGGGTGGAGCGGGCGATGTGCGGATTGCCCCCGGCCATGGCGAGCAGGGCGGCGACGGCGACCCCGTACGCGAGGAGATTGCGCAGGATCGTGTCGACGACCCGCGGACCCCCGCTGTTCCTCGGCATCCGCCCATTCTTGCAGCCGCATTGAACGCGTTCAATGCCACACGGGCCGCAGGGGCGGAAGCTCCCCGTCCCCCGCCAGGGCGTGCAGCAGGCCGGTCAGCTCCCGGCGCAGGACGGGGAGGTCGACGCGGGTGCCGAGCTCGGCCTCCAGCTCGTGCAGGACCCGCCCGGCGACGGCGAGGTGCTCCTCCGCGGCCCGGGTCAGGACCACCAGCTTGCGCCGCCCGCCCTCGGGGTGCGGCTCGCGCCGTACGTAGCCCCGCTTCTCCAGGTCGTCCACGAGCTGCCCGGCGGCCTGCTTGGTCACCCCGAGCCGCTCGCCGAGTTCGGTGCCGGTGGCCCCGCCCCCCTTGAGCACCTGGAAGGCCATGCCGTGCGCGGGCCGCAGGTCCCCGTACCCGGCCGCGTCGAGCCGCCGGGTGAACTCGCCGATGAGCAGCTGGAAGCCGAGGCCGAGCAGGAAGCCGAGCTCGATGCCGTCGGTCTCTTCTTTTCTCGTCACGGAAAACATGGTGACACGGATGGGTCAAGGTGCTTTACTCGTGGAGTAAGTAAAGTCGCTTGACTCAGAACGAGGGATCTCCGCATGCGCGTCATCACGACCTCACCCGACCACGTCACCACGACCCCCAACGCGGTCATGACCGGCCTGGCCGCGCCCGGCCGGGGCAGCGCCGAACTCAGCACCTGGCACGTCGCCATGGCGGCCGGCGCCCGTGGCCCCGAGCACTCCGTCGACCGCGAGCAGGTGTGGACGGTCACCGCCGGCGCCCTGGACGTCACCTCGGCCGGACGCACGGAGAGGGTCGCGGCGGGTGACACCCTGGTCCTCCCGCCGCACGCACTGCGCCGCGTCCACGCCCCGGAGGCGGCCGAGGCGTACGTGGCGATGCGCTCCGACGGCCTCGTCACGGTCCCGGGCGAAGCGGAACCCCGCGTCCTGCCCTGGACCCGGTGAGGCGGACGGTCAGTCCTTGTCCTTGTCCCGGTCCTTGTCCCGGTCCTCGTTCAGGGAGCGCAGGAACTCGGGGTTGTCGTCGGGAGCGATCCACTGCGTGCGGCTCGAGCGGCCGCCGCCGACCGCGGAGCGCTGCCGGCCCGCGAAGAGCCACACCACCGGTCCGACGATCGAGAACAGCAGGATGATGATCACCCAGACCACCTTGGGGAGGTGCTTGACCTCCTCCTCCGGCGTGTTCAGGCAGTCGATGAAGGCGTAGATGGTCAGCGCGATGATCAGCAGGAACGGCAGATAGCGCAGCACGGTGTGGGACCGACTCCCCAGCAGTGACGGGGGACCCGCCTCGGGCCCCGGTGACACTCCCAGGCTAGCCGGTGACGGATACTGGCCCCTATGGCTTACGACGATCTCCGCTCGCTGCTCCGGGCTCTGGAGCGAGAGGGCGACCTCAAGCGCATCAAGGCCGAAGTCGACCCGTACCTGGAGGTCGGGGAGATCGTCGACAGAGTGAACAAGGCGGGGGGTCCCGCCCTCCTCTTCGAGAACGTCAAGGGCTCGGCGATGCCGCTGGCCATGAACGTCTTCGGGACCGACCGCCGCCTCCTCAAGGCCCTCGGCCTCAAGTCGTACGGCGAGATCAGCGAGAAGATCGGCGGCCTGCTCAAGCCGGAGCTCCCTCAGGGCTTCATCGGCGTCCGCGAGGCCTTCGGCAAGCTCGGCTCGATGGTCCACGTGCCGCCGAAGAAGGTGAAGGGCGAGTCCGCGCCCGTCCAGGAGGTCGTCCTCACCGGCGACGACGTGGACCTGGACCGGCTCCCGGCCCTCTTCACCTGGCCCAAGGACGGCGGGTCCTTCTTCAACCTCGGCCTCACCCACACCAAGCACCCCGAGACCGGCGTGCGCAACCTCGGCCTCTACCGCCTCCAGCGCCACGACAAGCGCACCATCGGCATGCACTGGCAGATCCACAAGGACAGCCGCAACCACTACGCGGTGGCCGCCAAGCGCGGCGAGCGCCTCCCGGTCGCGATCGCCTTCGGCTGCCCGCCGGCCGTGACGTACGCGTCGACCGCGCCGCTGCCCGGCGACATCGACGAGTACCTCTTCGCCGGGTTCGTCGCGGGCAAGCGCATCGAGATGGTCGACTGCAAGACCGTCCCGCTCCAGGTCCCGGCCAACGCCGAGGTCGTCATCGAGGGCTGGCTGGAACCGGGGGAGACGCTCCCCGAGGGCCCCTTCGGCGACCACACGGGCTTCTACACCCCGCAGGAGCCCTTCCCGGCCCTGAAGATCGACTGCGTGACGATGCGCAAGCGCCCGCTGATCCAGTCGATCGTCGTCGGCCGCCCGCCCACGGAGGACGGCCCGCTCGGTCGCGCGACGGAGCGTTTCTTCCTCCCCCTCCTCAAGATCATCGTGCCGGACATCGTGGACTACCACCTGCCCGAGTCGGGCGGCTTCCACAACTGCGCGATCGTCTCGATCGACAAGAAGTACCCGAAGCACGCCCAGAAGGTCATGCACGCCATCTGGGGCGCCCACATGATGTCGCTGACCAAGCTGATCATCGTCGTGGACTCCGACTGCGACGTCCACGACCTGCACGAGGTGTCCTGGCGGGCGCTCGGCAACACGGACTACTCCCGCGACCTCACGGTGGTCGAGGGCCCGGTCGACCACCTCGACCACGCCTCGTACCAGCAGTTCTGGGGCGGCAAGGCGGGCATCGACGCGACCAAGAAGCTCCCCGAGGAGGGCTACACCCGCGACGGCGGCTGGCCCGACATGGTGGAGTCCGACCCCGCGACGGCGGCCCTGGTGGACCGCCGCTGGAAGGAGTACGGCCTGTGAGCCCGATTGTCGTGGAGGGTCCCGAGCTCTTCCTCGGCGCCGGCGACGTCTACGTGGCCCTGCTGCGCCCGAAGATCGACCCGGCGGACCCGGGCGTGCGGCTGGCCGCCGAGCAGGCGGGCGTCACGCCCGAGGAGTTCGCCGGATCCGGCGACGTGTGGACGCTGATGTACGAGGACGGCCCCGGCCACGGCGAGTTCGAACTCCCCGGCGCTCGGGACGTCGAGGCGGACGGCTTCGCGGAGCAGCTCCAGGCCGCCCTGGCCTCGGGCGGGCCGTTCACGGTCGAGGCCGGGGACTTCCTGGGCATCGACGCCCGCCCGGCGGCCGGCGCCTGGCGGCTGACCGCCCGGGTCACCCCGCCCGAGGACGAGGAGGACGGCGCCGCCGCCCCCCGGACCGTGGAACTCGGCGCACTCCCGGCGGCGCAGCTCCTGGCCGACCTCGAAGACTTCCGGAGAGCAATCGCATGATGACGACCGCCGACGGGGTGCTCGGGTCCGGCCCGGCGCCGCAGCCGACCGGCAAGGTCAAGGCGTTCCTGCGGCTCGTGATGATCGAGCACTCGGTCTTCGCACTGCCCTTCGCGTACATCGCGGCGCTGACGGCCATGTTCCGGCTCGACCGCACCATGCACTGGCCCGAGCTGCTGCTCGTCACCGTCTGCATGGTGGGCCTGCGCACCTTCGCGATGGCCGCGAACCGGATCATCGACCGCGAGATCGACGCCCGGAACCCGCGGACCGCCGGCCGCGAGCTCGTCACGGGCGCCGTGTCCGTACGGTCGGCCTGGACCGGGGCCGGGATCGCGCTGGCCGTGTTCCTCGGCTCGGCGGCGCTGCTGAACCCGCTGTGCCTGGCGCTGGCACCGATCGCGGTGATCCCGATGGTGGTGTACCCGTACGGCAAGCGGTTCACGAACTTCCCGCACGCGATCCTGGGCCTGGCCCAGGCGATGGGACCGGTCGGCGCGTGGCTGGCCGTGACGGGCGAGTGGTCCTGGGACGCGGTGATCCTGGGCCTGGCGGTCGGCGTCTGGATCGGCGGCTTCGACCTGATCTTCGCTTGCCAGGACGTGGCCGCCGACCGCGCGGACGGCGTGAAGTCGGTCCCGGCCCGCTTCGGCGTCCCGGCGGCCCTGTGGGGCGCACGCGGCGCGCACGTCGTGACCACGGCCCTGCTGGCGTGGTACGCGGTGGAGACGGAGGCCGGCCCGTTCTTCTGGGCGGGCCTGGTGATCGTCGTGGCGGCCTTCCTCTACGAGCACACGATCGTGAAGCCGCACGACCTGTCCCGCCTGAACCGCGCCTTCTTCACGGTCAACGGCTTCATCGGCATGGCCCTGTTCGTCTGCGCCCTGGCCGACCTGGTGGCCCGGGGACTGACCCTGTAGCGCAGGGCCCGGGCAGGACAACCCCTACGCCCGGGCCCTGCGGCCGGGGAAGCGGAACGCGGCGGCGATGCCCGCCACGAGGCCGAAGAGGTGCCCCTGCCAGCTGACCGTGGTGTTCGTCGGCAGGATGCCCGTCAGGATCCCCGTCCCCCAGTACGCGGCGATCGCGACGCCGACCAGCACGCCCAGTACCCGGCGCTCGACGAACCCGCGCACCAGCAGGTAGCCGAACAGCCCGAAGACCAGCCCGGATGCCCCGGCGGTCACGGTGTTCGACCCGGAGACGAGCCACACCCCGAGCCCGTCCGCCACCACGAGCACCGCGCACAGCGCCAGGAACCGCCGTATCCCGCTCAGCGCGGCGACGAAGCCCAGCACCAGCAGCGGCACGCTGTTCGACGCCACGTGGTCGAACCCGAAGTGGAGGAACGGCGCCAGCGGGATCCCGCTCAGCCCGTCCGCGGTCCGCGGGACGATCCCGTACGCGTCCAGCGCGTGCCCGGTGGCCAGATCCACCACCTCGACCAGCCAGAGCAGGCCCACCCAGCCCAGCATCAGCTTCCCGGCGGCCATGGCCCGATCCCCCTGGCTCCACGCCTCGAGCCGTACGTCCCCCGGTATTTCGGCCATGTCCTGATCCCCCTGCTTTCGACGCTCGGGACACCTTACTCAGCGTCGTCCGCCGGTGGCCGGATAGTCTCGGAGCTATGACTGACGGCAAGCGCACCCCGTGGGTGGTCGGGGTTTCCGGGGCGTCCGGGACGCCGTACGCGGCGGCGGTGATCCGCGCACTGCTGGCGGCGGGGGAGAGTGTGGACCTCGTGGTCAGCCGTGCCTCGCGGCTGACCCTCCTCGACGAGACGGGAATCGCGTTCCGCGACGCGCACTGGCGCGACGATCTCGCGGCCTGGCTGGAACGCGGAGCGGACGGCAAGCCCGCGACGCATCCGCGGCCGGAACTGGACGACGTCCGCTACTGGGGGGCCGGAGACCTGGCCGCAGGGCCGAGTTCGGGCTCGTACCCCGTGAAGGGGATGCTGATCGTGCCGGCGTCCACGGCCTGCGTCGCGGGGGTGGCGCTCGGGCTGTCGAAGGACCTGCTCCAGCGCGTCGCGAGCGTGACGCTCAAGGAGCGGCGGCGACTGGTGGTCGCGGTGCGGGAGACCCCGCTGAACGGGCAGACGCTCAGGCATCTGGTGGCGCTGGACGAGGCGGGCGCAGTGGTGCTGCCCGCCTCTCCGGCGTTCTACGCGGGTGCGACGCACATCCAGGACCTGGTGGATTTCGTCGCGGGGCGGGTGCTGGACGCGGCAGGGGTGCCGCACCGGCTGTACCGCAGGTGGGAGGGGGAGCTCGGTGGAGCGTCCCGCCCCCGGGAGGCAAGCGGTGACTAGCGCTTCTTGGCGCGGAGGGCGCCCTGCTTGCGGGTCCGGTCGACGCGGTGGGCGGCGGCGGGCTGGTCGGTGCGGGATCGGTTGGCCAGCTCCTGGAGCTGTCGCATGTGCGCGTAGGCCATCTCGATCGTGTACACGGTGAACCACTCCTGATGTCGTCAGACCAGCGAGATCATCGCCGATCTGTTGAAAGATTCACAGGGTGTTGACCCTGTGCGCCTTTGATTCTATACGTAAACTTGCGGGATCGCCGAATAATGGAAGGCTCCAGGTATATGGACGCGGTGGATAGGCAGCTCATCCAGGCACTTCGTGAGAACGGACGTGCCTCGTACGCGGAGCTGGGCCGGCTCGTGGGCCTCTCCGGCCCCAGCGTCACCGACCGGATCAACCGGCTCGAGTCGGCCGGCGTGATCACCGGCTACCGCGCGACCGTCAACGCGGCCTCGCTCGGCCTGGGCGTCACGGCGCTCATCGGCATCTCCCTCTCCGACGCCGCGGACCACGAGGACGTGGCCCGCCGCCTGCGGGACCTGGCGGAGATCGAGGACTGCTGGTTCATCGCCGGCGACGACTCGTACATGCTCAAGGTCCGCGCGGGCGACGTGGACGGGCTGGAGCGGATCATCCGCAAGCTCTCCGGGACCAAGGGCGTCTCGCGCACCCGTACCACCATCGTGCTCTCCACGAAGTGGGAGAACCGGGTCGGGGACCTGCCCGAAGAGCGCTAAGAGTACGGTGGGTGGCGGTTGCAGGCAGGACAGGACCCGTAGAGGAGACGACCGGAATGGACGCTGGGCTCAAGCGTGAGCTGGAGGACAAGGTTCGCTCCGGCGAGCGGCTGACCCGTGAGGACGGCATCGCCCTCTACGAGTCCGACGATCTGGCCTGGCTGGGCGGCCTCGCCCACGAGGTGCGCACGCGCAAGAACGGCGACGTCGTCCACTTCAACGTCAACCGCCACCTCAACATGACGAACGTGTGCACCGCCTCGTGCGCCTACTGCTCGTTCCAGCGCAAGCCGGGCGAGAAGGACGCGTACACGATGCGCATCGAGGAAGCCGTGCGCCTGGCCAAGGCCATGGAGAACGAGAACCTCACCGAGCTGCACATCGTCAACGGCCTGCACCCGAGCCTGCCGTGGCGGTACTACCCGCGCTCGCTCTCCGCACTGAAGGAGGCGCTGCCGAACGTCTCGCTGAAGGCGTTCACGGCGACCGAGATCCACCACTTCGAGACGATCTCCGGCATGTCGGCCTCCGACATCCTGGACGAACTGATCGAGGCCGGTCTGGAGTCGCTCACCGGCGGCGGCGCGGAGATCTTCGACTGGGAGGTCCGCCAGCACATCGTGGACCACAAGACCCACTGGGAAGACTGGTCGCGCATCCACCGCCTGGCGCACTCGAAGGGCCTCAAGACCCCCTCGACCATGCTCTACGGGCACATCGAGGAGCCGCGCCACCGCGTGGACCACGTGCTGCGGCTGCGCGAGCTCCAGGACGAGACCGGCGGCTTCCAGGTCTTCATCCCGCTGCGCTACCAGCACGACTTCGTGGACATGCAGGACGGGAAGGTCCGCAACAAGCTGCAGGCCCGTACGACGATGGCGACCGGCGCCGAGGCGCTGAAGACCTTCGCCGTCTCCCGGCTGCTGTTCGACAACGTGCCGCACGTCAAGGTCTTCTGGGTCATGCACGGCGTGCAGACCGCCCAGCTGGCCCTCCAGCACGGCGCGGACGACATGGACGGCTCGGTCGTCGAGTACAAGATCACGCACGATGCGGACAACTACGGCACGCCGAACAAGCTGGGCCGTGACGACCTGCTGGAGCTGATCCGCGAGGCCGGCTTCCGCCCGGTCGAGCGCAACACGCGCTACGAGATCATCCGCGAGTACCCGGGCCCGGACGCGGACCTGCGCGAGACCCCGCAGGCGATGCGCGTCTGACGCCCTGCCGTCGTGCTCGAGAGCGCCCTGGTCCGCATGTCGGACCGGGGCGCTTTTTGCTGGACCACCCCCAGGGGTAATAGATACTCTTCAGCAATGACCCTTACGTTCACTCTGGATCCGCAGATCGACCCGGCGCTGCACGAGGCCCTCCTCGACCTGTGGACGGACGCGTCCAACGCCGGCGGAGCCGTGGGTTTCGTCCCGCCGGTCGCCCGGGACGACGTCCGCCCCCAGCTGATCAAGCAGCTCGGCATGATCGCCGATGGTCAGATGCGGCTCCTGGTGGGCCACGACGGGGACGGGCTGGCCGCCGCCGCCTTCCTCGGGCTCAACCGGCACGCCCTGATGGGCCACTGGATCTGGCTCTACACGGTGATGGTCCACCCGGACCGTCAGGGCCGGGGCTACGGCCGCCGGCTGATGGCCGCGTCCGCCGACTCCGCCCGCGCGATGGACGGCGTCGAAGCCATCCGCCTGTCCTGCCGCGGCGGCATGGGGCTGGAGCACTTCTACGCGGCCTGCGGCTACAAGGAGGTCGGCCGCGTCCCGGGCGGCATCCGGGTGGCCCCGGGCGACGACCGCGACGACATCACGATGCTCCTGCCGCTGCACTGACCCCGGCGGACGACCCCGGCGGGTTTGTCCGCACCTGCGCCGTGCTTCACTGGACGGGCACGCAGTCGACCGAGTGCGAGTACCGACGAGAGAGAAGGGGTCACCGTGTCCCTCAAGCCGAGCGCGACGATCCGCTACACCGCGATGCGGCTGGGCATCTTCGTCGGATGCCTCGTCCTGGTCGCGGTCCTGGTCAACGTGGGCTGGGTGCCCGCCGGTCTCGGCGACGCCAACCCCGCCTGGGTCGTGCTGCTCGCCCTGGTGATCTCCGCGCCGCTCTCCTTCGTACTGCTGCGCAAGCAGCGCGACGAGATGTCCGCGCAGATCTCGGGACGCGTCGCGGGCGCGAAGGAGAAGCTCGCCGCGAACCGCTCGCAGGAGGACGCGGCGGACGACGCCGCCCGCGCCTGAGTTAGCTTCCTCACACACCGAACCGCCCCAGCACCCGGGACTCCCCCGTGTGCTGGGGCGGTTCGGCGTTTCCGGGGTGTGCCGGGGGGCGCCGCTCCCTCTGACTCAAAGTGCACCTTTGAGATCCTCAAAGGGAAAGTGTTAGCGTGTTAAACATGTTGGCCACAGTTGCGCACGAAATGACCCCGAGCGTCCCGCTCGTGGCGCGCCTGCACGTCGACCTCTGCCGCCGCGTGTCCGCGGCCTGTTGTGGCTGTCGCTGAGCCCACGCCGTTCTTCTTCTCTTCCCCCCTTCTTTGCGCATCACCCCCGGAGTGTGTCCGTGTCCGCGACCCCTCAGGCCCCCGCCAAGGCCTCTTTCAAGTTCCCGTTCTGGGCCCAGATCGTCACCGGTCTCGTGCTCGGCGTCCTGTTCGGCTGGCTCGCCCGCAGCCAGGACGTCAGCTGGCTCGCCAAGACCCTGGAGCAGGTCGGCGACATATTCGTCCAGCTGCTGAAGCTGGCCGTGGCCCCGCTCGTCTTCTTCGCGATCCTGGTGTCGATCACCAACCTGCGGAAGGTGAACAACGCCGCCCGCCTCGCCTCGCGCACGCTGCTCTGGTTCATGATCACCTCGCTGATCGCCGTCGGCATCGGCCTCGCGATCGGCCTGCTGACCAACCCGGGCGCCGGCACCGGCCTCACCCCGCAGGACGGCAAGCTGCCCAAGCGCACGGGCTCCTGGCTCGACTTCCTGACCGGCATCGTGCCGACGGACGTCATCACGCCGTTCACCGAGCTGAACGTGCTCCAGATCGTCTTCATGGCCGCCGTCGCCGGCATCGCCGCCCTCCAGCTCGGTGACAAGGCCCAGCCGCTGCTCACCGTCGCCGAGTCGGTCCTGGAGCTCCTCCAGAAGGCCCTGTGGTGGGTCATCCGCCTCGCCCCCATCGGCACCGTCGGCCTGATCGGCACCGCGATCGCCTCGTACGGCTGGGAGCTCATCGGCAAGTACGCGACCTTCACCGCGGACGTGTACGTCGGCTCCGCGCTCGTGATGTTCGGCGTCTACCCGCTGCTCCTCGCCACGGTCGCCAAGGTCAACCCGATCCAGTTCTTCAAGGGCGCCTGGCCCGCGATCCAGCTGGCCTTCGTCTCCCGCTCCTCGGTCGGCACGATGCCGGTCACCCAGAAGGTCACCGAGCGCCTCGGCGTCCCGAAGGAGTACGCCTCCTTCGCCGTCCCGTTCGGCGCGACGACGAAGATGGACGGCTGCGCCGCGATCTACCCGGCACTCGCCGCGATCTTCATCGCGCAGATCTTCGACGTGCAGCTGACGGTCACCGACTACCTGCTGATCGCCTTCGTCTCGGTCGTCGGCTCGGCCGCCACGGCCGGCCTGACGGGCGCCACGGTCATGCTGACCCTGACCCTCTCCACCCTGGGCCTGCCCCTGGAGGGCGTCGGCCTGCTGATGGCGATCGACCCGATCCTCGACATGATGCGCACCGCCACCAACGTCGCAGGCCAGGCCCTGGTCCCGGTCGTGGTCGCGGCCCGCGAGGGAATCCTGGACAAGAAGGCCTACGAGACGGCCTCGTCCTCCCCGCTGGACGAGCGCACCCCGGTAGCGGTGGCGGCCTGACCGTCCCACCCACCCGCGGCCCCCGCCCTGCCAGGGCGGGGGCCGCGGTGCGTTCAGCCCGGGGACACCCCGCCGAAGTAGGCGATCGCGCCGAGCGCCACCGGTACGGCGTACCACCAGCGGTTCATCGTCCGGCGGTAGACGGGGAGGAGCGAGAGGAGCAGCCCGGCGAAGCAGATGCACAGCGCGACAGCGCCCATCGCGTAGAGGTCGTCGCGCGTGTGCCGGTCGGCAGGCGCGATCGGGTCTGCGGCCAGCAGGAGGACGCAGATGTACACCGCAGGCAGGTAGACGAGGACCAGCGGGACGCCCAGCACCCACTGGAGGCAGCCCCGGTCCTCGGGCAGGTCGACGCTCTCGCGCCCGTACGTCATTGCATCGCCTTCTTCACGTTGCCGAGGTTGTTCCGGAAATCATCGCCGTAGTCCTGGGCCTTCTTCGACTCCCAGTACGGGCCGCCGTTGTACCGGGCGGCGATCTCCTGCATCTGCGCCTCGGTCAGCTGGTCCGCCGGTACGTTCGCGTACCCCGTCTCCTCCTTGATCTGCGCCAGGAACCCCGCCGCGATGAACGCGTTCTGCTTCGGGTCCTGGAGCGCGGACTTCACCACGTTGCGCTGCTGGTCCGTCAGGTTCTCCGGGTCGTAGCCCAGCACCTCCGCCCCGCGCCGCAGCTGCACCGCGATCGGCCCGAACGAGGTCTCGTCCGGCTTGCCGCCCGCCCGGTCCGGCAGGTTCTCGGCCGTGACCGGGCTCAGCCCCCAGGGGGCGTCGGCGGCCCGGCGGAAGAAGTCCACGCCGTCGTCGAAGATCCCCGGCTGGCCGCCGACCTCCTTCCACGCGATGCCGGCCACCATCTCCTCGGGCAGCCCCGCCCGCTGCGCCGCCGCCCGCAGGATCTCCTTGTTGTTGCGGATCCACTCCGCCCGTCCCTCGTCCGACTGCGGCGGGTCCCAGTAGTTGTCGTCCGCCTCGGGCAGCCCCGCCACCCGCATCCGGATGTCCCGCAGCTCGGGCGAGACCGGCTCGCTCCCCACCGGCCCCGTCATGTCCTTCTTCGGGCCGGAACCCGGCAGGTGCGTCAGGGGGTTCGTGCGGGCCTCCGCCGCCTCGCGCCGGATGTCGGCCATCGCCGCGTACACGTCGACCCCGCCCGCGCCGGCGCCCTTCACCTTGAACTCCGGCAGCAGCTCGTACGCCTGCTTCAGCGCGTGCACGCACACGCTCCGCGCCTCCGCCTCGGCCGTCTTGGCCAGGTGGAAGCTGCCGCCCGCGTCGTCGTGCAGCCGGTTCGCCTCGTCGCGGATGTCGTCCACGTCCATCGTCAGCTCGGCGAAGAAGTCCATGACCCCGGTGGTGGCCCGCATGTCCTCCCACTGGCACATCGGCTCCGCCTCCTGCGCGGTGCGCGTGATCGCGGTGCCCTTCGTGCCGATCAGCGCCGCGAGCGCCCGCTCCGAGCGCTTGCCGTTCCCGTAGTGCGACTTGGCGGTCGTCAGGGCCGCCGCGTACGCGTGCAGGGCGCTCGCCGCCTTGTCGTACCCCTCGGCCATGTGCAGCACGAGCTGGCGCGCCTCAGCCAGCCGGTCGGTGTACGTGTGGCTGCCGTCGCTCTGCCACTGCGTACCGGTCTCGGCCCGCCGCGCGGGCTCCTCGACCTGGACGAGGAGGTCCCGCAGCCGCCTGAACTCGGCCGCGTTGCGCTCGACCAGCGCCGGATTGCACTCCTCCAGGAACTGGACGTCCTTGCGGTGGCTCAGGCTCACTTCGACTCCGGCTTCACGTACTGGCCCCCGTCGAGGATGCCGTCGAGGAAGCTGCGGGCGGTGCCGTCGTCCACCTGCGCGAAGCCGGTGCCGGTGGTCTTGAGCTTGGTGGCCAGGGCGGCGAACAGGTTGATCGTGTCCTTGAACTGGTCGTCGGCGAAGCGGGCGAAGCGCAGCGCCTCCGCCGATACGTCGGCATGGGCGCGCGGTGCGCGCGCCATGGTGCTCGCGTCCCCGTCCGGCCGCCCCTCGTGGAGGAGCGCGGCGATCTCGATCAGCAGGTTGGCGTTGCCGTTGATGGACTGCGCCCCCGCGAGGAGACTCCCGGCCGGACTCCCCGGCACGCCGGCGTCGGCGGGTACGTGGTTGAGGCGCATGGCGGGCGACGGCTGCTGCGCGAGGACGGCGGCCTTGTGCTGGGCCCATTCCGCGTCGAACGACATGTGTCCCCTGGGTAGTTGATAACCGGACATGACCAGATTCGACTGGTCATGTCCATGAGGGACGCGGAAGGCGATCTTACGGTTCCAGGATGCGCGGCGGGAATCGGCCGCAGTCGGACTGTCGCGGTCAGCTGCCGCAGGCGTGGGCCACGAACCCGGCCCACGCACGGGGCCCGACCGTCAGGTGGGTGCGCTGGATGTCCTTGGAGTCCCGGACGAGGACGGCGCCGGGGGTGTTGGCCACCTCGACGCAGTCGTTGCCGTCACTGCTGTCGCTGTAGCTGCTCTTGAACCAGTCCAACTCGTGGTGGTGGATCATGTTTCTCCCAGCAGTTCCTCGATGAAGGCCCGCGACTCCCGGGGCGTGAGCGCCTGAGCTCGGATGATGCCATAGCGCAGCTCAAGGAGTTGGAGTTGCTTGGGATCAGAGACCGGGCGACCGTGGAACACCCCGTCGGCTCGGCCCAGCGCCGTTCCATCGCCGAACTTCAGGAACTGGATCAGACCCAGCATTCCGGCGTGATCCTCACGGTTGGTCGGCATCACCTGGAACTCGATGTTCGGCAACTGGACTACCTCCAAGAGGTGTTCGAGCTGTCCGCGCAGCACCATTGTGCCTCCGATCGGACGGCGGAGCGTCACCTCTTCCTGGACAATGCTGAGTGCCGGCCCCGGAGACCGCCGGAAGATGGACTGCCGCGCCATGCGCGCGGACACCATCCGTTCCATCTCGTCCGGTGTGTAGGCGGGACGCAAGGTGCGGAAGAGCGCCCGCGCGTACTCCTCTGTCTGCAGCAGGCCGTGGATGTTGTGGTTGTTGTAGGCGCCGATCTCGACGGCCTTGGCCTCCCGCTGCTTCAGGTCGCGGATCTTCTTCGGGTAGCGGACCTGTTCCAGGTCGGCCTTCATTGCGGCGATCTTGCCGCCAGCCCCCAGCACCTCATCGGCACGGTCCAGGTACTCGGGGCGGGGGATCCGCTTGCCCGCCTCGACCTTGCGGACCTGGTCCTCCCCGTACTGGATGGCCGCCCCGAAATCGGCGGCCCGCATGCCGGCCGACTCCCGCCACGCCTTGAGCTGGCGGCCCAGCGCGGCCACCACCGCCACGCCCTGCTCGTCCTCCGGGTCGACGTCCCAGCCGGGCTCTTCCGTACCGTCACTGCTGTCCACGCCCATTGCGCGCCCACCTCCGACGAGCCGATGTCCTCAGCGCCCCGTACCCGCCACCTCGGTCCGGACAGCCGTGACAGCACTGGACAAGCGCCGGACAAACGCGGGACGTACAGGCGATGTTGCTTCCCACGGTACGCACGCACGGCCACGCTCAGTGACGTGATTCCTCAACTCGTCGACTTCCACGTCCAGCTGTCCGCGACTCCGCGCGGAGCCCGGCTCGGGCGCATGCTCGCCATCGAACAACTCCGCGCCTGGGGGCTGCCTTTCGAGGTGCCGGGGCAGATCATCGCCGAGCTCTCCAGCAACGCGATCACCCACGGGCGGGTCCCCGGACGGGACTTCAAAATGTCCCTCACCGTCACTCCAGAGACCCTGTTGATCGAAGTCACGGACACCCGGGGTGACCGCCTCCCGGAGATTCGCGACACGGGCCGCGGACTGGTCCTGGTCGAAGCGCTGGCCGACCGTTGGGGCGTGAGGGAAGGGCCGGTCCCCTCCAAGGTGGTGTGGGCGGAGCTGTCGCTCGCCGCCGGATCCCGGGCCTTCGTGTTCCGGCGGCCTTAGACGCAAAAGAACCAAAGAACCGGGGGAAAGAACCCACCGACCCAACCCCACCCGCCCGCGTCGCCCGGTCGGGTGAACCATGCCAACTCAGCTGGATTTCGAGCCGGTTGGCGGGCATATGCTCGCCCCGGCAACCGCAGAAAATGAGACGGCCCCCGACGGGACTGGCATCCCGGCCGAGGGCCTAACCAACCAGGAAGAAAGCACCTTCCCCATGGCTCTCGAGCACCCTACCGCGCCCGCATGCACACCGCCGGGACTTCATCCGCGGACCCCCCGATCCGGCGTAATCCACGTCAACACGCCGCACGCGAGTCACTTCACCGTGGTCGGCAACCACCTCCTCCAGCACCGCGAGCTGTCGGCCACGGCGATCGGGGTGGCGGCGTACATCCAGTCGCTCCCGGAAGGCGCCCCGGTCGGCATCAGGGCCCTGGTGGCCCGCTTCCCGGAGGGCGAGATGCGCATGAGCTCCGCCCTCCGCGAGCTGGAACGCCACGGCTACCTGGAACGCCGAACCGAACGCCTCCCCACGGGCCGCCTGGCCACCCGCACGTACTCGTACAACAAGCCGCTGAGCGGGCCGGACGAGCCTCCGCCCCCGGACCGTGAGCCCGTACCGGACCCGGACCGTGAGCCCGTACCGGAGCCCACGCCTGATCCGGACCCGGTTCGCCGGCCGGCTCCGGACCCCGAGCCGCGGGGTAGCGCCGGCCCCGAGCACGCGCCGCGATCCGTGGACCCCGGCGCGGCCCGTCTGCTCACCGGCCTCCGGCGCCGCGACCCCCGCCTCCTCCTGGCCGAGCGCGACGTGCAGCGCCTGGCACCCGCCGTATCGGCCTGGCTGGACCGGGGAGCGGACCCGGAGGCCGTCGCACTCGCCCTGACGACGAACCTCCCGGAACCGATGCGCAGCCCCGCCTCCGTGCTCGCCTACCGCCTCAAGGCACTCCTCCCACCCCATCTGCCACAGGGCCCGGCCCCCAGCCCGATCAGACGCCCGGACCCCTTCCAGACCTGCGACGGCTGCGAACGGGCCTTCCGCTCCCCCCGCCCCGGCCGCTGCCGCGACTGCCCGCCCCCCGCTTCCCGCGCCGCAGCCTGAGCCTGCGGTCCGGCGGCTGTCAGTGGTGCGCAGTACGGTCGGGTCATGGCAGCCAGAATCGACCTGACGCTCGACGGGGCGGACGTGCAGGCCCTCGCCGTCTTCTGGAAGACGGCCCTGGGCTATGTCGACGAGCCACCGCCCGCTCCCTTCGCCACGCGCGAGGAGTGGCTCGCGCAGTTCGACCTGCCGGAGGACGACTCCGAGGACGACGGTGCGTGGCTCTGCGATCCCGACGGGGTCGGCCCGCGCCTGTGCATCCTCAAGGTCCCCGAGCCCAAGACGGCGAAGAACCGGCTCCACATCGACGTCCGAGTGCCGGGTCACGGCACTCCGGACGAGCGATGGGCGCGGATCAAGGCGGAAGCCGCGCGTCTGGTGCGGGCGGGCGGGACCGTCCTGGAGGAGTTCGACGGGCACCACGTCGTGATGGCCGACCCGGACGGCAACGAGTTCTGCGTCGCCGCGGCCGCTGCTTGACGGGGTGACAGGCAGGTCTAGTCCTGCCCCTTCTCCTCGCCGTCCTCGAGGCGGGCCATGAGGAGGTTGGGGTCCCGCACGGCGGCGAAGTAGGCCGCGCTCGTCACGTAGACGGTCCTCTCCCGCTTCTCCTGCTTCTCCGGCTCGTCCTGCCCGTCCGTCTTCTCCTTGTCGCCCTGCTTCTCGAGCACCGCCACGGCGGTCGGGCTGGACAGGCCTTCCGGCGCGGTCAGGACGATGGAGTGGGTGCCGTTCGGGCGGACGAGGGCGACCTCGTTCGCCGTGACCAGCGCGGCGAGGACCGTGTCGTCCTGTCCGGTGAAGGCGAAGTCGTCGATCCCGGCGAGTCCGGTCGCCCTGGTCTCGATCGTGCCGGCGACGCCGTCGCGGCGTACGGGGATGCGCAGCAGGGTCTGGCGGTCGGTGTTGGACACCCAGACGGCACCGTTGTGGATCTTGATGCCGTTGGCGCCGGCCGGGAAACGGGCGATCTCGGAGAGCGGCTGGAGCGCGGCCCCCGCGGCCCAGATCGTGGCCGTTCCGCCCTTGAGCGGGACGCGCCAGACCAGTCCGCGTGCCGAGTCGGCCACGTAGAAGACGCCGAGCTTCTCGTCGAGGGCGAGGCCGTTGGGGAGCGAGTCCGTCGGGAGCTGTGCGATCTGGACGGGCGTGCCGCCGTGCGGCCCGATGCGCCAGATGCCGGTCCCGCTCGTCCCGGTCGCGTAGTTGACGTACAGGGTGCCGTCCTTGGCGCGCACGATCCCCGTCACCACCGCCGAGCGGTAGACGGGGGTGAGCGGGTTCGAGACCTCGGGCAGGACCGAGAGGAGCCGGGCGGACCCGTGCTCGTCGACGCGGACGACCTGCCGGGCGAAGGCCAGGGTCACGTTCGCGGAGCCGTCGGGTTCGAGGGCGATGTTCTCCGGGGTCTCGCCGGCGGAGTGGCTGAAGTGCGCGACGGTGCGCGGATCGGACAGGGTCGGCTCGCCGGCCGAGGCGGCGGTGGGGACGAGCAGGGTGAAGGCGGCGGCCACGATCGTGGCGGTGGCGGCCAGGCGTGGGAGTCGGAACATGGGCCTCTCCTTGGGTGGCGCAGGGTGCCGGGGAACGCGACACAAGGGAGAGCTGATGCTGCGTCAGTGCGATGGGGTGGCAGCCACGGCCGGAGGATCGCCTGCTTGGTGGACGACTTGGGGCCGGTTGGCTGGGCCGGTTGGCGCCGGGCCGGAAGGCCGGGGGCGGAGGTCCGGTGCCGGAGGAGGCACGAGGCCCGGGGCGCCGGGCCCCCGCCGGCTCAGCCGAGGGTGAGGGGGTGGTCGGGCGCGAGTTCCTTCGCGATCCGTTCGGCCACCGTGGAGGCCGAGTTGCCCTCGGGGGAGGACGGGCCCTTGGTCACGGAGACCGCGATGGACAGGTCCTGCGCCGGAAGGTAGGCCGAGACGGCCGCGTAGCCGGAGAAGGAGGGGTTCGTCGCGATCCAGTCGCGCAGGACCAGGACGCCGAAGCCGAAGTGGAGGGCCTCGGTGTTCTTCCGGCAGTACGGGGCCGGGCACTCCTTGGTCGGGGTGCCGAGGCCGACCGTGCCGGGGTTCAGCTGGGTGCGGAAGGCTTCCTTCGACAGCAGGGCTCCCGTGCCGATGCCGCGGGCGGAGGTGGCCAGGTCGCAGATGTCCCCGGTGAGGACCGCGCCGGGGGCGGTGGTCCACGAGGGGTTCCAGTAGCTCGACTCCTCGTACGTACCGCGCTCCGAGGTGAAGGCGTGCAGGGCCGGGACCGGGATCTCGGGAGTCGCGGAGTTCCTCGTCTCGCGCAGGCCGAGCGGGCCGATCACGAGGTCCTGGAGCACCTGGTCGAGCGGCTTGCCGGTGATCTTCGCGAGGGCGGCGCCGAGCAGCTGGAAGTTCTCGTGGGAGTAGCTGAAGCTCGTGCCCGGCTCGTACCAGAGCGGGTGGCGGCTGGTGATGGCCAGGGTGTCCGCCGGGGTCCACGCGCGGAACGGCTTGGCCTCGATCTCCTTGAGGAACACGGGGTCGGTGACGTAGTCGTGGATGCCCGAGGTGGAACTGCCCAGCATGCGCAGCGTGATCTCGTCGGCGTGCGGGACGTCCGGCAGCCACTTCGAGATGGGTTCGTCGAGGCCGACCTGCCCCTCGTCGACGAGGGCGAGCAGCGCGGTGGCCATGTAGACGATGCCGACCGAGCCGGTGCGCAAGTGCATGGAGGGGTCGGCGGGGACCCCGGTCATCGAATTGCCGAGCGCTCCGGTGACGACGTCCTGCTTGCCCGAGGTCACGCGCAGGATGACCGAGTTGAGCCCGAACTCCCGTTGTGCCGCGCGGGCGATGTCGAGCACGCGGGCCGCCTGTCCCGAGGCCGTGGCCGAGACCGGGGAGCTCACACACTTGCGCGCGGGTTCCGCGGCGGCCGCGGCCGGGGCGGCCCCCGCCCCGAGCGGCAGGACCGCGGCGACCAGAGCGGCAGCGCAGGCGCACGCCGTCCGAGTACGCGTCACGCCCCTCAGTATGGGACCGCCGCGCTCATCGTGCGCGGCGGCGGCGGGCCGCCGAGCGACCGGCCCGCTCGGCAGCCCCGCCGAGCGGCCAGCCGCCCGGCAGCCCCGCAGCTCAGCGCGCCCGCTGGACGCGGCGTTCGTCCCAGACCGGCTCCGCGGTCTCCCTGACGACCCCGTCCGAGCCGAAGACCAGGTAGCGGTCGAAGGAGCGGGCGAACCAGCGGTCGTGCGTCACCGCCAGCACCGTGCCCTCGTACGCCTCCAGCCCCTCCTGCAGTGCCTCCGCGGACTCCAGGTCGAGGTTGTCGGTCGGCTCGTCGAGGAGCAGCGCCGTGGTGCCGGCCAGCTCCAGCAGCAGGATCTGGAAACGTGCCTGCTGGCCGCCGGACAGCTTGTCGAAGGGCTGGTCCCCCTGCCGCTCCAGCTCGTACCGGCGCAGCGCCGACATCGCCCCGCCGCGGTCCTTGGCGTGCTCCGTCCACAGGATGTCGACCAGGGTGCGCCCCATCAGCTCGGGGTGCGCGTGCGTCTGCGCGAAGTGGCCGGGAACGACCCGCGCGCCCAGCTTCCACGTGCCGGTGTGGGCGACGGCATCGCCCGCCAGCAGCCGCAGGAAGTGGGACTTGCCCGAGCCGTTCGAGCCGAGGACCGCCACCCGCTCCCCGTAGAAGACCTCCAGGGAGAACGGCTTCATCAGCCCCGTGAGCTCCAGGTCCTCGCAGACCACCGCCCGCACGCCCGTCCTGCCGCCCTGCAGCCGCATCCGGATGTCCTGCTTGCGCGGCGGCTCCGGCGGCGGGCCGATCTCCTCGAACTTGCGCAGCCGGGTCTTGGCCGCCTGGTAGCGCGAGGCCATCTCGTCACTGCGCGCCGCGTACTGCTGCATGTCCTGCACGAGCCGCTTCAGCTGCGCCCGCTTCTCGTCCCAGCGCCGGCGCAGCTCGTCGAAGCGCGCGAAGCGCTCCTCGCGCGCCTCGGGGAAGCTCGCGAAGCCGCCGCCGTGCACCCACACGTCGGATCCGGCCGGGCCGGGCTCCACCGCGACGATCCGCTGCGCGGCCCGGGCCAGCAGCTCCCGGTCGTGGGAGATGAACAGGACCGTCTTGCGGGTCTCCCGCAGCCGCTCCTCCAGCCACCGCTTTCCCGGCACGTCGAGGTAGTTGTCCGGCTCGTCCAGCAGCAGCACCTCGTCCGGCCCGCGCAGCAGCGCCTCCAGTACGAGCCGCTTCTGCTCGCCGCCGGACAGCGTGCGCACCTCGCGGAACTGCGCCCGGTCGTACGGCACGCCGAGGGCCGCCGTCGTGCACATGTCCCAGACGGTCTCGGCCTCGTACCCGCGGGCCTCCGCCCAATCGCTCAGCGCCTGCGCGTACTTCAGCTGCGCCGCCTCGTCGTCCACCGTCATGATCAGGTGCTCGGCCGCGTCCACGGCCGCCGCGGCGGCCCGGATCCGCGGCTGCGACACCGAGACCAGCAGGTCGCGGACCGTGCGCTCGTCCCGCACCGAGCCGACGAACTGGTGCATGACGCCGACGCCGCCGCTGGAGGTGATGGTTCCGCCGTGCGGGCGCAGCTCGCCCGAGATCAGCCGCAGCAGCGTCGTCTTGCCCGCGCCGTTGGCGCCGACGAGGGCCGCCACCGAACCTTCACCGACTCTGAACGAGGCATCGCCGAGCAGCACGCGCCCATCGGGCAGGTAGTACTCCAGGTGCGAGGCTTCCAGATGTCCCATGCCTCGCAACCCTGCCTGCCGTACGGCGGGGGCACAACGCGTTTTCGGCGTGCGCGGCGGGAGCGGTGCGGGGGGTGTGGAGGAGTCGGGTGGGTTCGTCCAAGGGGCGCGCGGGGGCTGGTCAGGTGGGTTACCCCTAGGTAAATTACCGGCGGTAACTCCGGAGTCCGAGTCGAGGAGATCGCCGTGGAAGCCGTACCCCAGCTGGTACCGCCCGTGTTGACCGTCATCGACGGGGTGGTGCGGGAGGCGGAGGTGCCCGCGCTGGTGGGGGTGCCGGGGAGCGGATCGCTCGGGGACATCCCCTTCCAGAACGCCAGGGAGGCCCCCGGCGAGGTGGTGCTCGCCCGCAAGGAGCGGGACGGCGGCTGGCGCGACGTCACCGCCGCCGAGTTCGCGGCCGAGGTGACGGCCGTCGCCAAGGGCCTGATCGCGGAGGGGCTGCGCGAGGGGGACCGACTCGCGATCATGGCCAGGACCACCTACGAGTGGACCCTGCTGGACTTCGCGGGATGGGCCGCCGGGCTGGTCACCGTACCGATCTACCCGACCTCGTCCGCGCTGCAGGCCCGCTGGATCATCCAGGACTCCGGGGCCGTGGCCTGCGCCGTCGAGGACACCGCGCAGGCCCGCATCATCAGCGCCGAGCGGGCCAACCTGCCCTGGCTGGCGCACCTGTGGGAGTTCGACACGGGTGCGATCGCGCGGCTGGTCAAGGCCGGTGAGGACCTGCCCGACGCCGTCGTGCACGCGCGCCGGTCCGTCCGTACGCCGGACTCCGTGGCCACGCTCATCTACACGTCCGGTACGACGGGACGGCCCAAGGGCTGCGTGATCACGCACGCCAACTTCTTCGCCGAGGCCGACAACGCGGTCGAGCTCCTGCACCCCGTCTTCAAGTCCGCGACCACGGACGCGGCCTCGACGCTGCTCTTCCTGCCGCTCTCGCACGTGTTCGGGCGGATGGTGGCCGTCGGGTGCATGCGCGCGCGGGTCAAACTCGGGCACGCGCCGAGCATCCGGACCGAGGAGCTGCTGGCCGACCTCGCCGGGTTCCGGCCGACGTTCCTGCTGGCCATCCCGTACGTACTGGAGAAGGTCTACAACACCGCGCGCGCGACCGCAGAACGGATGGGCCGGGCCTCGTCCTTCGACCGCGCCGCGCGGATCGCGCAGCGGTACGGGGAGATCGCCGAGGGCCGCGCCGCGGGGGTGGGCCTGCGGACGGCGCGGGCACTGTACGACCCGCTCGTCTACCGGCGGATCCGGGCGGCGCTGGGCGGGCGCGTCCGGTACGTCCTGAGCGGCGGCTCGCCGCTGGGGCGCCGGCTCGCGGCGTTCTACACGGGCGCGGGCATCGACGTCTTCGAGGGGTACGGGCTCACGGAGACCACCGGCGCCAGCACCGTGACCCCGCCGCTGAAACCGCGGCTCGGGACGGTGGGGTGGCCGCTGCCGGGCACCGCGGTGCGGATCGCGGAGGACGGGGAGGTGCTGCTGCGGGGGCGGCACCTGTTCGCGGGGTACTGGAACTCGGGGGAGGCGGTCGGCGGCTGGTTCCCGACGGGGGACATCGGGGAGCTGGACGCCGAGGGCTACCTGACCATCACCGGTCGCAAGAAGGACCTGATCATCACCTCCGGCGGCAAGAACGTGGCCCCGGCCCCGCTGGAGGACTGGCTGCGGGCCCACCCGCTGGTGGGCCAGTGCATGGTGATCGGCGACAACCGGCCCTACATCACGGCGCTGATCACGCTGGAGCCGGAGGGGCTGTCGCACTGGCGGCAGATGCACAAGAAGACGGGCGTGCCCATGCGGGAGCTCGTACGGGACGAGGACCTGCGGGCGGACCTGCAGCGCGCGGTGGACGAGGCCAACCGGCTGGTCTCGCGGGCGGAGTCGATACGCCGTTTCACGGTGCTGCCGGTGGAGTTCACGGAGGCGGGGGGCCACCTGACCCCGTCCCTGAAGCTGAAGCGGGCCAGGATCGCCCGCGAATTCGACCGCGAGATCGACGCCCTCTACCGCAGGGCGTGAGCGGAGTGCCGGCGTGACCGGAGTGACCGGAGTGACCGGAGTGGCCGGAGTGACGGAGTGACCGGCAGAGCCGGCGGGTCGGGCTACGGGGTGTCCTGGGACGGCTCCTCGATCGGCCAGGCGATCTCGAACCGGTTGCCGGGGTCGTCCGGCGTCCCCGTCCAGCGGCGGTAGACCAACCGGACCGGGCCGGCGAAGGCGAAGCCGTGCGCGCCGATCCAGTCGGCGACGGCATCGTACGCGATGAGGATCGCGGGGAAACCGGCTGCCGGACCGGACACTTCCGTGCAGGCGAAGGTGTTCTCCGGGAGGTCGCGGACGGACATCCCCGCCGGCAGGCCGGTGGGCTGCGCGGCGTCCGCCCAGAAGGGGAGGAGGGAGCGTTGGACTGCCAAGCGGTCCTCCGCGGCTTTCAGGTGCGCGGCCAGCGCGGGGGCCAGATCGGCCCCCGCCTCGGCGTGCGCGAGCATGCCGCGTACCTGCTCGATCGGGATGTCCAGCTGCCGCAGGACCCGGATCAGCCGGGCCGTCCGGATCTGGTCGCGCCGGAAGTAGCGGTAGCCGCTCTCCGGGTCGACGCGGGCGGGCGGCAGTACGCCACTGGCGTCGTAGTGCCGCAGGGCGGTGATCGTGAGGCCGCTGGCCTGCGCGAACTGCCCGATCGGCAGCAGGTTCGTCATGTCCACGGGGAAGACTGTGCTGTCTCGGGTGGCCCGAGAGTCAAGGGCGGGCTTACGCGGTGATCGCGGCGAGGCCCGCCTCGGCGATCTTGACGTCGTCCGACCAGTGGCCGCCCGAGACGCCGATGCCGCCGACCAGCCGGCCCTCGACGACGATCGGCAGGCCGCCGCCGAACGTGACCAGGCGGTCGATGCCCGTCCGGGCGCCCGGCGCCAGCTGGGCGTCGTTCTCGACGAACTCGTGCCAGTCGGTGGTGCTCAGGCCGAAGGCGGCGGCCGTGTAGGCCTTGTCCTGGGCGATCTGGATGGTCATCAGGCCCGAGCCGTCCATCCGCGCGAAGGCGCTGAGATGGCCGGACTCGTCGACCACCGCGATGGCGAACCGGAGCTCCGTCTCCCGGGCCGCGGCGAGGGCGGCGTCGACGATCGCGCGTGCGAGGTCGTTGGCGAGGGCGGGGCGGGTGCGGACGCGGACTGCGGTCATGACGAGCTCCTTGCGGAAGGGTGCGCGGCTTGTTCGTACGCATGCAGCTAACAGCATGCTGATAGCTGTACGCAAGCTGCCTGTTATCTCGGCGAGAACTGGTGGCCGTCTCCTACACTCGGCGCATGCACTACTCCGAGCGGCTGCTGATCCACATCAAGCAGGCCGAGCGCATCACACAGGCCGCCAAGGAGGCCGCGGTGCGCGAGGCCGGGATCACCGCTGCTCAGCAGGCGGCCCTCGCCGTGCTCAGCGACAACCCCGGCATCAACGCCGCCGAGCTCGCCCGCAAGCTCTCGGTGACTCCGCAGACGATGAACAGCCTGCTCGGCCGGCTGGAGGCCCGCGGCCTGGTCGCCCGTACCCCGCACCCGATACACGGCACTCTGATCGAGATCCGGATGACCGAGCGCGGCGCCGAGGTCTTCGCCCAGGCCGACGCGCTGGTCGCGAAGCTCGACGCCCGCCTGGCCGAGGGCCTCTCCCCGGACGAGGTGGCGGCCGTACGCGACCTCCTCGCCCGCATCGTCCACAACGCCGAGGCCCCGGGCCGCTAGGTCGCCTCAGAGTCCCGCCTGGCCGGCGGGAGCGCTCTGATCGGGCCGGGCCGGGCTCAGCAGTCGGGGTGCGTCGGGCGGCCCGCGAAGCGGTCGGCCAGCCAGTTCCCGGCCGCCGGGGAGTGCGTGATCACGCCGCTGACGTGCTCGCCGACCCAGATGGTCCGCCACTCCACGTCCGCCCCCTTCGCGCACCACTCCGAGCGCAGCTGCCGCCCGACCGCGTACGGGATGAGCTCGTCGCCGAGCGCGTGGTACTGGTACACCGGCGCGGCCGGGGCCGTGCGCCCCAGCCGGCTCTGGTTCAACCGGGCCTGCCAGTCGGGCTGTTCGAGCGGATTGCGGGTCGTCAGGTCGGAGATCCGCTTGAAGGAGCCCGCGATGGCGTCGATGGCCACGCACCCCTCCTTCATCCCGGCGACCAGCGCCTTGCCCGCCGGGTTCAGGTACGAGTCGAGCCGCAGCTCCGGGAAGGCCGCGTCCTGTCCGGCCGCCGCCATGAAGACGAGCCCCGCGCCGTACGAGCCGTTGTTGAAGTCGGCCACCTCCAGCAGGTCGGCCGGGACCCCGCCCGTCGCCGTGCCCTTCACCTTCAGCTCGGGGGCGTACGAACCCTGCAGCTCGGCGGCCCAGCCGGCGGCCTGGCCGCCCTGGGAGTAGCCCATGATCCCGACCGGGGTGTCCGCCGGCAGCCCCGCTTCGGGGAGCCGGGTGGCCGCCCGGGCGGCATCGAGCACGGCCCGCCCGGCCGACGGGCCCACCGTGTACGTGTGCACCCCCGGCGTGCCGAGCCCCTCGTAGTCGGTGACGACCACGGCCCAGCCGCGCAGGGTGAGCTGCTGGATGAGGTTGGCCTCCATGGCGGTCCCGTACGGCAGGTTGTTGCTCGGTGCGCAGGAGTCGCCCATGCCGACGGTGCCGACGGCGTACGTGACGAGCGGCCGCGGGCCGGTCCGGCCGTCCTGGGGGACGATCACGGTGCCGGAGACGGTGTTCGGGACGCCGTCGGCGGTGGTGGAACGGTAGTGGATCTTCCAGGCCCTGGTCCCGGTCGGCTGTCCGGGCAGCGGGTGGAAGGCGGACGGCGCGACGGAGACGATGTCCCCGGCCCGGCCTTCGGACGCGGCCGCGGAGGCGGCGACGGGGGACGCGACCGGGGCGGCCAGCGCGGCCACGATCACGGCCACGGCTGCGGGGGTTCGAACACGCATGGGCGGCTCTCCCAACGGAACGTTTCGTGCGGGGAAGTGGGTGAGGAGAAGGTAGTGACCGACCGGTCGGAACGTCGCTGACCGCGCAGCTCACCTTTCCTGACCCGTCCTCGCACCCCGGGCCGGCCGCGAACTCGCCCGTCGAGGTGAACCTGCACCCCCCGCGCCGCGCTGCCGCGCCCTCGGCCGCCCTGCGGGGGAAGATCCTGGAGCGGTGATCCACCTCAGGCGTCACATGGTGCTCCTGCTGTTCCTGCTCCTGTGTGCGTTGCTGTCCGCTCCGGGCACCGCCCGGGCCGCGGATTGCAGTCCGGACCGGCTCAAGGGGGCGAAGGTCACGACGGCGGTGGAGTTCGTTCACCGCGGCAGTACCGTCAGCTCGGTAACCAGCGTCACGGACATCACCGTCCCCGCGGACTGGGAGCAGGCGCCCCATCTCTTTCTGGATGCGCACGCAGCTCTGTACCGTGACGCGCTGCGCTGCCTCTTGGGGAAGGGGGCGAGCGTGGAGGAGACGGCAAGCGGCCAGGACGCCTCCGCGTTCTACGACTATGAATGGCGGTTCAAGCCGCTTTCGGTGAGCCGCAGAAACGGGATCGCCGTTCACTATGAGGCCGTCGCGTGGGTGCAAACCCTCGAGCCGTTTCAGGTGGGCCTTTGGACGCTGACTCCCGACGAGAACGAATGGACGGTCGAACTGAAGCGTCCCCCGGGGCTCCGTGAGGCCACGTGGGACAGTGTGCACGTACGGTTGGGCGGACCAGGCGCGATGTCGGCGTCGCCCCCGCCGGCTGCCGGTGAAGGGCGCAGCGAGCTGAGCTGGATGAAGCCGGGAGACAGTCCCCGAGTCGTGTTCCGGCCGCCGGCGGCGCAACAATGGACCGCCATTGTCCAGTCGCGCGGACAGCGCTGGGCCGTGCTGGGTACGGACAGCGTGTCGGGGGCGTTCGCGTATTTCGCGACGGGGGCCCTGTCCCTCGTCGCGGGAAATCGGCTTCGACGAGGCCTGGGACGGCCTCCACTGCCGGTGGAGCGGAAGGCATTCACCGGGCTGCGGTCTTGGTCACTCCTCCTGATGCTTTTCGGGCTGATCGTCTCCATGGGTGACGATCTTTACTATTTCCTTGGGTCGAGGCTCGCCTGGGGAAATGACTACGGTTCGACGGTCTCCTTCTTCTCGATGCTGTTCATCGGCGTCGCCCTGTGCTTCTTCGGCAAGCTGCGCAGATTCCTGCTCGTTGCCGTGTGTGCGCTCGCCGCCTGCCTGGTCGTCCTCTATGCGGGCGCCGAGCTGTCCCAATCCGCACTGGTTTCCTCGAGCGACGTCCCCGTGTCCCACGTCGGCGCATGGCTGGTGGTGGTGGCATCGGCGGTACCGGTCTTCGTCTGCTGCCTGGGTGTCATCTCCAGTGGGCAACGCCTCCTGCTCCTGGGCGGGAGGGGACTGCCGCAGTGGGTGATGGTCTCCGTCGCGGCGGTGATGTCGGGTTTGACGATGCTCTGGGCGTTCCTTGCCTTCGGCCGCAGCTGGGAGCGCAGGACCTGGCTCACCAACTTCGCGCCGTCCGTCAGTGACAGGTACCGGCTCGGAACGTACGACTGGTGGTGGCAGTGGTTCGCGAGCGACACACTCGTCACAGTCGGGGACATCGTCATGCAACTGGCGCCACTGGCCCTGGTGGGAGTGTTGCGCGTCTGCAGGGCCGAGCAGTACGACAACGAGTCCTTCACGCCCAATGCGGCCGAAAGATCGTTCATGGTGATCTTCTTCGCCGTCATCGTGGTGCCCAACTATGCCTATTATTTCGGATTCTCCGGATACATCACGACGCTGGTCCTGGGGATTCTCGCGGCGTGGTCCTTGCTCGCCCTGGGGCGCACCACGTCGGTCCTGGAGCAACCGGCGGCGGGCAACACTCCTCTGGGAAAGGCCATTTCGCGGACCGATCGAGCGGAGCTGCTGAGAATGGCGCACCGGTACCGGGAACTCCAGTCTCGTCTGCATCGTCCTGGTGCCGGAACGCCGAACGAGAGGTCCGAGTCGCAAGAGGCGGTCGAACAGGAAATCGACCGCTTGGACCAGTGCCTGCCGGACGGTGTCAGACCGATCGACCTGCCCTTCGCCTTCGGTCCGATGGCCACGTGGTGGGGAAATGCCTGCAGGTGCGCGCTCATCGCCTGCTTCATCGGCCTCCCCGCCACGGGGGTGATGTACTGGCTCGACCTGGTGCGCGGCGACTCCTGGAGCGTGACGGCGGAAGACATCGGCGGATTCCTGGGTGTGGTACTCGACTTCCTCTACTGGCAGTTGATCTGGGCGAGCGGAGGGTTCTTCCTGGGGGCGCTGTGGCGCGACCTCCCCGGCCGGAACGGGCCGATGAAGGCCCTCTCCGTTGCCGTCGCCTTCGCCGTACCGGTCGGAGCCCACGAGATCATCGCCCAGATCACCGGGGAGGGCCTGCAGAACACGGTTCCCGCCGTCGCCGCGTTCGCATCGGTGATGACCTTCTCCGGCCTGGTCATGGACGTCCAGACGTTCAAGAGCGAACGGCGATACCGCTCCTCCAACGTCAGCCTGCTGGTGTACATCTACCAAATGCGCATCGCCTCGGTGGCGTTCCTCCTCGCGCAGCTCGTGGCATTGGCCACCATCTGGCAGTCGTTCACCAAAGGCGGGCCGCCTTCGACTCCGCCCGCCCGGTAGCGCCGTTCCCGAACCCGGTGCCGCGTCTCGTCCCCCTTGCGAGGGACAAGACGGGGCAGCCGGGCCAGCGCCCGCTTGCGGGGTGGGGGTGGGTGGGAGGGGTGGCGATGCAGCTGCCGACCGTCTTTCGGAGGACCCGCATGGCTCGCCCCATCGTCACGGCCGGTGTCGTCACCGCCGCGCTGTTCGCCCTCGGGATGCCGGTCGCCGCAGCCGCCGCCGCGCCCGTGACCTGTTTCGGGGTCCCCGCCACCATCACCGGCAGCGGCACCCTCACCGGCACGCCCGGCGACGACGTCATCGTCGGCTCCGCGGGAGCCGACGCCGTCAACGGGCTCGGCGGCAACGACCGCATCTGCGGGCTCGGCGGCGACGACCGGCTCGTCGGCGGCCTCGGCAACGACCGGCTCGACGGCGGCTCCGGCGACGACGCCCTGCGCGGTGACACGGCCGCCGCCGCCGGCAGCGCCACCGGCGGCGGCAACGACGAACTGCGCGGGGGCGACGGCGACGACGACATGGTCGGCGACTCGTTCACCACAGCCGGGAACGACACGATCGACGCCGGGGGCGGCGACGACACCCTCTTCGGCGACAACTCCAACTTCGACGGGGACGCGACCGCCGGCACCGCGGGCGGCCGGGACCGGCTCAGCGGGCAGGCCGGTGACGACTCGATCTTCGCCGGACCCGCCGACGACTTCCTCGACGGCGGAACGGACACCGACTTCTGCGACGGCCAGGGCGGCACCGCCAACGTGGCCGTCCGCTGCGAGACGACCGTCAACATCCCCTAGGTAATGTGCGACGCGATCCTGTACGCCCCCGGCGTCGTGCCCGTCCAGCGGCGGAACGCGCGGTGGAAGGCCGTGTCCTGCGAGAAGCCGAGGCGGGCCGCCAGCTCCGCGATCGGCTCGCCGCTCTCCGCCAGCCCCGCGATCGCCGCGTCCCGCCGTACGTGGTCCTTCAGCTGCTGGAACGACGTGCCCTCCTGCTGGAGCCGGCGCCGCAGCGTCGCCGGGGACACCGCGAGGCGCGCCGCCACCTCCCCCAGCGCCGGCAGCCGTGGCGAGGTCCGCAGCTGCCCCGCCAGGGCCCGGCGGACCTGCTCCGCGACCGTCGTCCCGTACTCCGGCCGCGACAGCAGGTCGAAGGGGGCCCGCCGCAGCATCGCGTCCAGCTCCGCCTCGTCCCGTACGAGCGGTGCGGCCAGCCAGTGCGCATCGAACGCGGCCCCCGTACGCTGCGACCCGAAGCGGACCGGGCAGTCGAAGAGGATCTCGTACTCCGCCTCGTGCGGCGGCGCGGGGTACGCGAACGCCGCGTACGCCAGCGGGATGCGCCGCCCGACCAGCCAGCTGCTCAGCCGGTGCCAGATGGCGAGCACGCACTCGGTCAGGAACCGCTCCTCGTCCCGCGCGAAATCGTTGCGCACCGTGAAACGGGCCTCCGCGCCGACGACCTCCAGCACCAGCTCCGGGCCGCCCGGGAACAGGCCGTAGAAGGTCGCGGCGCGCTCCACCGCCGCCCCGAGGTCCCGGCAGCCCAGCGAGGCGTGACACATCATCGCGAACGTGCCCGGGCGGCTCGGCACCCCCGACAGGCCGAGGAACTCGTCCTGCGTGGTCCGGTAGAGCGCCCGGAAGAGCCGGGCGAACTGCGCCGGGGTGATCCGCGCCCGGTCGTCGCCGAGCAGCAGCGGCGGGATCTGCGCCTCCTGGAGCAGCGGCACGGTGTCGATGCCGCCGCGCGCCGCCCCGGCGAGCAGGGCGCGCACATGGTGCACGGTGATCGTCCGCCTCCCCATGGCTCCGACGGTAGCCCGGATGAGCGCTGCGGTCAGGGGGCATGACGCTTCCGGTCATGTCGCGCGCGGGGGTTGGCGCTCTAGCGTCGGTCCGACGTACGTCGGACGGACCCCAGGGAGGCGAACGCGATGGACGCTGTGCGACCGGAGACGCTGGCGGTGTTCACGGAGTGGACGGGGGAGCGGTACGGCGGCGAGAGCGCACTGCGCCACCGGGCCCCGGACGGCGGCTGGACCACCGTCACGTACGCCGAACTGCGCGAGCGCGTACGGCGGACCGGCCGGGCGCTGATCGGGCTGGGGGTCGGGCCCGGCGAGCGGGTGGCGGTCCTGGCCGAGACCCGGCCGGCGTGGACGTACACCCACTTCGGGATCCTGGCGGCCGGCGCCGTCCTCGTCCCGGTCTATCCGACGGCGGGGGAGGAGGAGCTGGCCTGGGTCCTCGCGGACGCGGAGGCGGTGGCCGTCGTCTGCGACGACGCGGCGCAGGCGGAGCGGGTGGAGGCGCTGCGGGCGAAGCTGCCGGCGCTGCGCGCCGTCGTGGGGATGGACGCGCTGCCGGACCTCGACGCGGCCCCGGAGGCGGAACTCCTGGAGCGGGCCCGGCGGGTGACCCCGGCCGCCGATGCGTCGATCATCTACACCTCGGGGACGACGGGCCTGCCGAAGGGCTGCCGCCTCACGCACGGCAACATGGGCGCCATCCAGGACGCGACGCGCCCGCTGATCCACGGAGGGCCGGGCGACTCCACGTACCTGTACCTGCCGCTGGCGCACGTACTGGCCCAGCTGATCCAGTTCACGACCCTGCTGGAGGGCGGGGAGCTGTGCTACTTCGGCGGCCGGATCGAGGACGTGCTGTCCGAGCTGGCCGAGGCGCGGCCCACGCATCTCCCCTCCGTGCCCCGGCTGTTCGAGAAGGTGCACTCGGTGGTGCTGTCGATGGCCGAAGCCCAGGAGGGCGGCGCGCAGCGCTTCCGGGAGGCGGTGCGGATCGGGGTGCTCGCGGCGGAAGGGCGGCTGCCCGAGTCCGACCGGCCGGCCTGGGAGGAGGCGGAGAAGAACCTGTACTCGCTGGTCAGGGGCGCCTTCGGGGGCCGGCTGAACCAGGCGGTGACCGGCGCGGCGCCGATCGCCCCCGCGACCATGGACTTCCTGCGGGCCTGCGGGATCACCATCTACGAGGGCTACGGCATGACCGAGACCGCCGGGCTGATCAGCATGAACCACGCGGAGGCCACCCGCCACGGCACGGTCGGCAAGCCCATCGCGGGCTGCGAGGTCCGCATCGCGCAGGACGGCGAGATCCTGGTCCGCGGACCGATGGTCTTCCCCGGCTACCACGCGAACCCGGCCGCCACGGCGCAGGTGCTGGACGGGCAGGGCTGGCTGCGCACCGGGGACCTGGGGGAACTTGACGACGAGGGGTTCCTGTCGATCATCGGGCGCAAGAAGGAGCTGATCATCACCTCGGCGGGCAAGAACATCACGCCGACGGAGGTCGAATTCGCCGTCCAGCGCTCCCGGTACGTCTCGCGGGCGGTCCTCATCGGTGACCGCCGGCCCCACCCGGTCGCCCTGATCACCCTGGACGCGGAGGAGATCGCGTCCTGGGCGCGGCGCGAGGGCCTCGACCTGGCCCTGCCGGCCGCGGCCGCCCACCCCGCGGTCCGCGCCCTGGTCGAGGAGGCCGTCTCGGCGGCCAACGCCACGGTCTCCCGCCCGGCCCGCATCCGCGCCTTCCAGGTCCTGCCCGAGGACTTCACGGTCGAGGCGGGCACCCTGACCCCGACCCTGAAGCTGCGCCGCACGGCGGTGGCCCAGCGCTACGCGGCGGAGATCGGCGCACTGTACGGGGACTGAGACCGCGGGCGTTGTCAGTGGGCCGGGCTACGGTGCCGCCATGGCGAACTACGTACTGGTGGCAGGCGCATGGCTCGGCTCGTGGGCATGGGAGGAGGTGGCCGCACCGCTGCGCGCGGCGGGGCACGAGGTCCACCCGCTGACGCTGTCCGGCCTGGCCGAACGCAGCGGCGTACCCGCCGGACAGCAGACGCACGTGCGGGACATCGTGGCCGAGGTGGAGCGCCTCGACCTGCGTGACGTGGTGCTCGTCGGCCACAGCTACTCGGGCATCCCGGTCGGCCAGGCCGCCGAGCGCATCGGCGACCGGCTGACGCGGGCGGTGTTCGTGGACGCCAACGTCCCGGTGGACGGACGGTCGTTCTCGGACGGCTGGCCGGTGGAGGCCGAGATCGCCGCCCACGGCGGCTTCTGGCCGCCGCTGACCGCCGACGACTGCGAGGGGCAGGGCCTCACCGGGGAACAGATCACCCGCTTCGTGACGGGCGCGACCCCCCACCCGGGCGCCACCCTGACGGAACCGGCCGAGCTGAAGGCCCCCCTCTCCGGGCTCCCGGCGACGTACGTCAAATGCCTGCTGGACGGCGAGGACCCGGGCCCGGTCGTCTCCGAGCTCGTGGAGAGCGGGCACTGGACCCTGGTCCGCATGAACACGGGCCACTGGCCGATGTTCTCGCAGCCGGCGGAACTGGCGCTGATCCTGGCGGGAGCGGCGGGAGCGGCGGGAGCGGCGGGAACGGCCGGGTAGGGATCAGTCGCGGGCGTACGAGCCGAGGCCGACGAGGCAGTACACGTACTCGTTGATCGTGATGCCGCCCCGGCTGTAGCGGTACGAGAACGCGTACCGGGTCTTCGGATTGTCGTTGCAGCGGTTCAGGTCGGAGGTCAGCGGGATGCGCTCGATCACCTTGTAGTGCGCGTCGGACGCCGAGCAGGAGACCTCCTTGACCCCGTCGACCCGCTGCGCGGTGGTCGAGTCGGGGAGCTGCCCGTTCAGGCAGGTCCCCCGGTCGAACGGGGTGGGGGCCGGCTCCTCGGAGGGCGGGGCGAGGGCGTCGGTCTCCGTGCCCGCGGGCGGCGGAACGGGGACCGGCGAGCGGGTGGGGGAGCCGTACGAGGGGGTGGGGGAGCCGTACGAGGGGGCGGGCGCCGGGGAGGCCCCGCCGTCGCCGTCGTCGTCCCCGCCGTTCAGCAGGACCACCCCCACCACGAGGGCGACGGAGACGGCCAGCGCCACCAGGCATCCCCGCGCGTTCGACACGGCCGCCGGCGGCGCGGGCGCCCCGGCGACCCGGATCCGTACGAGCACCTCGTCCTGCCCGACCCGGGCCCGTACGAGGTCCCCGTCCCGGGAGGGGGGAATGCGCAGCCGGGCATGGCCGGTCGGCAGCGGCACGCTCAGGATCACCCCGTGGGCGGCCTGCTGCGGGGTGATCGTGACCGGTATTTCCGAAGACTCCACGGCTGCTCCACGGGGTGGGAAGGCGACGCGACGGACCCTTCGTCGAGTGTGCGGCGCTCCGGACGCAGGACGCAGCGGTTCCGCCGCAAGAGCGGCCGGGTACCCGTCCGGGTCCGGGATCAGCCGAACTGGCCCGGCTGGTAGCCGCCGGCCGGCTGCCGGACGAGCACGTTCATCCGGTTGTAGGCGTTGATCAGGGCGATGAGGGAGACCAGGGCCGCCAGCTGGTCCTCGTCGTAGTGCTTGGAGGCTTCGGCCCAGGCCTCGTCCGTGACCCCTCCGGCCGCGTCGGCGATGCGCGTGCCCTGCTCCGCGAGCTCCAGGGCCGCCCGTTCGGCGTCGGTGAACATCGTGGCCTCACGCCAGGCCGCGACCAGATTGAGCCGCACCGCGTCCTCCCCGGCGTGCACGGCGTCCTTGTAGTGCATGTCGGTACAGAAGCCGCAGCCGTTGATCTGGCTGGCCCGCAGCTTCACCAGCTCCTGCGTGGCGTGCGGCAGGGTCGAATCCGCGATGACCTTGTTCGCCGAGTTGATGTACCGCGCGAACTTGGCGGCGAGGGCGTTGCCGAAGAAGTCGAGCCGGGCGTCCATCGTCCTGATCTCCTTGCCGTGTGGACCGTTGCGCAGCACTGACGCAACAGCCCCAACGGACGCGCCGCCCCGCAGACACGGCCGGACCCCGCACGCGTCTCGTCCCGTGCCCGACCCGACCGGACCGGGCACAGGATGTCGGGTCCGGCAGGGTGGGTGCTGCCTAGCGTGGTGGGCGTAAAGAGGAAGGACACCGGACATGCTGGACCGGCTGAACCAGGCCATGGAGCACATCGAGCGCCATCTCGACCAGGCGATCGACGCGGACGAGCTGGCCCGCATCGCGGCCACTTCGGAGTACCACCTGCGCCGGATGTTCTCGGCGCTGGCGGGCATGCCGCTGTCGCAGTACGTACGGCGCCGTCGGCTCACCCTCGCGGGCGCCGAAGTGCTGGCGGGGAACGCGACGTTGCTGGACATCGCGGTGCGCTACGGATACGGCTCGGGCGAGGCGTTCGCGCGGGCGTTCCGTGCCATGCACGGCATCGGACCCGGCGAGGCCCGCCGCACCGGCGCCGAGCTCAGCTCCCAGTCCCGGATGTCCTTCCGCCTCACCGTCGAAGGGAGCAGCAGCATGCGCTACCGCATCGTGGACAAGCCGGCCTTCACCGTCGCCGGGCCCAGGGCCCGGGTGCCCCTGGTGCACGCCGGCCCGAACCAGGCGATCATGGACTTCGTCCGCCGGATCGACCCGCGGACACTGGAGCGCCTGGAGAAGCTCTCGGACCAGGAGCCGCACGGCATCGTCGCCGTCTGCGACGACCTGGACCCCAGCCGGGCCGAGGGCACCGAACTGGACTACTACCACGCCGTGGTCACCTCCACGCCCCCGCAGGACACGACGGCCCTGGCCGTCCCGTCCGGCACCTGGGCGGTCTTCACCACCTCCGGCCCGATGCCGCGGGCCGTCCAGGAGCTGTGGCGCGACGTGTTCACCGAATGGTTCCCGTCGAACGCGTACCGCAGCCGGCCGGGGCCGGAGATCCTCCGCGTCCGCCCGTCGGACGGGGCCGAGGTCGAGGCCGAACTCTGGCTCCCGGTCGAGCCCGAGCACCGCTGACCGCAGTCCCTCACTCCTCCCCGGTCAGCGCCTCGTCCTGCTGCACCAGCACCTGCTCCCAGGCCACCACGTGCCGGTCCCGGGCGGCTTCGTCGGGGAACCCCGCGTGCGTCAGCCGGACGTGGGTGCCGATCGGGTGCGGGAGGAGTTCGACCGTGACCACCGTTTCGGCACCCTCCGTGCCGCCCCGGCCCGTCACCCAGGTCAGCTCCACCAGCCGGTTCGGGACCAGGCGCAGGAAGCGCCCGTAGTGGGGGTGTCTGGTCCGCGGGCCCTCCGGCTCCGGGGCGAACTCGGTCTCGAAGAAGAACGGCGCGTTCACCTCGGCCCGCATCAGGACCGAGCCGGGAGCCGCGAACCAGCGGTCGAACTCCTCGGTCCACCCCGCGTACAGGGGGTGTTCGGTGGCGATCATCGACCGCTCGACGGTCAGCTGATGGGGGCGGTCCGACAGATCGGGGACGCGGACCGGCTCGATGGTGGTCATGGCATCCCACCGTAGGACCGGCCGAGCCGGATCCGTCCGGGGCGCACCGCCCGTCCCCCCTCAGGCCTTCCCGGTGGTGTGCTGGTCGCCATGAAACCACCCTAAGGAGGCAAGGGCGGTCATATCGTAGGTCTTTGGGGCCTTTCCGGTGGGGGTCAACGTCCTTTGTGCGAACGGTCGTGAGGAGCCGGTGAAGCCGAGACGAATGGTGTGTCATATCTGCCGGGGCGCCGGTGAGTCGGGTCCGAATACCTGATAGACAGTGGATATCCACGGCTCGACCCGCCGTCGTATACCTTGTCGGCCGCCTTGGGGGGATCGCCGAACTGTGAAGCCGCTTCACCGTCACCTAGTCAACACCTCGCGCAAGGTCCTGTGCACGGCCGCGCTCGCGGCGAGCCTGACGACCGCCGCGGTGGTGACCAACACGTCCACCGCCGACGCGGGCGAGTCCGAGCCCACTCCGGACAGCCCCCAGGCCACCGACCGCGGCGATGCCCGCCTCGATCTGCCCGACCCGCTCGCCGACCCCGCCGTACCGCCCACCGCGGGGGCGGGCGCCGGCGAGGGGGCCAGCGGGATACCCGCGACCGCCCTCGACGCGTACAAGCGTGCCGAGCTCTCCGTGGCCGCCGCGCTGCCCGGCTGCAAGCTGCCCTGGCAGCTGCTCGCCGGCATCGGCCGGGTGGAGTCCGTCCACGCCTCCGGCTACGGGCTCAAGAACGACGGCTACACGGAGAAGCCGATCCGCGGCCCGCGCCTCGACGGCAACGGCTTCGCCGAGATCAAGGACACCGACAAGGGCGAGTTCGACGGGGACGCCGTCTACGACCGCGCCGTCGGCCCGCTCCAGTTCATCCCGTCCACCTGGGCGACCTGGGGCGCGGACGGCAACGGCGACTCCAAGCGCGACCCGAACAACATCTACGACGCGGCGCTGGGTGCGGGCCTCTACCTGTGCGCGGGCGACCGGAACCTCTCGGACCAGGCGCAGCTCGACCGGGCGATCCTCAGCTACAACAACTCGCGCGAGTACGTGAACACGGTGCTCGGGTACATGCACCAGTACCAGAACGGTGTCGCCGGGGTGCCGAACCCGCCGGCCGGGAGCTTCCCGACGCCGCCCACGACGACGCTTCCCACGCCGAAGCCGACTCCGACCCGGACCCCGGCTCCCACGCCGAAGCCCAAGCCCACCCCGACCCCGACCCCGACTCCCACGCCGTCGAAGCCGCAGGAGCCGCAGAAGCCCACGCCGACGCCGACCCTGGCCAAGCTGGAACTGCTCGGCAGTGCGGAGCTCAAGGCCGAGGCCGGTTCCGCGTTCACGGCGGTCCCGCGGATCAAGGCGGTGCTCAGCGACGGCAAGCCGGCCGCCGCGAAGCCCATCCTGTTCGAGCTCAAGGACGACAGCACGGGCTCCTTCATCGGCGCCGAGGGCAAGACCTTCCTCGTGGTCGAGACGGACTCCGAGGGCATCGCCGCCCTGCCCGGCCTCAAGGCCGGCGCCAAGGCGGGCGGCTTCACCCTGCGGGTGGCGGCCTACAACACCGAGGCGCAGCTGACGGTGAGCTTCACGGGCACGGTCACCGCGAAGCCGGCCCCGGTCGCGGACAAGCTGGCCCGGACCGACGCCGGTGCGGACAAGCCGCTGGAGGTCGAGGCGGGCAAGAGCCTCAAGGGCCTGGAGGTCACGGCAACGGCGCAGGGCAAGGCCGCGGAGGGCACGCAGGTCACGGCCGGACTCGTCGAGAAGAACGAAGGCGGCGCGTGGGTCCCCGTGGACCCGGCCAAGTCCAAGGGCCCCTGGTTCAAGGACAAGGACGGCGCCAAGGTGACGAGCCTGCTCCTGGCCCCGACCGGCGCCGACGGCAAGATCGCGCTGCCCGAGCTGTTCACCACGGACGTCGCCCCGGGCACGTACCACCTGCGCCTGATCACGAAGGACAACGTGGTCCTGGTCCTGGACCTGAAGATCACGGCGGCCCCGGCGCCGGCCGCGTAAGCGGCCCGGTCCCCCCGGCGCACACGGACCGCCCCCGGCCACCGTCTCGACGGTGGCCGGGGGCGGTCCGCTTCCACCCGGCCCTCCACCCCCTCCGGGGAGGCAAAAGGCAGGAGCCCCGCGACCTCCGCTCGCACGGAGGAGGCAGGGCTCCTTGGGTACTGCTTATCCAACCGCGATTAGGTTGGCCCAGGCGACTAGGCCGGGGTGACGTTCTCCGCCTGCGGGCCCTTCGGACCCTGCGTGACGTCGAAGTTCACCATCTGGTTCTCCTCGAGGGAGCGGAAGCCAGAGGCGTTGATCGCGGAGTAGTGGACGAAGACATCCGGGCCGCCGCCGTCCTGGGCGATGAAGCCGAAGCCCTTTTCAGCGTTGAACCACTTCACGGTTCCGGTAGCCATGAGCCCTCCTATGGGCCAAAGGGTCGCCCTGCTCCAGAACCTGCTAAGAAGTCTGAAAACTACAAAAGCCTGCGGGTCACATTCTCCGCAGGCCTCGTACTGCAAGGGAAACCAAACTGCAACTTGCGACGAGCCTAGCACGCACCCTGTGGCGGAGACCAGAGGGAAAGATCACGTCACCCGGACGTTTGAGGCCCGCCCGAAGGCTGACGGAGACCCGGGGGCTAGTCTCGCGATGTGGACGTCTATCGCAGCCGGCCCCGCGTCGGCCACATTCAGTTCCTGAACTGCCTCCCGCTCTACTGGGGACTGGCCAGAACCGGCACGCTGCTGGACCTGGAGCTGACCAAGGACACCCCCGAGAAGCTCAGTGAGCGGCTCGTCCAGGGGGAGCTCGACATGGGTCCGATCACCCTCGTGGAGTTCCTCCGCAACGCCGACCAGCTCGTCGCGTTCCCCGATCTCGCGGTCGGCTGCGACGGCCCGGTCATGTCCTGCGTGATCGTCTCGCAGGTGCCGCTGGAGCAGCTGGACGGTGCGCGGGTCGCCCTCGGTTCGACCTCCCGTACGTCCGTACGCCTCGCCCAGCTGCTGCTTTCCGAGCGGTACGGGGTACGGCCGGACTACTACACCTGCCCGCCCGACCTGGGCCTGATGATGCAGGAGGCGGACGCGGCGGTGCTGATCGGGGACGCCGCGCTGCGCGCCTCGCTGCACGACGCGCCCCGGCTCGGCCTCCACGTCCACGATCTGGGGCTGATGTGGAAGGAGTGGACCGGACTGCCGTTCGTCTTCGCCGTCTGGGCCGCCCGCAAGGACTACCTCGCCCGCGAGCCCGCCGTCGTACGGAAGGTGCACGAGGCCTTCCTCGACTCCCGTGACCTCTCCCTGGAGGAGGTCACCAAGGTCGCCGAGCAGGCGGCGCGCTGGGAGGCCTTCGACGCCGAACTCCTGGAGCGCTACTTCACGACGCTCGACTTCCGCTTCGGGCCCGAACAGTTGGCCGGTGTAAGGGAATTCGCCCGTCGGACGGGACCGAGTACCGGCTATGCCGCGGATGTCGCGGTGGAGCTGCTGAACGGCGACGCCGCGCGCTGTTGATTACTTCGGGTGATCGTTTTACCGGGCGGTAGCGGGGGTTCCGCACAGGGCCCTGCCGGGCGGAAATGCCGTTTCCCGGGAATTCCCCCTCTTTTCGCATTCCCGTCAGAGGCCGGGAATAGGGACGGAGGGGGTGGACCCCCGCCCGGCGGGGGGATGAGGCCCCTAAGGTTCTGTTGGCCGGTCCTCGACCGGCGATCAGAGCTCAGTACTCAGTGCGCAGTGCTCAGGGGACCGACGGGGGAGGGGGACGCGATGCAGCCGCTCGAAGCCGGCGAACCGCGGACCATCGGCGCGTACCGGCTGCTCGGCCGGCTCGGCTCGGGTGGCATGGGACGGGTCTACCTCGGCCGCAGCGCAGGCGGCCGGACCGTCGCCGTCAAGATCGTGCACCCGCACTTCGCCTCCGACGAGGAGTTCCGTGCCCGCTTCCGCCGCGAGGTCGAGGCCGCGCGCCGCGTCGGGGGCGAGTGGACCGCGCCCGTACTGGACGCCGACCCGGAGGCTGCCGTGCCCTGGGTGGCCACCGGGTACGTGGCGGGCCCCTCGCTCGGCGGCGCCGTGGCCGCCCACGGACCCCTTCCCGAGGCCTCCGTACGCGCCGTCGGCGAGGGCCTGGCCCGGGCGTTGACGGCCGTGCACGGGCTCGGCCTCGTCCACCGGGACGTGAAGCCGTCGAACGTGATGCTGACCCTCGACGGCCCCCGGCTCATCGACTTCGGGATCGCCCGGGCCACCGACGGGACGGCCTCGCTGACCTCCACCGGCGTCTCCGTCGGCTCTCCCGGCTACATGTCCCCCGAGCAGATCCTGGGCAAGGGGGTCACCGGGGCGGCCGACGTCTTCTCCCTCGGCGCCGTCCTCGCCTTCGCGGCGACCGGGCAGCCCCCGTTCACCGGGGACAACTCGGCGACCCTCCTCTACAAGGTGGTCCACGAGCCGCCGGACCTCGACGCGGTCCCGGCCGGCCCGCTGCGCGAGCTGATCGCGGCCTGCCTGGCCAAGGCGGCCGCCGACCGGCCCGCCCCGGCCGCGATCGCGGAGGCGTTCGCCGACGCGCTGCGCGCCCGCGGCTGGCTCCCCGCACCGGTCGTGGAGGAGGCCAGCCGCGCGGCGATGGCCCTGCTGGACCTGGAGGCCGCTCCGCCGGGCCCCGCGCAGGGATCCGGGCCGGTGCCCTTCCCCGAATCCCCTTCGGGGCCGGTGCCGTTCACGGCCTCCTCGTACGGGGGCCCCGCGGTCGGTTTCGGAGCGCCGGACCCCTCGTACGGGAGCGGCGCCGCCTCCGGCGCCGGCGGGGCGAGCCCCTCCTACGGGCCCTACGGGCCGCCGCCCACGGATGCGGCGCACCGCCCCACCGAGACCGCCGGGGGCGGGGTGCCGCAGCCGCGGACCTCCCCCGACCAGGCGCGCCAGGTCAGCTTCAGCGCGGCCGGGCGGCGCTTCAGCTGCTCGCTGGTGCTCGCGGCGACGGCCGTCCTGGCCGTGCTGTCCGGCGGCGGCCTGTACGGGCTGGGGCTGCTCCCCGGCACCGGCGACGCCGGCGAGCACGCCTCGGGCGACACCGCCGCCCGGCCCCCGTCGACGACGGCCTCCGGCACCCCGGCCCCGAAGGAGTCGGCCACCCCCTCGGGCACCCCGTCCGGCACGCCCTCGACGACCAAGCCCTCGACGGGGTCCGCCGGCACCCGGGGCGACGTCCCCAAGGAGCTCACCGGCACCTGGAAGGGGACGGTCACCACCGCCCGCGCGGGGGTCCCCAGCGAGTTCGAGATCACCATCAAGGCCGGCAAGGTCGGCGAGGTCGTCGCCCGGGACAAGTCGATCCTCCCGGTCTTCGGCACCGACTGCAGCGGCGACTGGAAGCTGGCCTCCGCCACCGACCGCTCCCTCGTCCTGGACACCGCGGGCGGCCCCAACCCGGCACCCGGCATCTGCTCCAACGGCTCCGCCGACGAGCGCTTCACGCTCAACGCCGACGGGACGCTCCACTACAAGTCGGGCGACGGTCCGGCCGGAAACCCCGAAGGCGACCTGACCCGCATCCCCTGAAATCCGTCGACGGGCCCTGGCGTAGGCTGGATCGGTCCGTACCTCTTGACACCGCCGAAAGGTGACGCACCGGTGACCGACCAGGCCGCTCTCCAGTCTGTCCTCGACCGCGCCGCCGCAGGGGGCCGGATCACCAGGGAAGAGGCGCTCGACCTCTACCGGAACGCCCCGCTGCACGCGCTCGGACAGGCCGCCGACGCGGCGCGCCGCCGCCGTTACGCCGGCACCGAGCACATCGCGACGTACATCATCGAGCGCAACATCAACTACACGAACGTGTGCGTCACGGCGTGCAAGTTCTGCGCCTTCTACGCGGCCCCGAAGGACACCAAGAAGGGCTGGTCCCGCGACCTCGACGACATCCTGCGCCGCTGCGCGGAGACCGTCGAGCTCGGCGGCACGCAGATCATGTTCCAGGGCGGACACCACCCGGACTACGGCGTGGAGTACTACGAGGAGCACTTCTCCGCGATCAAGAAGGCCTTCCCGCAGCTGGTCATCCACTCCCTCGGCGCGTCCGAGGTCGACCACATGGCCCGCATCTCCGGCGTCTCGGCGGAGGAGGCCATCAAGCGGATCCACGCGGCCGGCCTCGACTCCTTCGCGGGCGCCGGCGCCGAACTCCTGCCGGCGCGGCCGCGCAAGGCGATCGCCCCGCTGAAGGAATCCGGCGAGCGCTGGCTGGAGATCATGGAGATCGCCCACGAGCTGGGCGTGGAGTCCACCTCCACCATGCTGATGGGCACCGGCGAGACCAACGCCGAGCGCATCGAGCACATCGCGATGATCCGGGACACGCAGGACCGCACGGGCGGCTTCCGCGCCTTCATCCCGTACACGTACCAGCCCGAGAACAACCACCTCAAGGGCCGGACCCAGGCGACGGTCTTCGAGTACCTGCGCATGATCGCGATCGCGCGGCTCTTCCTCGACAACATCGCCCACATCCAGGGCTCCTGGCTGACCGTGGGCAAGGAGGCGGGCCAGCTCTCGCTGCACTACGGAGCGGACGACCTCGGCTCGATCATGCTGGAGGAGAACGTCGTCTCCTCGGCGGGCGCGAAGCACCGCTCGAACCGCCAGGAGATCATCGACCTGATCCGCAAGGCGGGCCGTGTCCCGGCCCAGCGCGCCACGACGTACGAGCACCTCCTCGTGCACGACGACCCGGCGAACGACCCGGTCGACGACCGCGTGGTCTCGCACATCTCGTCGACGGCGATCGAGGGCGGTACGGCGCACCCCGAGCTGAAGCTCATCTCCACGAACTGACGCGCCCGTGCTGACGCTTCACACCGCCGACGTCCTCCTGTCCGGGCCCGGCCGCACGCCGCTGCCCGCCGGGGCGGTCCTGGTCGAGGGCGACCGGATCGCCCGGGTGGGCCCGTACGAGGAGCTCGCCGCGGCCCGGCCGCACGCGCGGGTCCGGCGCTGGCCCGGGGTGCTCACCCCGGGGCTGCTGGTGCGCGGCGCCGACGTGCTGCTGGAGCGGACGTACTACCCCGACGACCCGTACGAGACCGCCGAGCTCGGGTCCGACCCGATCGGCGGCGCCGAGGCGCTCGACGCCCTCGGTCTGACCGAGTCCCGCTGGGGCAACAGCGCCCGCCGGGCCACGCAGAAGCTGCTGGCCCGCGGGGTGGTGGCGGTGGCCGGGAAGCTCACGGTCCCGGCGGTCCGCACGGCGGTGGTCCGCTCGGGGCTGACGCTCCTGCCGCCGGCGCCCGCCGCCGGGACCCCGTCACTGGACCCCTTCGCCGGCCGCGCGTCGGCCGAGGAGGCCTTCCACGGGGTACTCGACGAGGGCGCCCCGGCCCGCTTCGCGGTGTTCGCCGTGGCCGGTCCGGCGGAGCTCCTCGCGCAGGGCGCGACCACCTGCGTGGCCACGGTCACCGGCGGCCGCCTGCTCCACCGCCGCCGCTGAGGGGCTTGGGCCCCGCGGACTCACGGGCCAGGGCGGCCAGGAGGCAGGCCTGGAGGCGGCTGATGCCGCCCAGCTTCGCCCGTATGTTGTGGACGTGGAACTTGACGGTGCTGACGGACAGTTGCAGCTCGCCCGCGAGCTCCGCGTTCGAGGCGCCGGTCGCCAGGCACAGGAACACGGCCGACTCCTGCTCGGTGAGCCGGGCCCGCGGCCGTACCTCCTGTTCGCCGCGGGGCGGAAACCAGACGGGGACGCTGAAGCTGACGACGCGCACGGTTTCCACTCCTCGCCCCCGGCCGGGGACCGAGTGGTCAACTCGTCCGGCCCGTCGGATCTCTCTGCCCTATGGGACGGGTGGTCCTGACAGGTAGGTTCCATTTCCGTCGAACGGCCAGGCATTCGCCGTGCAGCCGAGCAGCCCCTTGATCTGCTGCATCATCGCCGGAGCGGGCTTTCCGGGGCCCGGGCAGGTCTCGTGGTCGCGGCCTATCTCGTGACCCACCTCGTGGTTGACGATCAGCGCGCGGTACTCCTCCACGGCCCCCTTGAACTGCGGTGATCCTTCCAGCCAGCGCTTGAGGTTCACGACGACGGTGTGGCCGGCCCGGCAGTTCGTCTCGCCGATGAGCTCGGGGGTTTCCACCTCGCACAGCCGGTCGGTGGTCGTGGGTGTGGCGATCTTCACGGTGAAGTCCACCGGCTGGCCGGCGCCGACGAGCTGGAAGCCGTACGCCGGGTCCTTGATCCAGCCGCGCGGGTCCCCGAGGATCTTCTCCACCGACTGCGCGGCGGCGTTCGCGTCGACCCCGCTGCCCTCCTCGACCTCGATCCGCCACTTGCGGGCGGGCCCCTTGCCCTGCGGCTGCCCCGAGCGGGAGGAGGCCGCGAAGGTGCCCGGGCCGGACTGGGGGGTCTTGCCCGCGGTCGGTCCGCCGCCGGGCTTGGAGGCGTCGGCGGAGGGTTCCCCGGATGCGGCGGACCCGGCGGAGGCCGAAGGGGGCGCGGTCGAGGCGGCGGGATCCCCGGCGGGCGTGCCGGAGGCGGCACCGGAGGCACCCGGGGGCGGCGCGGCCACGGAGTCGGAGGCGGAGGAGGCGTCGTCCAGCGGCACGACCGCGTACGCGGTCGCCGCGAGGGCGGCCACCGCGGCCGTTCCGAGGAGCGTGCGGTGGAGCCGCTTGCGCCGCTCGGCCCGCCGCTGCGCCCGGGCGCCGAGACGGGTACTTCGACCGTGACCGGTGGGATGGCCTGCCGGCATCGTGGAGCCCTTTGTTCGTGAATATCGTGTTTCGGTAGGCCTTGTTCAGGCCATGACGCCAGTCAACGCGGACGCGCGTGCCCCGCGTAACTGTCCATCGGGCCAGTTGTGCCCCCGGCGGTGGTGCCCGGCGCCGCCTGCGAGAATGGCCCGGTATCAGCCCACCCGTACCGCACCGCACCTGAGGGGCCAACGCCAGTGACCCGCGCTTCCCTGGACAAGCAGCCGCACGAAGTCGCCTCCATGTTCGACGGTGTGGCGGCGAACTACGATCTCACCAACGACGTCCTCTCCCTCGGGCAGGCCCGTCTGTGGCGCAAGGAGGTCGCCAAGGCGGTCGGCGCGCGCCCCGGGCACAAGGTGCTGGACCTGGCCGCCGGGACCGCGACCTCCTCGCTGCCGTTCGCCGCGACGGGCGCGTACGTCGTCCCCTGCGACTTCTCGCTCGGGATGCTCCGCGAGGGCAAGAAGCGGCACTCCTGGCTGCCCATGACCGCGGGCGACGCGACGAAGCTGCCGTTCAAGGACGACGTCTTCGACACGGTGACGATCTCCTTCGGGCTGCGCAACGTACAGGACACGGACGCGGGGCTGCGGGAGCTGTACCGGGTGACCAAGCCGGGCGGACAGGTCGTGATCTGCGAGTTCTCGCAGCCCACCTGGGGCCCCTTCCGGACGGTGTACACGGAGTACCTGATGCGCGCCCTGCCGCCCGTGGCCCGCGCGGTCTCCTCCAACCCGGACGCGTACGTGTACCTCGCCGAGTCGATCCGGGAGTGGCCGGACCAGCCGGCGCTGGCCGGCCTGCTGCAGAAGGCCGGCTGGTCGAAGGTGGCCTGGCGGAACCTGAGCGGCGGCATCGTGGCGCTGCACCGCGGCGTCAAGACGGCGTAGCGGGCCGTGGACTACCAGCCCCTCCTGGAGCAGATAGCGGCGGACGTCGCCCCCCTGGTGGGCCGCGGCACGCCCGCCGAGTACATCCCGGCGCTCGCGTCGGTGGACCCGGGACAGTTCGGGATGGCCGTCGCCGATCTCGCCGGGAACGTGTACGGGGTGGGGGACTGGCAGGTCCCGTTCTCGGCCCAGTCGATCACGAAGGTGTTCGCCCTGGCCCTGGCGCTGGCCGAGGGCGGCGACAGCCTGTGGGAGCGGGTCGGCCGGGAGCCGTCGGGCAACCCGTTCAACTCGCTGGTGCAGCTGGAGTACGAGAACGGCATTCCGCGCAATCCGTTCATCAACGCGGGCGCGCTGGTGGTCACGGACCGGCTGCAGACGCTGACGGGCGACGCGAGCAGCGAGCTGCTGAAGTTCCTCCGGGAGGAGAGCGGGAACCCGGAGCTGGGCTTCGACGCGGAGGTGGCGGCCTCGGAGCACGAGCACGGCGACCGCAACGCCGCGCTGGCGCACTTCATGGCCTCGTACGGGAACATCGACAACCCCGTGCCGACGCTGCTGGACCACTACTTCTGGCAGTGCTCGATCGAGATGAGCTGCGCCGATCTGGCGCGGGCGGCGCGCTTCCTGGCCCGGCACGGGCTGCGGACGGACGGGTCGCGGCTGCTGACCCGGAGCGAGGCGAAGCAGGTCAACGCGGTGATGCTGACCTGTGGGACGTACGACGCGGCAGGCGAGTTCGCGTACCGCGTCGGCCTCCCCGGCAAGAGCGGCGTGGGCGGCGGGATCGTGGCGGTCGTCCCGGGCGTGTGCACGCTGGCCGTCTGGTCACCGGGCCTCGACCCGCACGGCAACTCCGTCGCGGGCGTGGCCGCCCTGGACCGCTTCACGACCCTGACCGGCCTGTCCGTCTTCTGACGCGCCGCTCGCACGGCTCGGCCCCGGCGGGCCTCACCGGCTTCGCGGCGCTGCGCCGGACTCCGTCCGCCGGCCGGGAGCGGATCTCCGTGCGCGCCGGGGCTACCCCGCGGCCAGTACGAGCTCGTAGCGGCGGCCGTAACTGCGGCCGCCCGGGAGCAGGAAGCGGTCCGCCAGGGTCATGCCCAGGCGTTCCGCGACCGCGATCGAGCGGCGGTTCTCGTCGTTGATCATCGCCACCACCTGCCCGAGCCCCGCCGCCCGTACGCGCTCCAGCGTCGCCAGGGCCGCCGCGTACGCGTAGCCCTTGCCCCACGCGGAGCGGCCCAGGCGCCAGCCGATCTCGATCTCGCCGACCGGCCCCCACGCCTTCTCCTGCGGCCACGGCTGGGCGCCCGTGAAACCGATGACCGCGCCGTCGGCGTCCAGCAGCGTCCACAGGCAGAAGCCGAGCTGCGCGTCGTGCATCCGCTGGCGCGCCGTGAACTCCTCGTACAGGGACAGCTCGGCTGGGCCGCCGAGGAACTCCATGACGTCGGGGTCGTCGAAGAGCTCGTGCCAGGCCCGGGCGTCCTCGTCGGTCGGCACGCGCAGCCGGACGGTCGGGAGCGAGGCGGGCGAGGTGGGCGAAGCGGTCATCGGGGCAGCCCTTCGGTTCGTGATCTCTCTCGCTGCATAGACTGCACATGTCCCGTGCCGTTGGGCACCCCTTATCGAGCCTTCGGGAGACCCCGCAGTGACCGAGCCCCTCTCCGAACACTCCGCGGACGTGATCGTCGTCGGGGCCGGGCCCGCCGGCTCGACCACCGCCTACTACCTCGCCAAGGCCGGACTCGACGTCCTGCTCCTGGAGAAGACGGCGTTCCCGCGCGAGAAGGTCTGCGGCGACGGACTGACCCCGCGCGCCACCAAGCAGCTGGTGGCGATGGGCATCGACGTCTCCGAAGAGGCCGGCTGGCTCCGCAACAAGGGCCTGCGGATCATCGGCGGCGGCCAGCGCCTCCAGCTGGACTGGCCGGAACTCGCCTCCTTCCCGGACTACGGACTCGTCCGCAAGCGCGACGACTTCGACGAGACCCTGGCCCGCCAGGCCCAGAAGGCCGGCGCCCGCCTGTACGAGCGCTGCAACGTCGGCGAGCCCGTCCGCGATCCGCGCACCGGCCACATCACCGGCGTGCAGGCGAAGCTGGGCGAGGAGAAGACCCCGGTCACCTTCAGCGCCCCGCTCGTGGTCGCCGCCGACGGCAACTCCTCGCGGCTCTCGCTCGCGATGGGCCTGCACCGGCGCGAGGACCGCCCGATGGGCGTCGCCGTCCGTACGTACTTCACCTCGCCCCGGCACGACGACGACTACCTCGAGTCCTGGCTGGAGCTGTGGGACCGGCGCGGCGCGCAGGACCGGCTGCTGCCCGGCTACGGCTGGATCTTCGGCATGGGCGACGGCACGTCCAACGTCGGCCTCGGCATCCTCAACTCCTCCTCCGCCTTCCGGGAGCTGGACTGGCGCGAGGTCCTCAAGGCCTGGTGCGCGTCCATGCCGGAGGACTGGGGCTACACCCCCGAGAACATGACGCAGCCGATCCGCGGCGCGGCCCTGCCGATGGCCTTCAACCGGCAGCCGCACTACACCAAGGGCCTGCTGCTCGTCGGGGACGCGGGCGGCCTCGTCAACCCGTTCAACGGCGAGGGCATCGCGTATGCGATGGAATCCGGGCAGATCGCGGCCGACGTCATCGTGCAGGCGCACGCCCGGGCCACCCCGGCCCAGCGCGAGCTGGCGCTGCACAGCTACCCGAAGGTGCTCAAGGAGACGTACGGCGGCTACTACTCGCTGGGCCGCGCCTTCGTGAAGCTGATCGGCAACCCGAAGGTCATGAAGGTCGCCGCGCAGCGCGGCCTGACGCACCCGGTGCTCATGCGGTTCACGCTGAAGATGCTGGCCAACCTGACGGACCCGGCGGGCGGCGACGCGATGGACCGCATCATCAACGGCCTCTCGAAGGTGGCCCCCAAGGCCTGATGTTCCGGGGTCTCAGGGAGCGGGTCGGGCCGGTGTTCCACCGGTTCGGCCCGCTTCGTCCGTTCCGCCCCCGTACGCCGGCCGCTGCCGCGGGGCGTGGACCGTCCGTACGCAGCGGGCGACCAGTACGGCGCCCCAGAGCAGCAGCGTGAGGGCAACGGCCCAGCCGAGCCCCAGGATGACGGGATGTCCGGGTTTGTGCCAGGGGCGGGTGGTGTTCAGGAGCCAGCCGCCGACGGCGAGCAGGAAGAGCCCGGTGGCGGCGGGGACGGGGGTGGGGTCGGCGTCGTCGCCCTGTTCCTCGTACGCGTCGGTCATCACGGGTCCGCCACCTCCTGGCCTGAATCGGGTGCTGCCCACCCCATCCTCTCAGGGTGCCGGCGAACGCGGAAAGGGCCGGCACTCCGCCCCCGAGCGGGGGAGTGCCGGCCCTCGGGCCGTGCTGCGGGACGCGCCGGGACGTGCCGGGGCGCGCTGAGAGGGGCTCAGGAGCCCCTGGGGAGCCTCAGGGCGCCTCGGGAGACCTCGGGGTCCTCAGAGGACGCGGCGGGCGCCCGTCGGCGGGTCGTAGCTCAGCGAGCGCTCGACGACGCCCGTGCCGGAGTTCTGGGCGCCCACGAACTTGCCGCCGCCGACGTAGATGGCGACGTGGTAGGCGCTGCCGCTGGGGCCCCAGTACAGGATGTCGCCGGGCTGCAGGGCGCTCAGGGAGACCGAACGGCCCTTCGTGGACTGGTCCTGCGACACGCGCGGCAGGGAGATGCCGGCCTGGCGGTAGGCGGCCTGGACGAGGCCGGAGCAGTCGAACGAGCCGTTCGCGCCGGTGCCGCCGGTGACGTACGCCTTGCCGACCTGCGCGCGGGCGTAGTTGACGATCGCGGCGGCGGAGCCGGTCGCGGGGGCGGTGACGGTGCCCGAGCCCAGGTCGGAGCCCGAGTCCGACGCGGAGGCGTTCTGGAGCGTGTTGCGGGAGGAGCTGCGGGTGGCGCGCTCGGCGTCGGCCTTGCGGTCCGCCTCCTCCTTCGCCTTCTTCTCGGCGTCGGCCTTCTGGGCGTCTTCCTTGGCCTTCTTGGCCTCGGCGGCGGCGCCGGTGCGGGCCTGCTCCTCCTGCGTGCGCAGCTCACCGGTGACGGCGGCGGCGGCCGTGTTCTCGGCGGCGGTGGTGACGGCGGAGGAGACGTCGGCGGCCAGATCCAGGTTCAGGACCGGCATTTCGAGCGTCGTCTCGGTCACGGGCTCGGACGGGGACGCGCTCGCCGTGCCGGCCATCGCCAGGGTGCTGAGGACGCCACCGGCAACTCCGGCGCGGACCGCGAGCTTCGAGGCGCTGCGACGGGGCTTCCGGTGGCTGGGTATGTGAGCGGTGTGGGACATGAGGACAACCGCTATCAGGGGGTCCGGGTTCCCATCAAGAAACGTGGTCTGCGCCACAGTTGTCCGCGAACCGGGCTAACCGGGCGCGTCGCGCGTCTTATTGACGCCGTAACGGACGTATCGGACACGCCGTCACAAGGCTGTGATCAAGGGGTTTCCGCAATAAGTCCGAATTGATCCACGACCTACCATCACTGCGGACAGATGGCCAAGCCCCGTTTCGGAACCAAGAATTCGGTGTGGCGCAGGTCACAGAATCGTCTCACTGTGAGGGCGCTGTGGCCCGTCCGTGATCCGTCCGTGAACTTCCCGTGCGGTGGGCGCCGGCGCTCGTGAACGCGCGCACGCGCCGGGCACCCGTCCACTCCCGTCCTCGGAGCTCCCCCGGCCGGGCGACGGCGATTTCCTTTACCGTGCAAGGCTTGATCCCGCAAATTTGCCTGCACTCGACATCATTTGATAGGGACATCGGCCTTCTACCTGCGGTAACGCGGCCGGATGTCACCTTTGGTGATCATGTGGATGCTTCGCGTATGAAGATCACCACCTATCGGTCTTGATGATCGTTCGTCAGGTGGTGGAGATCACAAACTCGGTGTTGTTACCCGTGTCGCAGATCACAGAGGAGCGGGCATAAGATGCGCACCAGTCCGGCTTGTGAACTGCCTCACATGAGATCCCGTCGAGTTGGACGATCTTCGCGAGGCGGCCGGCACGGCGGTCCAACGGTCAAGGACGACTGGAAGGAGCGAGGAGCGTGAATGCGTACGCGCCCATCCTCGTGCTCGGCGCCCTCGGCGCAGGGTTTGCGATCTTCTCCGTGGTCATGGCCACGCTGATCGGCCCAAAACGGTACAACCGGGCGAAGCTCGAGGCGTACGAGTGCGGCATCGAGCCGACGCCCACGCCGGCCGGCGGCGGCCGCTTCCCCATCAAGTACTACCTGACGGCGATGCTCTTCATCGTCTTCGACATCGAAGTTGTCTTCCTCTACCCCTGGGCGGTCACCTTCGACTCCCTGGGGATCTTCGGGCTCGTCGAGATGCTGCTCTTCGTGCTCACCGTCTTCGTCGCCTACGCCTACGTGTGGCGCCGCGGCGGTCTGGAATGGGACTGAGGGGCTGAATTTCCCATGGGACTGGAAGAGAAGCTGCCGAGCGGCTTTCTGCTGACCACCGTCGAACAGGCCGCGGGCTGGGTGCGCAAGTCATCCGTGTTCCCCGCGACCTTCGGCCTGGCCTGCTGCGCCATCGAGATGATGACCACCGGAGCGGGCCGGTACGACCTGGCCCGCTTCGGCATGGAGGTCTTCCGCGGATCCCCGCGCCAGGCCGATCTGATGATCGTGGCCGGGCGGGTCAGCCAGAAGATGGCGCCGGTGCTGCGGCAGGTGTACGACCAGATGCCCGCTCCCAAATGGGTCATCTCCATGGGGGTTTGTGCATCTTCGGGCGGAATGTTCAACAACTACGCGATTGTCCAGGGCGTCGACCACATCGTCCCGGTGGACATCTACCTCCCCGGCTGCCCGCCGCGCCCCGAGATGCTGATGGACGCGATCCTCAAGCTCCACCAGAAGATCCAGGGCGGAAAGCTCGGCGTGAACCGGGAAGAGGCGGCGCGCGAGGCGGAGGCGGCGGCCCTCAAGGCCCTCCCCACGATCGAGATGAAGGGGCTGCTCCGGTGAGCGACGCGAGCGAGACCTCCCCGGCCACCGACGGCAACGGCAACGGGAACAACGTTCCTGCCCCGCGGGGTTCCGCCGGCGGCCCCGAGGTGATCGGCGTCCGCAAGGGCATGTTCGGCGCCCGGGGCGGCGGCGACACCAGCGGCTACGGCGGCCTCGTCCGCACCGTGGCCATGCCCGGCGAGAGCCACCGCCCCTACGGCTCCTACTTCGACGAGGTCGTCGACGAGCTCGAAGGGGCACTGGAGGAGCAGGAGCTGCTCCCGCAGAACGCCATCGAGAAGGTCGTCGTCGACCGGGGCGAGCTGACGCTCCACATCGCCCGCGAGCACCTCGTCCGCGTCGCGAAGACCCTGCGCGACGACCCGGCCCTGCGCTTCGAGCTCTGCACCGGCGTCAGCGGGGTCCACTTCCCCGACGACAAGAGCCGCGAGCTCCACGCCGTCTACCACCTGCGCTCGATCACCCACGGCCGGGTGGTGCGCCTGGAGGTCACGGCCCCGGACGCGGACCCGCACGTCCCGTCGCTCGTCTCCGTCTATCCGACGAACGACTGGCACGAGCGCGAGGCGTACGACTTCTTCGGCCTGGTCTTCGACGGGCACCCGGCGCTCACGCGGATCATGATGCCGGATGACTGGCAGGGCTTCCCGCAGCGCAAGGACTACCCGCTCGGCGGCATCCCCATCGAGTACAAGGGCGCCCAGATCCCGGCTCCCGACCAGCGGAGGTCGTACAGCTGATGAACGCCCAGAACGCATCGAACAACGCCTCCTCGGACCCCGCGGCCTCCCGGGAGACCACCGAAGGCACCGTCTACACCGTCACCGGCGGCGACTGGGACGAGATCGTCCAGTCCGCGGCGAAGGCCGACGACGAGCGGATCGTCGTCAACATGGGCCCGCAGCACCCGTCCACCCACGGCGTGCTCCGGCTGATCCTGGAGATCGACGGCGAGACCGTCACCGAGGCCCGCTGCGGCATCGGCTACCTGCACACCGGCATCGAGAAGAACCTCGAATTCCGGAACTGGACGCAGGGCACCACCTTCGTGACGCGCATGGACTACCTGACGCCGTTCTTCAACGAGACGGCGTACTGCCTCGGCGTCGAGAAGCTCCTCGGCATCACCGACCAGATCCCGGACCGGGCCACCGTCATCCGCGTCCTGCTGATGGAGCTCAACCGGCTCTCCTCCCACCTGGTGTGCATCGCCACCGGCGGAATGGAGCTGGGCGCGACCACGATCATGATCTACGGGTTCCGGGACCGCGAGCTGATCCTCGACATCTTCGAGCTGATCACGGGCCTGCGCATGAACCACGCGTTCGTCCGCCCCGGCGGTCTCGCCCAGGACCTGCCCCCGGGCGCCGTGGACCAGCTGCGCGACTTCCTCAAGATCATGAAGAAGAACCTGCCGGAGTACGACAAGCTCGCCACCGGCAACCCCATCTTCAAGGCCCGCATGCAGGACGTCGGCTACCTCGACCTCACCGGCTGCATGGCGCTCGGCGCCACCGGCCCGATCCTGCGCTCGGCCGGCCTGCCGCACGACCTGCGCAAGTCGGACCCGTACTGCGGGTACGAGACGTACGAGTTCGACGTGCCGACCACCGAGAGCTGCGACTCGTACGGGCGGTTCCTGATCCGCCTGGAGGAGATGCGCCAGTCCCTGCGGATCGTCGAGCAGTGCCTGGAACGGCTGGAGCCGGGCCCGGTCATGGTCGCCGACAAGAAGATCGCCTGGCCGGCGCAGCTCGCGATGGGCCCGGACGGCCTCGGCAACTCGCTCGACCACATCAAGAACATCATGGGCACCTCCATGGAGGCCCTCATCCACCACTTCAAGCTGGTGACCGAGGGCTTCCGGGTACCGGCCGGGCAGGCGTACGCGGCCGTCGAGTCGCCCAAGGGCGAGCTCGGGGTCCACGTCGTCTCCGACGGCGGCACCCGCCCCTACCGGGTCCACTTCCGCGACCCGTCCTTCACCAACCTGCAGGCCATGGCCGCGATGTGCGAGGGCGGCCAGGTCGCCGACGTCATCGTCGCCGTCGCCTCCATCGACCCCGTGATGGGAGGCGTCGACCGATGACAGCCAATCCGACCGGTCAAGGGGTGGGTCTGGGGATGCCCCAGCTTCCGGCCCCCGACTTCCCGGCCGACGTACGCGCCCGGCTCGAAGCGGACGCGAAGGAGGTCATCGCCCGCTACCCCGACAGCCGGTCCGCGCTGCTGCCGCTGCTGCACCTGACCCAGGCCGAGGAGGGCCACGTCTCGCGCACCGGCATCCGGTTCTGCGCCGAGGTGCTGGGCCTGACCACCGCCGAGGTCACCGCCGTGGCCACCTTCTACACGATGTACCGGCGCAAGGCCTCGGGCGACTACCAGGTCGGGGTCTGCACGAACACCCTGTGCGCGGTCATGGGCGGCGACGCGATCTTCGACGAGCTCAAGGAGCACCTCGGGGTCGGCAACAACGAGACCACCCCCGACGGCAAGGTCACGCTGGAGCACATCGAGTGCAACGCGGCCTGCGACTACGCCCCCGTGGTGATGGTCAACTGGGAGTTCTTCGACAACCAGACCCCCGAGTCCGCCAAGGCCATGGTCGACGACCTGATCGCCGGCCGGCCCGTCGCGCCGACCCGGGGCGCGCCGCTGTGCACGTACAAGGAGACGGCCCGGATCCTGGCCGGCTTCCCGGACGAGCGCGAGGGCGCGGTCGAGGCGAGCGGCGGCGCCGGCCCCGCCTCCCTGATCGGGCTGCGCATCGCGCGCGGCGAGACCCCGCAGCTCGGCAAGGTCGTGCACCCGCGTGGTGAGGCTTCTGCTGCCACCGAGGAGGGGGAGTGATGACGGTGACTGCCGAAATGCATGAGAACGGCGCCCCGGAGAAGCTGCTGGCGCCCGTGCTGTCGGCCTTCTGGGACGAGCCGCAGTCGTGGACGCTGGAGACCTACCGGCGGCACGAGGGGTACGAGGGCCTGCGCAAGGCGCTCGCGATGACCCCGGACGACCTCATCGCGTACGTGAAGGACTCCGGTCTGCGCGGCCGCGGCGGCGCGGGCTTCCCCACCGGAATGAAGTGGCAGTTCATCCCGCAGGGCGACGGAAAGCCGCACTACCTCGTCGTGAACGCGGACGAGTCGGAGCCGGGAACCTGCAAGGACATCCCCCTCCTCTTCGCCAACCCGCACTCCCTCATCGAGGGAATGATCATCGCCTGCTACGCGATCCGGTCGGAGCACGCCTTCATCTACCTGCGCGGCGAGGTCGTGCCGGTACTGCGGCGCCTGCACGAGGCGGTGCGCGAGGCGTACGAGGCCGGCTACCTCGGGGAGGACGTCCTCGGGAGCGGACTGAAGCTCGACATCACGGTGCACGCGGGAGCGGGCGCGTACATCTGCGGCGAGGAGACGGCACTCCTCGACTCCCTCGAAGGCCGGCGCGGCCAGCCCCGGCTGCGTCCCCCCTTCCCCGCCGTCGAGGGGCTCTACGCGTGCCCCACCGTCGTCAACAACGTGGAGTCGATCGCCTCGGTTCCCGCGATCCTGAACCGGGGCAAGGACTGGTTCAAGTCGATGGGGACCGAGAAGTCCCCCGGCTTCACCCTGTACTCGCTCTCCGGGCACGTCGCCGGCCCCGGCCAGTACGAGGCCCCGCTCGGCATCACCCTGCGCCAGCTCCTCGACATGAGCGGCGGGATGCGCCCCGGACACCGGCTGAAGTTCTGGACCCCGGGCGGCTCCTCCACCCCGATGTTCACGGACGAGCACCTGGACGTCCCGCTGGACTACGAGGGCGTCGGCGCGGCCGGCTCCATGCTCGGCACCAAGGCGCTGCAGTGCTTCGACGAGACGACCTGCGTGGTGCGTGCCGTCACCCGCTGGACCGAGTTCTACGCCCACGAGTCCTGCGGCAAGTGCACGCCCTGCCGCGAAGGCACCTACTGGCTGGTCCAGCTGCTGCGCGACATCGAGGCAGGCAAGGGCGTCATGTCGGACCTCGACAAGCTGAACGACATCGCCGACAACATCAACGGCAAGTCGTTCTGCGCGCTCGGCGACGGCGCCGCCAGCCCGATCTTCTCCTCGCTCAAGTACTTCCGCGAGGAGTACGAGCAGCACATCACGGGCAAGGGCTGCCCCTTCGACCCCAGGAAGTCGACCCTCTGGGCTGACACGGAGGTGAACGCATGACCGTCACCACTAATGCTCCGACCGGTGGCGGAGAGGCCGCCGTCCCGCCCGAGGACCTGATCTCCCTGACCATCGACGGCATCGAACTGTCGGTGCCCAAGGGGACCCTGGTCATCCGGGCCGCCGAGCAGATCGGCATCGAGATCCCCCGGTTCTGCGACCACCCCCTCCTCGACCCGGTCGGCGCCTGCCGCCAGTGCATCGTCGAGGTCGAGGGCCAGCGCAAGCCGATGGCCTCCTGCACCATCACCTGCACCGACGGCATGGTCGTCAAGACGCAGCTGACCTCCCCGGTCGCCGAGAAGTCCCAGCGCGGGGTGATGGAGCTGCTGCTCATCAACCACCCGCTGGACTGCCCGGTCTGCGACAAGGGCGGCGAGTGCCCGCTGCAGAACCAGGCGATGTCCCACGGGCAGAGCGACTCGCGTTTCGAGGGCAAGAAGCGCACGTACGAGAAGCCGGTCCCGATCTCCACGCAGGTGCTGCTGGACCGCGAGCGGTGCGTGCTGTGCGCGCGCTGCACCCGCTTCTCCACACAGGTCGCGGGCGACCCGATGATCGAGCTCCTGGAGCGCGGCGCCCTCCAGCAGGTCGGCATCGGCGAGGGCGACCCCTTCGAGTCCTACTTCTCCGGCAACACCATCCAGATCTGCCCCGTCGGCGCCCTCACCTCGGCCGCCTACCGGTTCCGCTCCCGCCCGTTCGACCTCGTCTCCTCCCCGAGCGTGTGCGAGCACTGCGCGGGCGGCTGCGCGACCCGGACCGACCACCGCCGCGGCAAGGTGCTGCGCCGGATGGCCGCCGAGGACCCCGAGGTCAACGAGGAGTGGATCTGCGACAAGGGCCGCTTCGGGTTCCGCTACGCACAGCGCCCCGACCGGCTCACCACCCCGCTGGTGCGCGGCACGGACGGGGTACTCGCCCCGGCGAGCTGGCCCGAGGCCCTGGAGGCCGCGGCCGCCGGGCTCGCCGCGGCGCGCGGCCGGGCCGGCGTCCTGACCGGCGGACGGCTCACCGTGGAGGACGCGTACGCGTACGCCAAGTTCGCCCGGGTCGTCCTCGACACCAACGACATCGACTTCCGGGCCCGGATCCACAGCGCGGAGGAGGCCGACTTCCTGGCCGCCACCGTGGCCGGCACCGGCAAGGACCTCGACGGCAGCGGTGTCACGTACGCGAAGCTGGAGGCGGCCCCCGCCGTCCTGCTCGCCGGCATCGAGTCCGAGGAGGAGGCCCCCGGCGTCTTCCTGCGGCTGCGCAAGGCCCACCGCAAGCACAAGCAGCGGACCTTCGCCCTCGCCCCGTTCGCCACCCGCGGCCTGGAGAAGGCGGGCGGCACCCTGCTGGCCGCCGCCCCCGGCACCGAGCCCGAATGGCTCGCCGCGCTGGCGTCCCGTACGGGCCTGGAGGCCGGCGGGGCCGGTGCCGCCGAGGCGCTGCGCCAGGCCGGCGCGGTCATCGTCGTCGGCGAGCGGCTGGCCGGCGTGCCCGGCGCGCTGACCGCCGCCGTACGCGCCGCGGCCGCGACCGGCGCGCAGCTCGTGTGGATCCCGCGCCGGGCCGGGGAGCGGGCCGCCGTCGAGGCGGGCGCGCTGCCCTCGCTGCTGCCGGGGGCCCGCCCGGCCACCGACCCGCGGGCCCGCGACGAGGTCGCCACCGCCTGGGGTCTGGACGAACTCCCGCACCGCTACGGCCGAGACACCGGCCAGATCGTCGAGGCCGCCGCCGGGCGGGAGCTCTCCGCCCTGCTGGTCGCGGGCGTCGAGATCGCCGACCTGCCGGACCCGGAGCGGGCACTGGTCGCCCTGAAGGAGGCCTTCGTGGTCTCGCTGGAACTGCGGCCCGGCCAGGTCACGGACCACGCGGACGTGGTCTTCCCGGTCGCCGCCGTCGCCGAGAAGGCCGGCGCGTTCATCAACTGGGAGGGCAGGGTCCGGCCGTTCGAGGCCGCGCTCAAGCCCGACCAGATGACCCGCCGGCTCGCCCCCGCCGACGCCCGCGTGCTGCACATGCTGGCCGACGCGGCCGACCGGCCCATCGCGCTGCCCGACGTGCACGCCGTACGCCGCGAGCTCGACGCGCTCGGCCCGTGGACCGGAGAGCGCGCGGCCGAGCACTCCGCGGACACCGCGCCGCTGCCCCGCCCCGGAGCGGGCGAGGCGGTCCTCGCGGGCCACCGCCTCCTGCTCGACCTGGGCCGGCTCCAGGAGGGCGACGACGCCCTGGCCGGCACCCGGCACGAGGCGAGCGCCCGGCTGTCGGCCGCTACGGCCGCCGAGACCGGCGTCAAGGACGGCGACGTCCTCGCGGTGACCGGCCCGGCCGGCTCCGCGGAACTCCCCCTGCGGATCACCGAGATGCCCGACCGGGTGGTCTGGCTCCCGCTGAACTCCACCGGGCACGGCGTCCTCGCCGACACCGGGGCCCACCCGGGCACCCTCGTACGGATCGGCCCGGCGACCCCGGCCGACAGCAGCGGCACCCCTGCGGAGGTGGGCGCGTGAACGCGGTACAGCTCGCGGCCGAGGACCTCTCCCTGCTCGGCAGGGACGTCTGGTGGCTGGTCGTCGTCAAGGCGGTGTTCTGCTTCGCCTTCCTGATGGTGACCGTGCTCTTCTCCATCGTGTGGGAGCGCAAGGTCGTCGCCTGGATGCAGCTGCGCATCGGCCCCAACCGGCACGGCCCCTGGGGCATGCTCCAGTCGCTCGCCGACGGCGTGAAGCTGATGCTCAAGGAAGACATCATCGTCAAGCGGGCCGACAAGGTGGTGTACGTCCTGGCCCCGATCATCGCGGCGATCCCGGCCTTCATGGCCATCGCGGTGATCCCGTTCGGCCCGGCGGACGACGAGGTCTCGATCTTCGGCCAGCGCACCACGATGCAGCTGACCGACCTGCCGATCGCGATGCTCTACATCCTCGCGGTCGCCTCGGTCGGCATCTACGGCATCGTCCTGGCCGGCTGGTCCTCGGGCTCCACGTACCCGCTGCTCGGCGGCCTGCGCTCCTGCGCGCAGATGATCTCGTACGAGATCGCGATGGGCGCGGCCTTCGCCTCCGTCTTCCTCTACTCCGGGTCGATGTCGACCTCGGCGATCGTGGAGGCGCAGGCGGACCGCTGGTACATCGTGCTGCTGCCGGTCTCGTTCATCATCTACGTCATCACGATGGTCGGCGAGACGAACCGCGCGCCGTTCGACATGCCGGAGTCCGAGGGCGACCTCGTCGGCGGCTTCAACACCGAGTACTCCTCCATCAAGTTCGCGCTGTTCATGCTGGCCGAGTACGTCAACATGGTCACCGTCTCGGCGGTCTCGGTCACCCTCTTCCTGGGCGGCTGGCGGGCCCCGTACCCGATCAGCCACTTCTGGGAGGGCGCGAACCACGGCTGGTGGCCGATGCTCTGGTTCGTCATCAAGGTCCAGCTGCTGCTGTTCTTCTTCATCTGGCTGCGCGGCACGCTGCCCCGCGTCCGCTACGACCAGCTGATGAAGCTCGGCTGGAAGGTCCTGATCCCGGTCTCCGTGGTCTGGCTGATGCTGGTCGCGACCGTCAGGGCGCTGCGCAACGAGAGCTACGACTTCTCGGAGATCGTCCTGTACGTCGGCGGCGCGGTCGTCGCGATCCTGCTGCTGTCCTTCGTCGCGGACCTCTTCCGCGACCGGAAGGAGAAGGCCTCCGCCGAGCGGGCCGGCGAGGCCGCCGGGGCCGAGCCCTTCGACCCGCTGGCGGGCGGGTTCCCCGTACCGCCCAAGCCCGGCCAGCACCTGGCACCCGTACCGCGCAGGCGGCCTCGCAGCGAGCGGGAGCTGATCGTCAGTGGCGGGACGAATACCGACAGTGACCGAGAGGAGGGTGCTGAGAATGTCTGACAAGTCTGATGCCGAGCAGGGCGAGAAGTGGCAGAACCCGGTGGCCGGCTTCGGCGTGACCTTCAAGGCCATGTTCAAGAAGCGCCTCACCGAGCAGTACCCGGAGCAGCAGAAGACCACCGCCCCGCGCTTCCACGGACGCCACCAGCTGAACCGGCACCCGGACGGCCTGGAGAAGTGCATCGGCTGCGAGCTGTGCGCCTGGGCCTGCCCCGCCGACGCCATCTACGTGGAGGGCGCGGACAACACCGAGGAGGAGCGCTACTCCCCGGGTGAGCGGTACGGGCGGGTCTACCAGATCAACTACGCCCGCTGCATCCTGTGCGGGCTGTGCATCGAGGCCTGCCCGACGCGGGCGCTGACGATGACGAACGAGTTCGAACTGGCCGACGCCAGCCGCGAATCGCTCATCTACACCAAGGAGCAGCTGCTCGCCGGTCTGACCGAGGGCATGGTGGAGTCTCCGCACTCGATCTTCCCGGGCACGGACGAGCAGGACTACTACCGCGGACTGGTGACGGGGGCGGCCCCCGGGACGGTGCGGCAGGTGGCCGTCTCCAAGGGCGAGACCGCGGCCGATGCCGAGGAGGTGCAGGCATGAGCGCCCTCGCGGCCGCCACCTCGACCTCCACGGGCGAGGCGGTCCAGTTCTGGGTCCTCGGCACCGTCGCCGTCATCGGCGCGCTGTCCACGATCCTGATGAAGAAGGCCGTGCACAGCGCGCTGAGCCTGGCCGGGACGATGATCATCCTGGCGGTCTTCTACCTCGCCAACGGGGCGTACTTCCTGGGCGTGGTCCAGGTCATCGTCTACACCGGCGCGATCATGATGCTCTTCCTCTTCGTGGTCATGCTCGTCGGCGTCACCGCCGCCGACTCGCTGAAGGAGACGCTCAAGGGGCAGCGCTGGCTGGCCGTCCTGTGCGGGCTCGGCTTCGGCGTCCTGCTGATCGCCGGCATCGCCAACGCCAAGCTCACCCACTTCAACGGGCTCGGACGGGTCAACTCCGCCGGGCACGTGGAGGGGCTGGCCACGCTGATCTTCACCAAGTACGTGTTCGCCTTCGAGATCACCGGCGCGCTGCTGATCACGGCCGCCGTCGGCGCGATGGTCCTCACCCACCGCGAGCGCACCGAGCGGGCCGCCACCCAGCGCGAGCTCGCCGAGCGGCGCGTGCGCGAGGGCGTCCAGCTCCCGCCGCTGCCCGCGCCCGGCGTCTACGCCCGGCACAACGCGGTGGACGTCGCCGGCCTGCTGCCGGACGGCACCCCGTCCGAGCTGACCGTCAACAAGACGCTGCGCGCCCGCGGCCAGATCCGGGACGTGTCCAGCGAGGCGCTGAACGACCTGAAGGCGCTGGAGCAGGCCTCGGCGGAGCGCCTCGGCCGCGAGGAGGCATCGAAGTGAATCCGGTCAACTACCTGTACCTGGCCGCCCTGCTGTTCACCATCGGCGCGGCCGGCGTGCTCATCCGGAAGAACGCGATCGTGCTGTTCATGTGCGTCGAGCTGATGCTCAACGCCTGCAACCTCGCGTTCGTCGCCTTCTCCCGGATGCACGGCAACCTCGACGGCCAGATCATCGCCTTCTTCACGATGGTCGTCGCCGCCGCGGAGGTCGTGGTGGGCCTCGCGATCATCGTGTCGCTGTTCCGGACCCGCCACTCGGCCTCGGTCGACGACGCCAGCCTGATGAAGCTGTAAGGGGCGCTCACAGTGGAGAATCTGATTGGGCTGCTGATCGCGGCGCCCCTGTTCGGAGCGGTGGTGCTGCTCCTCGGCGGCCGGCGCCTCGACAAGGCCGGGCACTGGCTCGGCACCCTGTTCGCCGCCGCCTCCTTCGGGATCGGCGTGGTCCTCTTCGCCGACCTGCTCGGGCGCGGCGCCGAGGACCGGACCCTGTACGAGAAGCTGTACACCTGGATCCCCGTCGAGGGCTTCCAGGCGGACGTGGCCTTCCAGCTCGACCAGCTGTCGATGACCTTCGTCCTGCTGATCACCGGGGTCGGCACGCTCATCCACATCTACTCCATCGGGTACATGGAGCACGACGAGCGCCGCCGCCGCTTCTTCGGCTACCTCAACCTGTTCCTCGCGGCGATGCTGCTGCTGGTCCTCGCCGACAACTACCTGCTGCTGTACGTCGGGTGGGAGGGCGTCGGCCTCGCCTCGTACCTGCTCATCGGCTTCTGGCAGCACAAGCCCAGCGCGGCGACCGCCGCGAAGAAGGCCTTCCTGGTCAACCGGGTCGGCGACATGGGCCTGTCGATCGCGATCATGCTGCTGTTCACCACCTTCGGGACCTTCGCCTTCGGGCCGGTGTTCGCCTCCGTGGGGAACGCGACCGAGGGCAAGCTGACGGCGATCGCCCTGATGCTGCTGCTCGCCGCCTGCGGCAAGTCGGCCCAGGTGCCGCTCCAGTCCTGGCTCGGGGACGCGATGGAGGGCCCGACCCCGGTCTCGGCCCTGATCCACGCGGCGACGATGGTGACGGCGGGCGTGTACCTGATCGTCCGCTCGGCCGCCGTCTTCAACGGGGCGCCGGACGCCCAGCTGGTGGTCACCATCGTGGGCGCGGTCACGCTGATCTTCGGTGCGATCGTCGGTTGCGCGAAGGACGACATCAAGAAGGCCCTCGCCGGGTCGACGATGTCGCAGATCGGGTACATGATCCTGGCCGCGGGCCTCGGCCCGATCGGGTACGTCTTCGCGATCATGCACCTGGTGACGCACGGCTTCTTCAAGGCGGGCCTCTTCCTCGGCGCGGGTTCCGTGATGCACGGGATGAACGACGAGGTGGACATGCGCAAGTACGGCGCACTGCGGAAGTTCATGCCGGTCACCTTCGTCACCTTCGGCCTCGGCTACCTGGCGATCATCGGCTTCCCGGGTCTGTCCGGCTTCTTCTCCAAGGACATGATCATCGAGGCGGCCTTCGCCAAGGGCGGTACCCAGGGCTGGATCCTCGGCGGGGTCGCCCTGCTGGGCGCCGGCATCACCGCCTTCTACATGACCCGGGTCATGCTCCTCACCTTCTTCGGCGAGAAGCGCTGGCAGCCGGATGCGGCGGGGCACGAACCGCACCCGCACGAGTCGCCGAAGTCCATGACCGTCCCGATGGTCGTCCTGGCGTTCGGATCCGTGTTCGCCGGTGCGTTCTTCGAGATCGGCGAGCGCTTCCTGAAGTGGCTGGAGCCCGTCACCGGCTACGAGCACGGCAACTCGCCGGTCAGCGCCATGACGGTGACCGCGTCCACCATGGTCGTCCTGGTCGTCGGCGTCGGCATCGCCTGGTCGATGTACGGCCGCAGGCCCGTCCCGGTGGTCGCCCCGCGCGGCTCGCTCCTCACGCGGGCGGCCCGGCGGGACCTGCTCCAGGACGACTTCAACCACGTCGTGCTGGTGCGCGGCGGGGAGCACCTGACCCGCTCGCTCGTGTACGTCGACCACAGCCTGGTCGACGGGGCGGTCAACGGGACGGCCGCCGCGGTCGGCGGGGCCTCGGGCCGGCTGCGCAAGCTGCAGAACGGCTACGCCCGCAGCTACGCGGTCTCGATGTTCGGGGGCACGGCGATCCTCATCGCCGCGACCCTGCTGATGAGGGCGGTGTGAGATGAGTTTCCCGCTTCTTACGGTGACGGCCGCGGTCCCCGCGGTCGGCGCCGTCCTGACGGCGGCCGTCCCGGCCGCCCGCAGGACCGCCGCCAAGTGGCTGGCGCTGCTCTTCTCGCTGGCGACACTGGCGCTGGCCGTGCTCGTCGCGGTCCGCTTCGAGCCCGGTGGAGCCCGCTACCAGCTCACCGAATCGCACGCCTGGATCGCCGACTTCGGCGTCCGCTACGAACTGGGCGTCGACGGCATCGGGGTGGCGCTGATCGCGCTCACCGCGCTGCTGATCCCCTTCGTGATCGCGGCCGGCTGGAACGACGCCGACCCGCTGGAAACGCAGTCCACGCGCTGGCGGCCGACACAGGGCTTCTTCGCCCTGATCCTGATGGTCGAGGCGATGGTGATCATCTCCTTCGAGGCCACCGACGTCTTCCTCTTCTACATCTTCTTCGAAGCCATGCTCATCCCGATGTACTTCCTCATCGGCGGCTTCGGGGACCGGGCGCACGCGGGCTCCGAGGAGAACGCGGCCGCGCAGCGCTCGTACGCGGCGGTCAAGTTCCTCCTCTACAACCTGGTCGGCGGCCTGATCATGCTGGCCGCAGTCATCGGCCTGTACGTGGTCGCCGGGAACTTCTCGCTCCAGGAGATCACCGCCGCCCGCGCCGCGGGCACGCTCGACATGGCGACCAACACCGAGAGGCTGCTGTTCCTCGGCTTCTTCTTCGCCTTCGCGGTGAAGGCCCCGCTGTGGCCGCTGCACACCTGGCTGCCGAACGCGATGGGCGAGGCCACCGCCCCGGTCGCCGTCCTGATCACCGCGGTCGTCGACAAGGTCGGCACCTTCGCGATGCTCCGCTTCTGCCTCGGGCTGTTCCCCGACGCCAGCAAGTGGGCCACGCCGGCGATCCTCGTCCTGGCGCTGATCAGCATCGTCTACGGCGCGCTGGTCGCGGTCGGGCAGCGGGACATCAAGCGCCTGGTCGCGTACGCCTCGATCTCCCACTTCGGGTTCATCATCATGGGCATCTTCGCGATGACCTCCCAGGGGCAGTCGGGCGCGACGCTCTACATGGTCAACCACGGGATTTCGACGGCCGCCCTGATGCTGGTCGCCGGCTTCCTGATCTCGCGCCGCGGCTCCCGGCTCATCGCCGACTACGGTGGTGTGCAGAAGGTGGCCCCGGTGCTGGCCGGCACCTTCCTGATCGGCGGTCTCGCCACCCTGTCGCTGCCGGGCCTCGCGCCCTTCGTCAGCGAATTCCTGGTCCTGGTCGGAACGTTCGCCCGGTACCCCGTCATCGGCATCATCGCCACCATCGGCATCGTGCTGGCCGCGCTCTACACCCTGGTGCTCTACCAACGCACGATGACCGGCCCCGTGAAGGACGAGGTCCGCACCATGCCGGACCTGCGCCTGCGCGAGGTCCTGGTGGTCGCCCCGCTCATCGTGCTGCTGATCGGGCTGGGCGTGTACCCGAAGCCGCTCACCCAGATCGTCAACCCGGCGGTGGAGCACACCTTGTCCGACGTACACCAGAAGGATCCGAAGCCACAGGTGGCCGTCGAGGCCAAGAACGGGGAGGCGGCGAAGTGAGCACCATGGCTGCGGCCCGTGGGCTGCTGACGCTGGCGGCCGGGGAGCCGATCGACCGGATCCCGGCCCCGCACATCGAGTACGCGCAGCTCGCGCCCACGCTGATCGTGGTGGGCGCGGCGGTCCTCGGAGTCCTCGTCGAGGCCTTCGTGCCGCGCAAGTCCCGCTACTACGTCCAGGTGTTCCTCGCCGTCGCCGCTCTGGCCTCGGCCTTCGCGGCGGTCGTCGGCCTCGCCGCCGGCGGGTACGGCGGCGACAAGGCGCACATCGCGGCGATGGGCGCCGTGGCCGTGGACGGCCCGGCACTGTTCCTCCAGGGGATCATCCTGCTGTCCGCGATCGTCGCCGTCTTCACCTTCGCCGAGCGGCGGCTGGACCCGGCCGCCCACGGCAACCGGGTGGACTCCTTCGCCGCGCAGGCGGCGTCCGTACCGGGCAGCGAGAGCGAGAAGGCCGCGGTCAAGGCGGGCTTCACCACCACCGAGGTCTTCCCGCTGGCCCTGTTCGCGGTCGCCGGCATGCTGATCTTCCCGGCGGCCGACGACCTGCTGACGCTGTTCGTGGCCCTGGAGGTCTTCTCCCTCCCGCTGTACCTGCTCTGCGCCGTCGCCCGCCGCCAGCGGCTGATGTCGCAGGAGGCCGCGGTCAAGTACTTCCTGCTCGGCGCCTTCTCCTCGGCCTTCCTCCTCTTCGGCATCGCACTGGTCTACGGGTACGCGGGCTCGGTCTCGTACGCGGCCATCGCCGACGTGGTCGACGGCACGGTCACCAAGATCGACCCGGCGCTCGCCGACACCATGGGCAACGACGCGCTGCTGCTGATCGGCGGGGCGCTGATCCTGACGGGCCTGCTCTTCAAGGTCGGCGCCGTCCCGTTCCACATGTGGACCCCGGACGTCTACCAGGGCGCCCCGACCCCGGTCACGGGCTTCATGGCGGCGGCGACGAAGGTGGCGGCGTTCGGCGCGCTGCTCCGCCTGCTGTACGTGGTCCTGCCCGGACTGCGGTGGGACTGGCGGCCGGTGATGTGGGGCGTGGCCATCGTGACGATGCTGGCCGGTGCGGTGATCGCGGTGACCCAGACCGACGTCAAGCGGCTGCTGGCCTACTCCTCGATCGCCCACGCGGGCTTCATCCTGGCCGGTGTGATCGCGACGTCGGCGCAGGGCGTCCAGTCCGTCCTCTTCTACCTGGGCGCGTACTCCTTCGTGACGATCGGCGCGTTCGCGGTGGTCACGCTGGTGCGCGACGCCGGCGGCGAGGCGACCCACCTGTCGAAGTGGGCCGGTCTGGGCCGCCGTTCGCCGCTGACGGCGGCGGTCTTCGCGGTGTTCCTGCTGGCCTTCGCCGGCATCCCGCTGACCTCCGGCTTCGCCGGGAAGTTCGCCGTGTTCAAGGCGGCGGCGGAGGGCGGCGCCGGGGTGCTGGTCGTGGTCGGTGTGATCTCGTCCGCGATCGCCGCGTTCTTCTACATCCGGGTGATCGTCCTGATGTTCTTCAGCGAGCCGAAGGCGGACGGCCCGACGGTGGCCGTCCCTTCGCCGCTGACGATGACGACGATCGCGGTGGGCGTGGCGGTGACCCTGGTCCTGGGCGTGGCACCGCAGTACTTCCTGGAGCTGGCGGGACAGGCGAGCACGTTCGTCCGCTGACCCCCGCGACACGCCACTGGGCCCGGCTCCCCTCGGGGAGCCGGGCCCGGTCGCGTTTCCCCGTCGGGCGCCCCCTAGAGGGATCCCACAATGCGGCCCGTGACCTCGCCGAGGCCGACGCGGGCGCCCTCGGGGCCCGGGGCCCAGGCGGTGAGGGTGACGGTGTCGCCGTCCTCGAGGAAGGTGCGCTTGCCGTCGGCGAGCTCGATGGCGTCGCGGCCGTTCCACGTCAGCTCCAGCAGCGAGCCGCGCTGCCCGACCTCGGGGCCGCTGACCGTGCCCGAGCCGTAGACGTCACCGGTGCGCAGGGAGGCGCCGTTGACCGTCATGTGCGCGAGCTGCTGGGCGGCGGTCCAGTACATGGTCGCGAACGGCGGCCGCGCCACCTCCTGCCCGTTGATGGAGACGGTGATGTGCAGGTCGAAGCCGCCGGGCCGGTCGGCATCGGCGTCGTCGAGGTACGGCAGGAGGGGGAAGTCGCGGGCGGGCGGGGCCACCCGGGCCGTCTCCAGGGCCTCCAGCGGGGTGACCCAGGCGGAGACCGAGGTCGCGAAGGACTTGCCGAGGAAGGGGCCGAGCGGCACGTACTCCCAGGCCTGGATGTCGCGCGCCGACCAGTCGTTGAGCAGGAACAGCCCGAAGACGTGGTCCTCGAAGTCGGCCAGCGGAACCGGACGGCCCTGCTCGGACGGGGTGCCGACGACGAAGCCGACCTCGGCCTCGATGTCGAGCTTGACGGACGGCCCGAAGACGGGCGCGGCGTCGGCCGGGGTCTTGCGTTGCCCGGAGGGCCGTACGACGTCCGTCCCCGAGACCACGATCGTGCCGGAGCGGCCGTGGTAACCGATCGGCAGGTGCTTCCAGTTGGGGGTCAGCGCCTCGCCGTCCGGGCGGAAGATGTGGCCCACGTTGGTGGCGTGGTGCTCGCTCGCGTAGAAGTCGACGTAGTCCGCGACCTCGTACGGCAGGTGCAGGCTGACGGCGTCCAGCGGCAGCAGGTGCGGCTCGACCGTCCCGCGGTGGCCGGGGTCGGTCACCCACGCGGTCAGCGCACGGCGCACGTCGCGCCAGGCGGTGCGGCCGGCGGCGAGCAGCGGGTTGAGCGAGGCCTGCCCGAGCAGCGCGGCGTACGGGGAACCGAGCGCGGCCGCGGCCGCCCCCGCGTCGAGCACGTGTCCGCCGATCCGCACGCCGATGCGACGGCGGTCCGGCTCCTCGGCGGTCGAGAAGACGCCGTACGGGAGGTTGTGCGGCCCGAACGGGTCGCCCTCGGGGACATCGAGGGGGCTCTGCTGGGGCATGGGGTACTGCCTCGCTTTCGATGCGGACCGGGGGTGTCCCGGGAGCTGGTTGATACGTTACGTGGCCAGTGGGGCCGGTGGGAGGCCGGATTGGGGCTCTATTTGTAGGACTTGTCCAAAGGGGTCCGTATCCTTGCGCCGTGACTTCCGCCCTGCTTTCGGCCCTCCCCTTCGCCTTGATCGCCACTGACCTGGACGGGACCCTGCTGCGCGCCGGAGACACCGTCTCCGCCCGCTCGTACGCGGCGCTCGCGACGGCGCGCGCCGCGGGTGCCCAGCACATCATCGTCACCGGACGCCCCGTCCCGCAGGTCCGTCATGTACTCGATGACCTCGGCTACACGGGGCTCGCGGTGTGCGGGCAGGGCGCGCAGGTGTACGACACGGCCGGCGCGCGCATGCTGCACTCCGTCGCCCTGGACCGGGAACTGGCCGAGGTGGCGCTCGGGAAGATCGAGGCGGAGATCGGCGAGGTGTACGCGGCGGTCAACCAGGAGGGGCTGCACGCCGAGATGCTGATAGGGCCGGGCTACCTGATGTGGCATCCGCACCTGCCGACGGTCCGGGTGCGCAGGCGCTCCGACCTGTGGGCCGCGCCGATCAACAAGGTGCTGCTCCAGCACCCGGAGCTCGACGACGACGAGCTGACGCGGGTGGCGCGCGCGGTGGTCGGGGACCTGGTGAACGTGACGATGGCGGGGGAGCACACGGTGGAGCTCCAGCCGCCGGGCGTCAGCAAGGCGAGCGGCCTGGCGCTGGCGGCGCAGGAGCTGGGCGTCGGCCCGTCGTCGACGATCGCCTTCGGCGACATGCCGAACGACATCCCGATGTTCGCCTGGGCCGCCCACGGAGTGGCCATGGCCAACGCCCACCGCGAACTGATTGCGGTGGCCGACGAGCTGACCCTCTCCAACGAGGAGGACGGCATCGCGGTGGTCCTGGAACGCCTCTACCGCGGCTGATCCGCCCCGGGGAAGGGGGAGGGGAAGGGGGAGGGGGAGGGGAAGGGGGAGGTGGGGGAAGGGCCGGTGGGGGACCGGCCCCGCACGCCCCTCAGCCCGCCGCCCTCGGCAACCGCCTCTCCCACGTCCGGTGGAAGACGATCTCCTCCCCCTCCCGGCACACCACCTCGTTCGAGGTCAGGAACCCGCCCTCGTCACACGAGATCTCCGACCGGGTGTCCACCCGCACGTCCCACCCCGACTCCGGCCGGTGCAGGCGGATCCGCCACTGGGAGCCCGCCCGCGCCGACAGCGCGTCCGCCGAGTCGATCTCGTAGACCTCCTCCGCGTCCTCCCCGTACTCCAGCCCGTCCGGATACACCCGCGTCCCCCCGTACCGCGGGTCCACCTCCAGCCGCCACCGCCCGCGCGCCACGTCCCGTACGACCAGCCGCTCCGGCCGCGGCTCGTCCAGCGTGGCCGGGTACGACACCCCCAGCGGCCCGGCCTGTTCCGGCGGCTCGAAGCCGACCTCCGGCTCCGGCCCCGCGGAGCGGACCGGCAGGACCACCGCGCTGCCCGCCGGATCCAGGGTCCACCCCGCCTCCGAGCCGGCCCGCGGCCAGATCCACGGCCAGTACGCCGACGACAGCGCGAGCCGGATCCGGTGCCCCGCCGCGAACCGGTGCCCGATGCCGTTCAGCTCGAACACCACGTCCTCGTACGCGCCCACCGGCCACGGCACCGCCTTGTCCCGCCCCAGCCGCGCCGAGAGGTTCAGCGCACCCCGCGTCACCAGCGTCGAGGACCCGTCGGGCGCCACGTCGCACAGCCGCGCCACCACCTGCCCGTACGGGACGTCCATCCGCAGCCGGGCCGTCACCTGCGCGCGGCCCAGGACCTCCACCGGCTCGCGCCCCACCGGGAACTCGAAGCAGGCCGACTTCGCGTCCTCCTCCCGCTGGTCCGGCGGCAGGTCCGCCTCGTTCCCGAAGGGGAAGAACCGCCCCGCGTCCAGCCCCGTGTGCTGCGGGGAGGCCACGGCCACCGGCGCGCCCCGGAGCGCGTACGTGATCGGGGTGACGGCGGGGGAGGGCCACTCGGCGTCCCCGACCCAGCGCCCCGGCAGCACCTCGTACGTGGTCGCCGGAGGATGGGACTCCGAGATCCAGGACCGCAGCAGCGGCTCGTCCATCACCCCGTTCTCCGCGCCCTTCAGCCAGTGGTCCCACCACCGCAGGGTCTCCTGGAGGAAACCGATCGCCGGCCCGGGCGGCAGCCCCCGGTCCGGGTACTGGTGCGACCACGGGCCGATCAGTCCCCGCACCCGGTCGGCGGGCAGGTGCGAGACCAGCCGCAGCACGGTGTCCCGGTACGGGTCGTGCCAGCCGCCCACCGCCAGCACGGCGGCGCCGATCGCCGGGTAGTCCTCGCAGACGCTGCCGTGGCGCCAGTAGTCGTCCCGCGTCTGGTGGGCGAGCCAGGTGTGGATCAGGGGTTCGACGGATTCCAGCCGGGCCAGCCACTGCTCCCGCCAGCCGTCCCCGGCGTACAGCGGGTCCGGCGGCCGCGCCGCGAAGGCCAGCATGGTCGCGGCCCAGGCGTGCATGTCCACGGCCAGCACCGAGCCGCCCATGTAGTGGACGTCGTTGTCGTACCGGTCGTCCGTCGAGCAGACCGTGACGACCGCCTTCAGCGCCTCGGGGGCCTGTGCCGCGATCTGGAGGGAGTTGAACCCGCCCCACGAGATCCCGAACATGCCCACCGACCCCGTGCACCACGGCTGCTCCGCCAGCCACTCCACCACCGCCGTCCCGTCGGCCAGTTCCCGCGCGTCGTACTCGTCGCCCGGGTTGCCGCCGCTGCAGCCGTGGCCCCGTACGTCCACCCGGACCGAGGCGTAGCCGTGGCCCGCGTACCAGGGGTGGCGCTGCCAGTCGCGGGGCGCGGTCCAGTCGGTCAGCCGGTACGGCAGGTACTCCAGCAGGGCCGGGACCGGCTCGTCGGTCAGCGGGCGCCAGATCCGGGCGTACAGCTCGACGCCGTCGGGCATCGGGATCCGGACGTCCTCGTGCGCCGTCTCGTACGGGAACTCGGTACGGATGATCATTCGGCAACCACCTCAGTGGACGGGGTGCATCGTGCGCCGCAGCCACGGCGCCAGCGCGATCACGGCCAGGCCGACCGCCACCGCGACGGCGCCGTTGACGCCGAAGTACACGGGAGTGAAGACCTGGCCGTAGACCTTGACCACCTGCGCCTGGATGCCGTTGGCGAGGGCCAGCGAGAGGAACCACAGGGCCATGGTCTGGCTGGCGAAGGCCTTCGGGGCGAGCTTCGTGGTGGCCGACATGCCGGAGGTCTCCAGCAGGACGTCGCCGAGCCCGAGCAGCAGGTACGAGCCGACGATCCACCAGGCGGCCATCCGGTACGCCTCCCCTCCGTGCCCCGAGGTGGGGATGACCATCAGCAGGAAGGACAGGCCGCCCAGGATCACGCCGATGGCGATCTTGTTCGAGGCGTGCGGCTGGCGGGGGCCCATCCGGCCCCACAGCGCGGCCACGACCGGGGCGAGCGCCACCTCGAACGCGCCGAGCGCGGAGGCGTACCAGCTCGCGGGGAAGTGGAAGCCCAGGATCTCGGTCCGGGCGTTCGTCGAGGCGAGCAGCATCATCGTCGAGTACGCCTGGAAGAGGATGAAGTTGAAGGCGACCGAGGCCAGGAAGAGCACCACGTACGGGCGCAGCCGTCCGCGCTCCTCGCGCGTCACCCGCGGGCTGCGGAACATCACCGCGAAGTAGACGGCGGGCGCGATCACCGAGACCAGCGTGAGCAGGTCGACGAAGCGTTCCATGGTGAGCAGGCCGATGCCCGCCAGGAGGGTGGCGAGCGCGCCCGCGGCGAGGAGACCCGCGACGATCCACCACACGGCGCGGCGCATCGCGTCGGGCGCGAGGGCGTACTCGGCCGAGTGCTTTCGCCCGGCCAGGTGGCGGCGGCCGAGGACGTACTGGACCAGGCCCGCGGTCATGCCGACGGCGGCGGCGGAGAAGCCCCAGTGCCAGCCCTGGTGCTCGCCGAGCCAGCCGGTGACCAGGGGTCCGGCGAAGGCGCCGATGTTGATGGCCGTGTAGTAGAGGGCGAAGCCGGCGTCGCGCCGGTCGTCGGCCGTCCGGTACAGCTTGCCCACCATGCTGGCCACGTTGGGCTTGAGGAGGCCGGTGCCCGCGCTGATCAGGCCGAGGCCCGTCCAGGTCATGGCGGCCGTCGGCACCGCCATGGCGTAGTGGCCACAGGCGATCAGGATGCCGCCCCAGAGCACGGCCCGGTACGAACCGAGGATCCTGTCGGCGAGCCACCCGCCGGCGACGGAGACGAGGTAGACCATGGTCCCGTAGGCCGCCGCGACGGAGGCGGCGGTGCCCGGGTTCATCCCCAGGCCGCCGTTGGCCACCGTGTCCGCGAAGTAGAGGACGAGGATGGCCTGCATGCCGAGGAACGAGAAGCGCTCCCAGACCTCCAGTCCGGACAGCGTGGCGAGGCCCCGGGGGTGCCCGAGGAAGGCGTGGTCGTCTCCGGGCGGCGGCTGGTCCGCCTCCGGGTCCACCGGCTCCGCCGGTTCCTCTATTGCGGTGACAGTTCTGGACAAAACGCATTCTCCGGTTGTTTCGGCTCCTCACGAACATACCGGTGCGCATCGGGCGGTGCGCGGGTGGCGACATGGCGGCCGCTCTCGGTGATCGAAAACAGACCGGATACGCTGGCTTGAGTGATGGCAGCGACACATCGACAATCCAGGTGATCGTCACCGTGATCGTCAGCAGACAGGAGTACCCCTCGTGACCGTCGTCGGGCCGTTCGGACTGAGCGTGCGGGACCAGGCTCTTGAGACCGATGTCCAGGCCGGACTGGCCGCCGTCGAGGCGGGTCTGCTGGAGGCCACCAAGAGCGAAGTCCCCTTCATCACCGATGCCGCGCAGCACCTGCTGCGCGCCGGGGGCAAGCGGTTCCGGCCGCTGCTGGTGATGCTCGCCTCCCGATTCGGCGACCCCTACGCGCCCGGCATCGTGCCCGCCGCGGTGGTCGTCGAGCTCACCCACCTGGCGACGCTCTACCACGACGACATCATGGACGAGGCGGACGAGCGCCGGGGCGTGGCCAGCGCCAACGCCCGCTGGGGCAACTCGGTGGCCGTCCTGACGGGTGACTTCCTGTTCGCCCGCGCCTCGCACATCCTGGCCGACCTCGGGCCGGAGGCCGTGCGCATCCAGGCCGAGGCCTTCGAGCGGCTGGTCACCGGCCAGATCCTGGAGACGGCCGGCCCGCGCGACGGCCGCGACCCGGTCGCCCACTACCTCGACGTCATGGCCGGCAAGACCGGCTCGCTGATCGCGGTCTCCGGCCGGTTCGGCGCGCTGATGTCCGGCGCCGACGAGTCGGTCGTCGACATCCTGACCCAGTACGGGGAGCGCCTCGGCATCGCCTTCCAGCTCGCCGACGACGTCCTGGACATCGCCTCCGACTCGCACGAATCCGGCAAGACCCCGGGGACGGACCTGCGCGAGGGCATCCCGACGCTGCCCGTGCTGCGGCTGCGCGAGATGGCCGCCCAGGGCGGCGACCCCGACGACCTGGAACTCGTACGCCTCCTCGACGGCGACCTGACCGACGACGCCCTGCACGCGCAGGTGCTCGCCCGGCTGCGGGTGCACCCCGCGCTCGAGCAGGCCCGCCGCGACACCGTCCGGTACGCGCAGGAGGCGCGGGCCACGCTGGCGCCGCTGCCGGAAGGCTTCGCGAAGTCGGCGCTCGAGGAGCTGTGCGACGCGGTGGTGCACCGCGCCGGCTGACGGCCGTCCGACCCGGGCGAGGGCCCGGCATCCCCTACGGGTAGGGGATGCCGGGCCCTCGCCGTGTCATCCCTGGGGCGTACGCCGAGTTGGCCCCGGGGGGTGACGCCCCGACCCCCTCTCCTTTGGTCATATGGAGACACACCAGAACGGGTGACACAGAGGTAGGGCAGACATGGCAACGAACGCAAAGACCCGCAAGGCCGCCCGGTACGCCGTACCGGTAGCGGTGGCGGGTGTGGCCGCCGCGACCGTGGCGATGGTCCCGGCCTTCGCGAACTCCGGCGGCCCCGACCTGCCGAAGATGACCGCGCAGCAGCTCATCGAGAAGGTCGCGGCCTCCGACGTGCAGCAGCTGTCCGGCAGCGCGAAGATCAGCACCGACCTGGGTCTGCCGAAGCTGGCGAGCGGCCTCCTCGGCGGCGGGGGCGTCGCGGGCGGCTCGGCCAACCCCGAGGACAAGATCGCGCAGCTGGCGAACGGCTCGCACACCGTGCGCGTCGCGGCCGACGGCCCGGACCGCCAGAAGCTCACGTTCGTGGACGGCAAGGACGAGTACAGCCTCGTCCACAACGGCGCCGACGTCTGGGGGTACGACAGCAAGGCCAACGAGGTCTGGCACGAGAAGAACCCCGAGGCGGCGGCAGCCGGCAAGGAGCAGAAGAAGACGGCCGAGCGGCTCGGCGGCGCCTCGCCCCAGCAGCTGGCCCAGGACGTGCTGAAGGCCGCCGGCCCGACCACGGACGTCAGCGTGGGCGAGACCGCGCAGGTGGCCGGCCGGGACGCGTACCAGCTGGTGCTGAAGCCGAAGCAGAGCGGATCCACGGTCGGCTCGGTCAAGATCGCGGTGGACGCCAAGAACGGCGTGCCGCTGCGGGTGCAGCTGCTGGCGGCCGAGGGCGGCAAGCCTATCGTCGACGCCGGGTTCACCAAGGTGGACTTCGCCAAGCCGGCCGCCGACACGTTCGCGTTCACCGCGCCCAAGGGCGCCAAGGTGACCGAGGGCGCTTCCGAGGCCGGCGAGGAGGGCCACGGCAAGGAGTTCAAGGGCCTGGACTCCTTCCCCGGCCTCGACGCCCTGACCGGCGGCATGGGCGGCGCTGGCAAGGGCGGCGAGACGAAGGTGCTCGGCGAGGGCTGGGCGACCATCGCCCGCGTCGACACCGGTGCCGGCAAGGGCCTGAAGGACCTCGAGAAGTCCGCGAACGGCAAGGACGCTCCGAAGGAGGCCAAGCAGTTCCTCGACTCCCTCGGCGGCAAGGTCACCGGTAAGTTCGGCGAGGGCCGGGTCTTCAAGACCCGCCTGGTCAACGCCCTGATCACGGACGACGGCAAGGTCTACGTCGGCGCGGTCACCAAGGACGCGCTGGTGCAGGCGGCCGACGCCAACAAGTAGTGCCGCACGGCCGGTGGGGCCGTGGAGCCGTAGAGCTGTCCGAAGGGTGGGCGGGGACTGTGTCCCTGCCCACCCTTCGGCCGTTCCGGCCCTGTGTACAGCGGGCCCGCTGTACCGTGAAAAGCATGTCGAGACACGTCACCATCCGCCTGGACGAAGAGTTCCACGAGCGCCTCAAAGCGCGCGCGGCGGCATTGGGGACGACGGTCACCGCACTGATCACCGAGGTGACCGAACGCGAACTCGACGAGGACCGGAAGAACTTCCTGTCCGGCATCGAGGAGTTCGCCGACCACTGGAGCTACTTCCAGGAGCGGTTCGGCAATTGAAGATCACCATGGAGTGGGCCTGGACCGCTCTGGCCCACCATCTCCCGTCAGATCCCGCCGTGTGGGATCCCTCCGGGGTGGCCGCCGCGGTCGCCCGGCACCAGAACGACCTCGTCCTGGTGCCCGAACAGCCCGCCCCGGACACCGCGTGGCGGGCCGCCGCGTTTCTGCACACCCTCGCGGTGTGCCCGGCGCTGGAATCGCCGATGAACGAGTTCTACGCGGCCGCCGCCACGCGCTCGTACCTGCGCGTGGCGGGGGCCAAGCAACTGCCCTCGCCGGAGGACCTCGGCGACCTGGTCGAGGCGGCCAAGCTGGGCCGCGCCGACATCGCCGCGGTCGCCGAGGAACTCCGGGCCCTCATACAGGAGCCGCAGACGGCGTCGTCCTAGGCCCTGCCCTCGCGGTCCCGGCTCAGAAGGTGATCTTCCAGCTGTTGATGTAGCCGGTGTCCTGCGCCGCGCCGTCCTTCACCCGCAGGCTCCAGAGCCCGTTGGCCGCCTCGCTCGACGCGTTGACCGTGTACGACTTGACGATGTTGTCGGCGCTGCCGCCACTGCGGTTGTGCAGGTTGTAGACGGTGCCGTCGGGGGCCACCAGGTCCACCACCAGGTCACCGATGTACGTGTGCACGATGTTCACGTCCACCTTGGTGGTGGCCGGGGCGTTGCCCGTGACGCCGGAGACCGTGATCGGCGAGGTCGCCGCGGCGCCCGGGGAGTCCGGGATGTTCACGTCCGCCGTGTTCTCGAAGGACTGGCCCGGCGGGACCGGGGTGGCGGCCCCCAGGTTCCAGATCGCGTACGCGATGGCGTCCGAGTTGCGGTCGAGGGCGGTGTCGTTGATGTTCGCCGAGGTGTCGCACGAGGCGTGGTAGCAGCGGTCGAAGGCCTGCCCGGAGGTTCCGCCCCACTTCTGCGCCTGCGCCGCCGTCTTGGTGTAGTCGGCGCCGGAGAACAGACCGCCGACCGGGATGCCCGCGCTCTTGAACGGGGCGTGGTCGGAACGGCCGTCGCCCTCGGTCTCGATCTCCGTCGGGATGCCGACGCCCGCGTAGTAGTTCTTGAAGGTCTGCTCGATGGTCGGGTCGTCGTCGTAGACGAAGTAGCCCGGGTTCGGCGAGCCGATCATGTCGAAGTTCAGGTAGCCGGAGATCTTCGACTTCTCGGCGGCCGGCAGGTTGTTCACGTAGTACTTCGAGCCGATCATGCCGAGCTCCTCGGCGCCCCACCAGCCGAACCGCAGGTGCTTGGTGGGCTGGAGCTGTGCGCGCGAGACGGCCAGCGCCGTCTCCAGGATGGCGGCCGAGCCGGATCCGTTGTCGTTGATGCCGGGACCGGCGGTCACCGAGTCCAGGTGCGAGCCGGCCATCAGCACCGAGTTCGGGTCACCGCCCGGCCAGTCGGCGATCAGGTTGTAGCCGGTCGCGCCGCTGCTGGTGAAGGTCTGCAGGGTGGTGGTGAAACCGGCCGCGTCCAGCTTGGCCTTCACGTAGTCGATCGAGGCCTTGTAGCCGGCCCGGCCGTGGGCGCGGTTGCCGCCGTTGGCGGTGGCTATGGACTGCAGCTGTGCCAGGTGCGCCTTGACGTTGGCGACCGGGATGTCGGGCGGGGTCGGCGCCGCGGTCGCCGCCGTGGGGGCGGCGAGTGCGGCGGGAGCGGTGGAGGCGAACAGGCCGGCGACCGCGATCGCGGTCACGGCGGCGAGACGCCGGGAGACGGACAGGCTCATGTGGGGGACTCCGGGATTCCGTTGGGGATTGAACGGAACGTGCGGGGTGGCGCAATTGAGCGATCGTGCGTCAGTGCGAGCCTGATGTTCAGTGGAAGGGTGACTGCCCGTCAAGACCGAGATTCGGTCAGGGTCGTTCGGAAAACGGACGATCCCCGTCACGGAAGTTCCGTGGCGGGGATCGTGGGGGTGTCGGGGGTGCTGTGCGGTGTCACGCCGGCTCGGTCGCCGGGGCCGGCAGCGGCCCGGTGGCGGCGCGGGCCGCTTCGAGCCGGACCCGGTTCTTCCGCGCCGTGCGCAGCGCGTCCCAGGTCAGCAGCGCCAGGGCGACCCAGACCAGGGAGAATCCGGCCCAGCGCTCCGGCGGCATCGCCTCGTGGAAGTAGACGACGCCCAGTCCGAACTGGAACACCGGGGCCAGGTACTGGAGCAGCCCGAGCGTGGACAGCGGGACCCGGATCGCGGCCGCCCCGAAGAAGACCAGCGGGATCGCGGTGACCAGCCCGGTCGCGGCGAGCAGCGAGGCGTGCCCGAGGCCCTCCGCGGCGAAGGTGGACCTGCCCTGGGCGCCCAGCCACAGCAGGTAGCCGAGGGCGGGCGGGAACAGCAGCGCGGTCTCGGCGGCGAGCGATTCGACCCCGCCCATGTTGAGCTTCTTCTTGATCAGCCCGTACGTGGCGAAGGAGAAGGCCAGGACCAGCGAGATCCACGGCGGCCGCCCGTACCCGACGGCGAGCACCAGCACGGCGGCCACGCCGATGGCGACCGCCGCCCACTGCGCCCGGCGCAGCCGCTCGCCGAGGAGCAGCACGCCGATCGCGATGGTGACGAGCGGGTTGATGAAGTAGCCGAGGCTGGCCTCGACGACCGCGCCGTTGTTGACCGCCCAGATGTACAGGCCCCAGTTCACGGAGATCACCGAGGCGGCCAGCGCGGTCAGGGCCAGCTTGCGGGGCTGCCGGAGCAGGTCCCGTATCCAGGCCCAGCGGCCCATGGCCAGCAGCAGGATCCCGACCACGCCCAGCGACCACACCATGCGGTGGGCGAGGATCTCGATGGCCCCGGACGGCTTGAGCAGCGGCCAGAACAGGGGGACCAGCCCCCACATCCCGTATGCGCCGAATCCGTAGAGCAAGCCCGTGCGTTGCTCGTTCTCCGCCTTCACGGGGCCCTCCAGTCGTGATTCGGCCAACCTCACGAAGGTAGCGCCGCAGGGGCCGGATGTCATGCCCGTTTACAGGAGATACTCATGACACGTCCCGGGTCTTGCGTGGCCGCGCGCAGGCGGACTCAGGCCAGCGCGGAGGCGATCGCGTGGGCCACGGGGGTCGTCGGACGGCCGATGAGCCGGGACAGGTCCCCGCCGGTGTGGGCCAGCCGGCCGCGGGAGATCGCCGCGTCCACGTCGACGAGGATCGCCGCGAAGCCCTCGGGCACCCCGGCGCCGGTCAGGATCGACAGGTGCGCCTCGGCCGGGACCTCGCTGTACGCGACCTCCTTGCCGGTCTGCGCCGCGACCTCGGCCGCGTACTCCGCCAGGCTCCACGCGGAGTCGCCCGACAGCTCGTACACCCGGTTCAGGTGGCCCTCGCCGGTCAGTACGGCGGCCGCGGCGGCGGCGTAGTCCGCCCGCGCGGCGGAGGCGATCCTGCCCGAGCCCGCGCTGCCCACGACCGCGCCGTGCTCCAGGACGGTGCCCAGGTGCCCGGTGTAGTTCTCGTGGTACCAGCCGTTGCGCAGGAAGGTGTGGGGCAGGCCGGAGTCGAGGATGGCCTGCTCGGTGACCTTGTGCTCGGCGGCCAGGTCGAAGTCGGCCTCGGGGCCGCCGAGGATCCCGGTGTACGCGAGCTGGGCGACGCCGGCGGCCTGCGCGGCCGCGACCACGGCGAGGTGCTGCGGAACCCGGCGGCCGACCTCGTTGCCGGAGATCAGCAGGACGCGGTCGCCGGAGCGGAAGGCGCCGGCCAGGGTCTCGGGGGCGTCGTAGTCGGCGACGCGCACCTCGACCCCGCGGGCGGCCAGGTCGGCGGCCTTCTCCTCGCTGCGGACGACGACGGCGACGCGCTCGGCGGGGACCTGGTTCAGCAGCTCCTCGACGACGAGGCGGCCGAGGGCTCCGGTGGCTCCGGTGACGACGATGCTCATGGGGTGCGCTCCTTGCGTGGGGACCGTGTCTTGTTTCGCGGTGTGACACCACCCTAGGGAGAGCGCTAACCTTTCGTAAGTACCCACTTCAAAGTAAGGTACTGGTATGAAGGTGAGTGAGCAGCCCGAAGTCAGTGTGAAGGCCCCGATGTGCCCCTCCCGCGGGGTGCTGGAGCACGTCACCAGCCGCTGGGGCGTCCTGGTGCTGGCCGCGCTCGTCGAGCGCTCGTACCGCTTCAGCGAGCTGCGCCGGGAGGTGGGCGGCGTCAGCGAGAAGATGCTGGCCCAGACCCTCCAGACGCTGGAGCGCGACGGGTTCCTGCTGCGCGACGCCAAGCCCGTGATCCCGCCGCGCGTGGACTACTCCCTGACCGAGCTGGGGCGCGAGGCCGCCGACCAGGTGTGGGCGCTCGCCCGCTGGACCGAGCGGCGCACCGTCGACGTGCAGGCCGCGCGGGCCGCGTACGACGAGGCCCGGAACTCCTGAGGCAGGAGCTCCGGGCCTCGTCGCACCGTCCGGCGGGCGCGGGTCAGCCGACGACCGTCCAGGTGTCGTTGCCGGCGAGGAGCGTGCTGAGGTCGCCCTTCCCCTTGGCGTCGACGGCCGTCTCCAGCTGCTCGGCCATCAGCGTGTCGTAGACCGGCCGCTCCACGCTGCGGAAGACCCCGATGGGCGTCTGGTGCAGGGTGTGCGGGTCGGCCAGCCGGGAGAGGGCGAAGGCGGTGGTCGGGCCGCCGTGCGCGTCGTGGACCAGGATCCGGGACTCGTTCTCGGGGGTCACCGTGACGACCGCCAGCTCCCCCGTGGCCTGGTCGCGTACGACGCCCTTGTGCCCGTCCACGCCGAAGCGGATCGGCTGCCCGTGCTCCAGCCGGATCACCGCCTCCTGCGCCTGGTCGTTGTCCTTCAGCACCTCGAAGGCGCCGTCGTTGAAGATGTTGCAGTTCTGGTAGATCTCCACCAGTGCCGTGCCCTGGTGGTCGGCGGCGGCGCGGAGCACCTCGGTGAGGTGCTTGCGGTCGGAGTCGACCGTCCGGGCCACGAAGGTGGCCTCGGCGCCGAGCGCCAGCGAGACCGGGTTGAAGGGGGCGTCGAGCGAGCCCATGGGGGTGGACTTGGTGATCTTGCCGACCTCGCTGGTGGGCGAGTACTGGCCCTTGGTCAGTCCGTAGATCCGGTTGTTGAAGAGCAGGATCTTGAGGTTGACGTTGCGGCGCAGGGCGTGGATCAGGTGGTTTCCGCCGATGGAGAGCGCGTCGCCGTCCCCGGTGACCACCCACACCGACAGGTCGCGGCGCGAGGTGGACAGCCCGGTCGCGATGGCGGGGGCCCGGCCGTGGATCGAGTGCATCCCGTACGTGTTCATGTAGTACGGGAAACGCGAGGAGCAGCCGATCCCGGAGACGAAGACGATGTTCTCCTTCGCCAGCCCCAGCTCGGGCATGAAGCCCTGCACGGCCGCGAGCACCGCGTAGTCACCGCACCCGGGGCACCAGCGGACCTCCTGGTCCGACTTGAAGTCCTTCATCGACTGCTTGGCCTCGGCCTTCGGCACGAGGGAGAGCAGATGGGGGGCGTCGGTCACCTCAGTCATTGATGGCCTCCTCGAGAACCTTCGCGAGCTGCTCAGCCTTGAACGGCATTCCGTTGACCTGGGTGTACGACTGGGCGTCGACCAGGTACTTCGCCCGGATCAGGGTGGCGAGCTGCCCGAGGTTCATCTCCGGCACCACTACCTTGTCGTAACGCTTCAGGACCTCCCCGAGATTCCTCGGGAAGGGGTTGAGGTGGCGCAGGTGGGCCTGTGCGACGGGGCTGGCGGCATTGCGCAGGCGTCGCACGGCGGCGGTGATGGGGCCGTAGGTGGAGCCCCAGCCCAGGACGAGGGTGCGGGCGCCGTCGGGGTCGTCGACCTCCAGGTCCGGGACCAGGATGCCGTCGATCTTGGCCTGGCGGGTGCGGACCATGAAATCGTGGTTGGCGGGGTCGTACGAGATGTTGCCGGTGCCGTCCTGCTTCTCGATGCCGCCGATGCGGTGCTCGAGCCCGGGCGTGCCGGGCACCGCCCACGGGCGGGCCAGCGTCATCGGATCGCGCTTGAACGGCCAGAAGACCTCGGTGCCGTCCGCGAGCTGCTGGTTGGGCCCGGCGGCGAACTGGACCTTCAGGTCGGGAAGGTCGGCGACGTCCGGGATCCGCCAGGGCTCGGAGCCGTTCGCGAGGTACCCGTCGGACAGCAGGAACACCGGCGTCCGGTACGTCAGCGCGATGCGCGCGGCGTCGATGGCGGCGTCGAAGCAGTCCGCCGGGGTCCGGGGCGCCACGATCGGCACCGGGGCCTCGCCGTTGCGCCCGTACATCGCCTGGAGCAGGTCCGCCTGCTCCGTCTTGGTCGGCAGACCGGTGGACGGGCCGCCGCGCTGGATGTCCACGATCAGCAGCGGCAGCTCCAGCGAGACCGCGAGCCCGATCGTCTCGGACTTGAGCGCGACTCCGGGTCCGGAGGTGGTGGTCACGCCGAGGGCGCCGCCGAAGGCCGCGCCGAGCGCCGCACCGATGCCCGCGATCTCGTCCTCGGCCTGGAAGGTCCGTACGCCGAAGTTCTTGTGCCTGCTCAGCTCGTGCAGGATGTCCGAGGCCGGGGTGATCGGGTACGAGCCCAGGTAGAGCGGCAGGTCGGCCTGCCGGCTCGCCGTGATCAGCCCGTACGACAGGGCCAGGTTCCCGGAGATGTTCCGGTACGTGCCCGTCGGGAAGGCCCGGGTCGCCGGGGCGACCTCGTACGAGACCGCGAAGTCCTCGGTCGTCTCGCCGAAGTTCCAGCCGGCCCGGAAGGCCGCCACGTTCGCCTCGGCGATGTCGGGCTTCTTCGCGAACTTCTGCCGCAGGAAGTTCTCCGTGCCCTCGGTGGGCCGGTGGTACATCCAGCTCAGCAGGCCCAGGGCGAACATGTTCTTGCTGCGCTCGGCCTCCTTGCGGGAGAGCCCGAAGTCCTTCAGCGCCTCGACGGTGAGCGTGGTCAGGGGCACCTGGTGGATGTTGTAAGCGCCCAGCGAACCGTCTTCCAGAGGCGAGGTCTCGTAGCCCACCTTCGCCATCGGGCGCTTGGTGAATTCATCTGTATTGATGATGATCTCGGCCCCGCGCGGAACGTCCCCGATGTTCGCTTTCAGCGCCGCCGGATTCATCGCGACCAGTACGTTCGGGGCGTCGCCCGGCGTCAGGATGTCGTGATCGGCGAAATGCAGCTGGAATGACGAGACGCCCGGCAGGGTGCCGGCGGGGGCGCGGATCTCGGCCGGGAAGTTCGGCAGCGTGGAGAGGTCGTTTCCGAAGGACGCCGTCTCCGAGGTGAACCTGTCACCCGTGAGCTGCATGCCGTCACCCGAGTCACCCGCGAAGCGGATGATGACGCGGTCCAGACGGCGTACTTCCTTGCCCCCCGGAGCCGGGGGGGTCCGCTGTTCGCCGACTACGGCACCTTCGGCCCCGTCGGCCTGTTCGGCTGGACTACTGACCTGGCTGGTCACTGAACTGGACCTCCTTCGAGGCGTGGCGTTCCCGTTCCCAAGGTCAACCCTACGTCGGCAGGGCCGGCCTTCCCGGGGGACGCTCGTATTCTGGACCGTCGTCTGCGGCGGTCTGTCGAGAGAATCCCGTGGGATTGCGCGGGTCCACGGGATTCCGAGAGATTTCCGAGATTTCATGCAGTGCAGAAATGGTGCGAGCCCCCAGCGGCCCGGTGCGGTAACGCCGCACCTGACAGGGTGTCAGTTGATCAAGGTTTTGATCAATGCCCCCGGTCCTCCGGTCAAGACCGCAGGTAGGTGAGAACGGCCAGAACCCGCCGGTGGTCCCCATCGCTCGGCGACAGCCCGAGCTTCATGAAGATGTTGCTGACGTGCTTCTCGACCGCTCCGTCGCTGACCACGAGCTGCTTGGCCACGGCCGAATTGGTCCGGCCCTCGGCCATCAGGCCCAGCACCTCGCGCTCGCGCGGGGTCAGCCCCGCCAGCACGTCCTGCTTCCGGCTGCGCCCCAGCAGCTGGGCGACCACCTCCGGGTCCAGGGCGGTCCCGCCCCGGGCCACGCGTACGACGGCGTCCAGGAACTCCCGCACTTCGGCCACCCGGTCCTTGAGCAGATACCCCACCCCGGTACTTGAACCGGCCAGCAGTTCGGTGGCGTACTGCTCCTCCACGTACTGCGACAGCACGAGCACACCCATACCGGGATGCTCGCGCCGCAGCCTTACGGCGGCCCGCACGCCCTCGTCGGTGTGCGTCGGCGGCATCCGTACGTCCGCCACCACCACATCCGGCAGCGCGTCCTCGGCGGCCAGCTCCGCCACCGTCTTGATCAGGGCTTCCGCGTCCCCGACGCCGGCCACGACGTCATGCCCCCGGTCGGTCAGCAACCGGGTCAGGCCCTCACGCAGCAGCACCGAATCCTCGGCGATGACCACCCGCACCCTGTCTTCCACGTCCAGCAGCTCCCGCGTCCCCGTCGTCCTGTGTACCTGACGCAGCCAAGCATCCCAGCCTGGGGTCCGGATGGAGGCGAGAAGGGATCATCGGACGAGGCGTACTCGGGAGCCGGGAACGGACTACCGGGAACGCCAGGGGAGCTCGGCGGTGACGGTGGTGCCGCCGCCGGCCGGGGAATCGAGGACCAGCACCCCGTCCACGGCGTCCAGCCGCTCGGTGAGACCGGCCAGCCCCGTGCCGGAGCCCGTGCTGCTCGCGCCGCCGCGTCCGTCGTCCGTGACCTGGATCAGCAGCCGGTTCCCGGACCTCCACACGTCCACGCTCGCCGTACGGGCCCCGGAGTGCTTGCTGACGTTCTGGAGAAGCTCGGACACCGTGAAGTACGCGATTCCCTCGATCGCGGCCGCGGGCCGTTCCCGCAGCTCCGCGGAGACCCGTACCGGCACCGCGCAGCGGGAGGCGACCGAGGACAGCGCCGCGTCCAGGCCGCGGTCGGTCAGTACGGCCGGGTGGATCCCGCGGGCCAGGTCGCGCAGCTCCTGGAGCGCGATCTTCACCTCTCCGTGCGCCTCGTCCACCATGCGGGCGGCGGCCCCGGGGTCCTCGGCCAGCTTCTCCTTCGCCAGTCCGAGGTCCATGGCCAGGGCCACGAGGCGGGCCTGGGCGCCGTCGTGCAGGTCGCGCTCGATGCGCCGCAGGTCGGCGGCGGCGGTGTCGACGACGACCCCGCGGTCGGACTCCAGCTCGGTGACCCGGTGGTCGAGGCGCGAGGGACCGAGCAGCCCGGCGATGAGGACCCAGTCGACGGTGGTCAGGGCCCGCACCACCCAGGGCGTGGCCAGGGTGAAGGCCAGCCCGGCCAGGCAGGCGAGGGCGATCTCGGCGGGGGAGTCGAGGTAGAAGGTGTGCTCGCCGTTCTGGAAGAGCTGGAGCCCCGGCCAGTCGGTGTAGGCCGGGAAGACCCAGAACCAGACCGGGTACAGCAGGAAGGCCCAGCCGTACGCCCAGAACACCAGTGCCAGGGTGAAGGCGAACACGGCCCAGGGGAGGTGGATCACGCAGTACAGCGCGTGCCGCCAGGCGCTGCCGCTCTTGAGCAGGGCCCCCATGGCGGCGACCGGACCCCGCTTACCGGCCCGGACGGGCGCCGGGTCGGCGATGTCGGCCCCGAGCATGGCCCGCGCCCGGCCCCGCTCGACGCGCCCGAACCCGCGGCACATGGCGAGCACCCCGGCGAGCACCGGGATCCCGAGGAAGGTGACGAGCAGCCCGGCGCCGAGGCTGACGCCGGTGATCGCGAGCGAGAAGTACAGCACGCTCAGCGGCAGCCCGAGCAGCAGGAACCCGAGCTCCCGCCAGGTCCGCCCCTCCACGGGAGCCCGCAGCACACGCACGAAACCCATCATCCCGACCCGCCTCCCAGACACTTCCCACGATCACCCCACCCTCCCGTCCGGGAGGCCCGGAAACCATCGGGCGGGTAGGCGTCCCCAGGGTGGGGATAACCCCACCCTCCGATCCGGCCCCGACCGGGGCTCGAGCGGGCCCCGACCGGACCTCGACCGGGCGTCGCGGGCGGGACGCGCGACACGTGACGGGACCCCCGCCCGCACCCACCCCGGACGGGGGTCCCGATCACACGTCCCGGGGCCCGCTCAGCCGCGCCCGCGCCAGGCTCAGCCGCGCCCGCGCCAGGGCAGCTCCGCCGTGACCACCGTTCCCTCCCCGGCGGGGGAGTCGACCAGGAACACCCCGTCCACGGCCTGCAGCCGCTCCGCCAGCCCCGCCAGGCCCGAGCCGCCCGTCACGTCGGCCCCGCCCCGCCCGTCGTCCGAAACCCGGATCAACAACCGCCCCGAAGCGGTCTCCGAGCTCCGCCACACCTCCACGCTCGCCCCCCGGGCCCCGGCGTGCTTGCTCACGTTCTGCAGCAGCTCCGACACCGTGAAGTACGCGATCCCCTCGATGGCGGCCGCGGGCCGCTCCTCCAGATCCACCGCCACCTTCACCGGCACCACGCACCGCGAGGCCACCGACGACAGCGCCGCGTCCAGCCCCCGGTCCGTCAGGACCGCCGGATGGATCCCCCGCGCCAGGTCCCGCAGCTCCTGGAGCGCCAGCTTCACTTCCCCGTGCGCCTCGTCGACCATCGCCGCCGCCGCGTCCGGATCCTCCAGCAGCTTCTCCTTCGCCAGACCCAGCCCCATCGCCAGCGCGACCAGCCGCGCCTGCGCCCCGTCGTGCAGGTCCCGCTCGATGCGCCGCATGTCGGCCGCGGCCGTGTCCACGACCACCCCCCGGTCGGACTCCAGCTCCGCGATGCGCCGCTCCAGCTCGTCCGAGGGCGACAGCAGCCCCCGCACCATCAGCCGGTCCGCGTTCGACAGCAGCCGCACCACGTACGGCAGCACGGGCCACAGCACCAGCAGCCCCACCAGCGCCACCGTGAACGTCACCACCCCCCAGGGCAGCCGCACCAGCGAGTACAGCACCGTCCGCCACGCCACCGGGTCCTTCACTCCCGCCCACAGCCAGGGGAAGAACCCGCCGGCCCGGCGCGGCCCCGGCAGCGGGGTCGGCTCCTCCACCCGTACGCCGAGCAGCGCGCGCGCCCGCGCCCGCTCCAGCCGTCCCAGCAGACGGGATCCGAGCAGGCCGAAGGCGAGCAGCGGAAGACCGACCGCGGTCACGGACAGGCCGCCGGCGGTCGCCACCATGGCCACCGTGTAGACGAAACCGACGAGTGCGAGCGGAAGATTGACCAGCAGATGGACGGTCTCCTTCCACGCCACGGCCCCCAGGGCCGGGCGTACGGGCGGGGGCCGGTCGTTGTCGGGACCTGGGTGGGAGACTTGAATGGTCGCGGTCATGCCGCCCAGCCTGCCAATTCCGTCCCGCCGTCGCCATGGGGTAGCCGGGCCGCGGTAAACGGGGGATAACCCCACCCTGTGTGGGCCAGGCCCTAGACTCCCGTCCGTACCAGATCATCGACAGTGGCCAAGGAGCGAGGAACGGACGTGCCCGACCCAACGGTATCGACCGTAACCGTGCTCGCGGCGGACTATTTCCGGAGTTATTCGGTCGTCGGCCTGCTGGCCGTCCTCGGTGTGCTCTTCGTGGCCGTCGCGTTCGGCGCGGGCCGCCTGCTGAGACCGGTCGTCCCGACCCCTGAGAAGCTGCTGACGTACGAGTGCGGCGTGGACCCCGTCGGCGAGGGCTGGGCGCACACCCAGGTCCGCTACTACGTCTACGCGTTCCTCTACGTCATCTTCGCCGTCGACTCGATCTTCCTCTTCCCGTGGGCGACGGTGTTCGCCGACAGCGGCTACGGCGCCACCACGCTCGTGGAGATGTTCATCTTCCTGGGCTTCCTGGCCGTCGGCCTGCTCTACGCGTACAAGAAGGGCGTCCTCGAATGGACGTGACACCGGCCGCGACACCGGCCGAGCCCCAGCTGCTCCCGGAGCCCAGGCGCCTGGGAGTCCTCTCCCGCCTCGCGCCCGAGCCCATGAAGGTGGTCCTGAACTGGGGCCGCCGCTACAGCCTGTGGGTCTTCAACTTCGGCCTCGCCTGCTGTGCGATCGAATTCATCGCCGCGTCGATGGCCCGGCACGACTTCATCCGCCTCGGCGTCATCCCGTTCGCGCCCGGCCCGCGCCAGGCGGACCTGATGATCGTCTCGGGCACGGTGACGGACAAGATGGCCCCGGCCGTGAAGCGGCTCTACGAGCAGATGCCGGAGCCGAAGTACGTCATCTCCTTCGGCGCCTGCTCCAACTGCGGCGGGCCGTACTGGGACTCGTACTCGGTGACGAAGGGCGTCGACCAGATCATCCCGGTCGACGTCTACGTCCCCGGCTGCCCGCCGCGCCCGGAGGCGCTGCTCCAGGGCATCCTCAAGCTCCAGGAGAAGATCGCCAGAGAGTCGCTGGCGGACCGCTACGCGACCGACCCCTCGACCGTCCAGCTCACGAGCGGCCTGGTCAAGCCCCCGCCGGCCCCGGGAGCGGGCGCATGAACCTCTACGACTCCCTCCCCGACGCGGTGGCGACGGTCTTCGGCGCGGAGGCGCTGGCCGACCACTCCTACGACGTCCTGACCGTGGACGTCCCCGCCGGAAGCTGGATCGCGTCGCTGGAGATCGCCCGGGACAAGCTGGGCTGCACCTACTTCGACTGGCTGAGCGCGGTGGACGAGCCGGGCACGGGCTTCCGCGTCTGCGCGCACGTCGTGTCCCTGGAGAACCACCGGGTACGCCGCCTGCTGCTCCGTACGACGGTCCCGCACTCGGCGCCCTCCCTGCCCTCCGCGGTCGCGATCTACGCGGGCGCGGAGTGGCACGAGCGTGAGACGCACGAGATGTTCGGCGTGGTCTTCACGGACCACCCGCACCTGGTCCCCCTCCTGCTCCCGGAGAACTTCGAAGGCCACCCCCTCCGGAAGGACTTCGTCCTGGCCGCGCGCGTCGCGAAGGCCTGGCCGGGGGCCAAGGAGCCGGGCGAGGCACACGACCCCGACGCCCCGAAGCGCCGCCAGATGCTCCCGCCGGGCGTCCCGGACCCCAACGACTGGGGCCCGATGAAGGGCCAGCTCCCCCCGGCCCCCGCCCGCCCCGCCCGCACGGCCCGCACCCCCCGCGCAGCCGCCGCCGGCGCCCCGGCCGCCGAAGCCCCGCCGCGCCCCGCCCGCCGTACCCGCTCGGCCGCCGACGGCTCGGCCGGCCAGGCGGCGCAGCCGGAGGCGGCGGCCGCTCCACAGGCCGACGCCCCCGCGCGCAGCACCCCCGCGGCAGCCGAAGGCCCGGCCGGCCGGGCCGTCCCCCCGGCGCAGCCGGAGGCCGAAGCCCCGCCGCGCCCCGCCCGCCGTACCCGCTCCGCATCGGACGGCTCGGCGAGCCAGGCCGTCGCGCCGACCGAGCCCGGGACCGAGGGCGCGCCGCAGGCCGACGCCCCCGCGCGCCCGGAGGGCCAGGCGATCCGGGGCCGCACGGTGGCGCCGGGCAGGCGCCCCGCCCCCCGCAGCGCCGACGCGCCCTGGCACAACCCGCAGCCCGCCTTCACGGAACCCGGACCGGACCAGGCCCAGGCCCCGGACCAGGCCCAGGCACCGGACCAAGCACCGGACCCCGAGCCCGCCCCCGGGGCCGACCCGGGCCCGAAGGGCGGGTCGAGGACCGCGCCCGGCGCCGGACCCGATTCCGACCGCGGGCCCGACTCCGACCGCGGCCCCGAGTCCGCGCCCACCGGCACACCCGAATCCGAATCCGACCCCAACGGAGGCGACGCGTGAACGACGTCCTCGACGTCGCGCTGCGACTCATCGTCGTCTTCGCCGTGTTCCTCGTGCTCCCGCTCGTCGTCGGGCAGACCGAGCACAAGGTCATGGCCCACATGCAGGGCCGCCTCGGCCCCATGTACGCCGGCGGCTTCCACGGCTGGGCCCAGCTCGTCGCCGACGGCGTGAAGTTCGCGCAGAAGGAGGACATCGTCCCGGCGGGCGCCGACCGGCGCATCTTCCAGCTCGCCCCCGCCGTCGCCCTCCTCCCGTACCTCCTCGTCCTCGTCGCCGTCCCCATCGGCCCCGGCGAAGGCGCCGTCGGCCAGGTCATCGACGCCGGGCTGTTCTTCGTGCTCGCCGTCATGGGCGTCGGCGTCCTCGGCAGCCTCATGGCCGGCTGGGCCTCGGCCAACAAGTTCTCCCTCCTCGGAGGCCTGCGCACCGCCGCCCAGCTGCTCGCGTACGAGCTCCCCATGCTGCTCGCCGCCGCCTCCGTCGCGATGGCGGCCGGGACCGTGTCCCTCCCCGGCATCGTCGACGCCTTCCAGTGGTGGTGGCTCCCCTGGCAGATCACCGGCGCCCTCGTCTTCTTCACCGCCGGCCTCGCCGAACTCCAGCGGCCCCCCTTCGACATGCCCGTCGCCGACTCCGAGATCATCTTCGGCGCGTACACCGAGTACACCGGCCTGCGCTTCGCGCTGTTCCTGCTCGCCGAGTACGCCGGCATCGTCGTCCTGTGCGCCCTCACCACCGTCCTCTTCCTCGGCGGCTGGCACGGCCCGATCGCCGACGGCTGGGTCTGGACCCTCCTCAAGACAGCGGTCCTCGCCTTCGTCGTGATCTGGCTCCGCGTCAGCTACCCGCGCCTGCGCGAGGACCAGCTCCAGAAGCTCGCCTGGACCACACTCATCCCGCTCGCGCTCGCCCAGATCGCGCTCACCGGCATCGTGAAGGTGGCGATCAGCTGATGCCCATTCCCGGATCCGGCCTGGCCAAGGGCCTCGCCGTCACCCTGCGCACGATGACGAAGCGCGCGCACACCGCCCAGTACCCCGAGGTGCAGCCCGAACTCCCGCCCCGCACCCGCGGGGTCATCGGCCTGTTCGAGGAGAACTGCACGGTCTGCATGCTGTGCGCCCGCGAGTGCCCCGACTGGTGCATCTACATCGACTCCCACAAGGAGACGGTCCCGGCCGCCGCCCCCGGCGGCCGCGAGCGCAGCCGCAACGTCCTCGACCGCTTCGCCATCGACTTCTCCCTCTGCATGTACTGCGGCATCTGCATCGAGGTGTGCCCCTTCGACGCCCTCTTCTGGTCGCCGGAGTTCGAGTACGCGGAGACGGACATCCTCGAACTCACCCACGAGCGCGACAAGCTGCGCGAATGGATGTGGACCGTCCCGGCCCCGCCCGCCCTGGACCCGGCCGCGGAGGAGCCCAAGGAGATCGCCGCCGCCCGCAAGGCGGCGGAGAAGGCCGAAGCCGCGGCCGCCGCCGCAGCCGAGGCCTCCGCGACCGCGACGCCCGGGACCGACACCCCCACGACCCCGGAGGGAGACGCGTGAGCGACCTGACCCCCGCGGCCACCACCCTGGCCGCCGCGGCGACGGGCCACGGGTTCCTCTCCCCGACCGGCGTCGAGATCGCCTTCGTCCTCGTCGGCCTCGCCACCCTCGGCGCGGCCGTCGTCACCGTCACCACCAAGCAGCTCGTGCACGCCGCCCTCTGGCTGGTCGTCGCCCTGGGCGGCATCGCCGTCGAGTACCTGCTGCTGACCGCCGAGTTCATCGCCTGGGTCCAGGTCCTGATCTACCTCGGCTCCGTGGTCGTCCTCCTCCTCTTCGGGCTGATGCTCACCAAGGCCCCCATCGGCCGCTCCCCGGACGCCGACTCGAACAACCGCCCGGTGGCCCTCGGCGTCGCCCTCATCGCGGCCGCGTCCCTCGTCTGGGTCGTCGTCGACGCCTTCCGCACCACCTGGATCGACCTCGACGGCCCCGCCCAGGGCTCCACCAAGGTCTCCGGCGAGATCCTCTTCCAGCACTGGGTACTGCCCTTCGAAGCGCTCTCCGTCCTCCTCCTCGCGGCCCTGATCGGCGCCATCGTGCTCTCCCGCAGGGACACCGCGGCCGGCGGATCCGCCGACGACACGAACACGAAGGGGCAGCAGCGCTGATGCACCTCGCCTACCCCGCCGTGCTCGCGGCGCTCCTCTTCTGCACGGGCCTGTACGGAGTGCTCGCCCGCCGCAACGCCATCCTGGTCCTGATGTCCGTCGAGCTGATGCTCAACGCCGTCAACCTCAACCTGGTGGCCTTCGACGTCTGGCTGCGCGACGCCCTGCACGGCGGCCAGGCCCTCACCCTCTTCACCATCGCCATCGCCGCCGCCGAGATCGGCATCGGCCTCGCGATCGTGCTGATGGTGTACCGCAACCGCGGCACCTCGGACGTCGACCGGCTGCGCGACACCGCCGAGGGCCACGAGCCCGCCCCGAACGACCAGACCGCCCCGAACAACCAGAGCGAGGTCACCGCGTGAGCACCACGACCCTCGCGGTCCTCGTCCCGCTCCTGCCCTTCCTCGGCGCGGTGGCCGGACTGCTGCTCGGCCGCCGCGCCCCCGGGTTCGTCCGGCCGCTCGCCGTGCTGCCGGCGCTGGCCTCGGCCGTACTGGCCGTCCTCGTCGCCGTCCGCCAGGGTGGCGGCACCCCGATCGCCGCTTCGACGGAGCTGACCCCGACCGGCTCGGTGCCGATCGAGCTCTCGCTCTACCTGGACGGCTTCGCCGCGCTCGTCGCCGTGCTGGTCGGCGTCGTCGCCACCTGCGTACAGCTCTACTCCACGGCGTACCTGCGCGAGGACCCGCGCTACCCCTCGTACGCCGCCCTGGTCTCGCTGTTCACCTCGGCCATGCTGCTCGTCGTCTACTCCGGCGACCTGATGGTGCTGCTGGTCGGCTGGGAGGTCATGGGCATCTGCTCGTACTTCCTCGTGGGCCACTACTGGGAGACCGAGGCGGCCCGCTCCGCCTCCCTGAAGGCCTTCCTCGTCACCAAGCTGGGCGACGTCCCCTTCCTGATCGGCCTGTTCGCGCTCGCCACCGACGCCGACTCCTTCGAGATCCCCAAGATCCTGGGCACCGTCGCCTCCGGCGGACTCGACCACCCCACGCTGATCGCGCTCCTGCTGCTCGCCGGAGTCGCGGGCAAGTCCGCCCAGTTCCCGCTGCACACCTGGCTCCCCGACGCCATGGCGGGCCCCACCCCGGTCTCCGCGCTGATCCACGCCGCGACGATGGTCGCCGCCGGCGTCTACTTCGTCGCCCGCCTCCTGCCGGTCTTCGCGGCCTCGCAGGCCGCACTGGTGGTCATGGCCGTCATGGCGGCCGTCACGATGGTCGGCTCCGGCCTCGCCGCCCTGGCCCAGGACGACATCAAGCGCGTCCTCGCCTACTCCACGATCGGCCAGCTCGGCTACATGACCGGGGCCCTGGCCGTCGGCGACCGCGGCGCCGCCGTCTTCCACCTCCTGTCCCACGGCGCCTTCAAGGCCCTCCTGTTCCTCGGCGCGGGCGTGATCATCCACGCCGCCGGGACGAACTCCCTGGCCGCCATGGACCGCATGGACGGCCTGGCCAAGCGCATCCCCGACGCCTTCTGGACGATGACGATCGCGCTGCTCGCGCTCGCCGCGATCCCGCCCTTCGCCGGCTTCTTCTCCAAGGAAGCCGTCCTCGTCGCCGCCGAGCACGCCGCCGGGGGGCACTCGGAATTCGCGCCCAGCGCCGCCGGCTGGATCGTGCTCGTCTCCGGCGTGCTGACCGCCCTGCTCACCGCCGCCTACGCCACCCGGCTGTGGCTGATGGCCTTCCGCGGCCGGGGCCCCGCCGCCCCCGACCACGGCAAGGAGCCCGTCGCCATGACCGGCGTGCTGTGGGTGCTCGCGATCCCGTCCATCGGACTCGGCCTCGCCGCCGGTACGATCGCCGACTGGTTCGACGGCAACGGACTCACCCCCACGCCGGTCACCTCCGTCCTGGGCACCGGAGCCGCCGTCGTCGGCGGGGTCCTGACGTACGCCCTGTGGCAGCGGGCCACCGCGAGGGCCGCCACGGCTCCGGCCACGGCCCGGCCCACCCCCGCCGCCGCTGCCGCCGCGGCCGAACAGCCGGCCGCCGTCGCCGCCGGGGTGTCCGCGGCCACCGCGGCCGCCGAATCCGCGGCCGAAGCACCCGAGGTCGCGGAGGTCGCCCACGAGCACCCCGCCGTCCCGGCGGGCCCCGCCGCCGACCCCGGCCGGGCGCTGCTCGGCCCCCTGCACCGCCACGCGGCCGACGGCTTCCACCTCGACGCCGTCTACGACCGGCTGTTCGTCCGCCCCGTCCGCGCCGCCGCGAGCCTCGTCCGCTTCCTCGACCGCGAGGTCGTGGACACGTACGTCAGCGGCGCCGGAGCCGGCCCCCGGCTGCTCGGAAGCCTCGTACGCCGGGCCCAGACCGGCAACGTACAGAGCTACCTGAGCGCCCTGCTCGCCGGCGCCGTGGTCCTGGCGATCGCCACCGCCGTCCTCGCCAACGTCAACGCCGGATCGTGAGCCGTGAGTCAGCCGTGATTGATATCAGCCCGTCCGTGATGCAGTTCCTCCTGGCGTTCGTCGTGGCCGCACCGCTCCTGGGCGCCCTCGCCGCCCTCCTGCCGGCCCCGCCCGGACTCAAGGGCAAGAGCCCCGAACAGGCCGTGCTGCGCCACGGCGTGACCGTGACCGGCGTGATCCTCGCCGCGGCCGTCGCCCTCGCCCTGGGCTTCGACCGCGGCACCCCGGCCCGCTTCCAGGCGACCACGGACATCAGCTGGATCCCGGCGCTGGACGTCCGGATCCACCTCGGCGTCGACGGCATCTCGCTCCCCCTCCTCCTGATGACCGCGCTGCTGTTCTTCCTCTGCGCGCTCTACAGCTACTTCAAGTTCCCCGAAGGCCCCGCCCCGAAGGCCTTCGTCGCCCTGCTCCTCGTCCTCGAATCCGGCACCCTCGCGACCTTCGCCGTCCTCGACCTGCTGCTGTTCTTCCTCGCCTTCGAGATGGTCCTCATCCCGATGTACTTCCTCATCGCCCGCTGGGGCGGTGCTCAGAGGCAGGCCGCCGCCTGGAAGTTCATCCTCTACACGCTCCTGGGATCCGTGGTCATGCTCCTCGGACTGCTGCTCATCGGAGTGAACAGCGGCACCTTCGACATGGTGGCACTCGCCTCCGACAACGGCCGCGAACTGACCCACACCACCCAGCTCCTGGCCGTCCTCGCCATCGGCATCGGCCTCGCCGTGAAGACCCCGATGTGGCCGCTGCACAGCTGGCTGCCCGACGCCCACACCGCCGCCCCCACCGTCGGCTCCGTCCTGCTGGCCGGCGTCCTGCTGAAGATGGGCACGTACGGGTTCGTCCGCATCCTGCTCCCCGTCACCCCCGACGGCATGGCCACCTTCGCCCCCTACCTGGGCGCCTTCGCCGCCGTCGGCATCGTCTACGGGTCGCTCGCCTGCCTCTCGCTCGCCCGCAAGGGCAACAAGGGCGACCTCAAGCGCCTCATCGCGTACTCGTCCGTCGGCCACATGGGCTTCGTCCTCCTCGGCATCGCCTCCATGACCCCCACCGGCGTCAACGGCGCGCTGTTCGCGAACATCGCCCACGGCCTGATCACCGGCCTCCTGTTCTTCCTCGTCGGCGCCCTCAAGGACCGCTACGGCACCGCCGACCTCGACACCCTCGCCGGAGCCACCGGCGCCGCCCTCTACGGCCGCGCCCCCCGCCTCGGAGCCTTCCTCGCCTTCGCCGCCGTCGCCTCGCTCGGCCTGCCCGGCCTCGCCGGCTTCTGGGGCGAGATGCTGGCCCTGTTCGGCGCGTTCGAGCCGGCCCGGGGACTCTCCCGGCCCGCCTTCCTCACGTACATGGCCTTCGGCGCGTTCGGCACCCTGCTCACCGCCGCCTACCTGCTGATCGTCGTACGGCGCGTCTGCATGGGCGACCCCGCGGCCCGGCCGGAGCACCCGTCGGGCCCCGCGCTCGAACTCGCCGACATCCAGCGCCACGAGTTCGCCGCCTGGACCCCGCTCGTGGCCCTCACCGTCCTCGCCGGCCTGTGGCCCGCCGTCCTCCTCGGCCTCACCGACCCGGCCGTCCAGAAGCTCCTCGCAGGAGGCAACGCATGACGGCCCTGACGGCCTCCGTTCTGTCCGCTCCGTCGGCGGCCCCGGCCGCCGAGGCCGCGAGCCGCGTCCAGAGCGTCGACTGGCTCGCGATCACCCCCGTGGTCCTGACCGCCGCCGTCGCCCTGGTCGTGCTGGTCGCCGACCTCTTCGTACCGGAGCGGCGCAAGCCCCTCCTCGGCTGGGTCTCCGTCGCCGGCCTCGCCGCCGCGACCGCCGCCCTGCTGCCGCTGCGCGCCGGCGACCGCGCCACCTTCTGCCTCACCACCGACCCCGGCGCGTGCAGCTACACCGCCGACCACTTCGCGCTCGTCGTCCAGTTCCTCGTACTGGCCGGCGCCCTGGTCACCGCCCTGCTGTCGGTCACCACCGTCCGCGAGGCGCGCATGCCGGCCGGCGAGTACTGGTTCCTGCTGCTGTCCTCCGCCGCCGGCGCCGCGCTGCTGCCCGCCTCCCGCGACCTCGCCACCCTGATCGTCGCCCTCGAAGTCGCCTCGCTGCCCGCGTTCGCCCTCGTCGGCATGCGCCGCGGCGACCGCCTCTCCTCCGAGGCCGCCCTCAAGTTCTTCCTGTCCTCCGTCACCGCCACCGCCGTGTCGCTGATGGGCGTCAGCTTCGTCTACGCCGCCACCGGCACCCTGCACCTCGCGCAGGTCGCCGACCGGCTCGAGGACGTCCCCGGGCAGCTCGACACCCTCGCCATGGCCGGCGTCGCGCTCACCCTCGTCGGCTTCGCCTTCAAGACCGCCGCCGTCCCCTTCCACTTCTGGGTCCCGGACACCTACGTCGGCGCGCCGCTGCCCATCGCGGGCTACCTCTCCGTGATCGGCAAGGCCGTCGGCTTCACCGGCCTCATCCTCGTCACGGTGATCGCCTTCCCCGCCTACTCCGACGTGTGGGGCCCGGCCCTCGCCGTCCTCGCCGCGCTGACGATGACGCTCGGCAACGCCGCCGCCGTGCGCCAGAGCGCGGACCGGCCGAACAGCGCCGTCCGGCTGCTCGCCTGGTCCTCCGTCGGCCAGGCCGGCTACCTGCTCGTCCCGATCGCCGCCGCCGCGTACTCCGAGCGCGACCAGGTCGGCTCCACCATCGCCTACGCCCTCATGTACGCCGCCGTGAACCTCGGCGCCTTCGCCGTGGCCGCCCTGGTCGCCCGTACGAAGCCGCAGAACCGGATCAGCGACTACCGCGGCCTCTACGCGGAGCGCCCGGCCGCCGCCCTCGCGCTGGCCTTCTTCCTGCTCTGCCTGGCCGGACTGCCGCCGGGCCTCATCGGCCTCTTCGCCAAGGTCACCGTCTTCCGGTCCGCCGTGGACGCGGGCCTGGGCTGGCTGGCCGTGGTCATGGCGGTCAACGTCGTCATCGCCCTGTACTACTACCTGCGCTGGACGGCGCTGCTCTTCCGCGCCCCCGAGGCCCCCGCCGAAGGCGCCCGTACGAAGACCCCGTGGCCGGTCACCGCCGCCATCGCGGTCACCGCCGTCATCGCCGTGGTGCTGTCGGCCGCCCCGCAGCTGGTCCTGCGCTTCGCGTCGGGCGGCCTGTTCCCGCAGTAGCCCGCGGTGCCGCGGGCCGGTGCGCCCGTACGCCGTGACCCGTACGGCCCAACGCCCTCCGCGTCCCCGCCGCCCCGCCCTCCCGGGCGGCGGGGACGCCGCGCCCTGGGAACCAGACGCCCTCACCTCGCGTTGAGCCAGGAGGGAGGGTCCACTGGACCGTAGACCCTCAGATCCAGGACGGGGCTCCCCTGCCGCACCATTTGGAGGGCGTACCGTGCACCGCCGGCACAACGGGCTGAAGACCGCCGTACTCCTCGGCGGGCTGTCCGCACTCATCATCCTCATCGGAAGCTTCTTCGGGCGGGGCGGCCTCATCATCGCCGTCCTCGTCGCCCTGGGGACGAACGCGTACGCGTACTGGAACAGCGACAAGCTGGCTCTACGCGCGATGCGCGCCCGCCCCGTCAGCGAGTTCGAGGCCCCGCAGCTCTACCGCATGGTGCGCGAGCTCTCCACGTCCGCACGCCAGCCCATGCCGCGGCTCTACATCTCGCCGACCGAGGCGCCGAACGCGTTCGCCACCGGCCGCAATCCGCGCAACGCCGCGGTCTGCTGCACCGAGGGCATCCTGCGCATCCTCGACGAGCGCGAGCTGCGCGGGGTGATCGGCCACGAGCTGAGCCACGTCTACAACCGCGACATCCTGATCTCCTCCGTCGCCGGAGCGCTCGCCTCCGTGATCATGTTCCTGGTGAATTTCGCCTGGCTGATCCCGGTCGGCCGGTCCAATGACGACGAGGGGCCCGGCATCCTCGGCATGCTGCTGATCATGATTCTGGGCCCGCTGGCCGCCTCCGTGATCCAGCTGGCCATCAGCCGCTCGCGCGAGTACGAGGCGGACGCGTCGGGCGCCCAGCTCACCGGCGACCCGCTCGCCCTGGCCAGCGCCCTGCGCAAGCTGGACGCCGGCGTCAAGCAGCTCCCGCTGCCCCCCGAGCCCAGGCTGGAGACGGCGAGCCACATGATGATCGCCAACCCGTTCCGCCCGGGCCAGGGCCTTTCTAAAATGTTCTCGACGCACCCCCCGATGGCCGAGCGCATCGCCCGGCTCGAACAGATGGCAGGACGTAGCCGATGAAGACCATCCTCAACATCATTTGGCTCGTACTCAGCGGCATCTGGCTCTTCCTGGGCTACTGCCTCGCGGGCGTGATCCTCTGCATCACGATCATCGGCATCCCGTTCGGGATCGCGGCCTTCCGCATCGCCGTGTACGCCCTCTGGCCCTTCGGCTACACCACCGTCGAGCGCCATGACGCGGGCGCGGGATCCTGCGTCGGCAACGTCCTGTGGCTGGTCCTGGCGGGCTGGTGGCTGGCCCTCGGCCACATCGTCACCGGCATCGCCCTCTGCGTCACGATCATCGGCATCCCGTTCGGCATCGCCAACTTCAAGATGGTCCCGCTGTCCCTGCTCCCGCTGGGCCGTGAGATCGTCCCGACCGACGCCCCGTTCGCGTCCCGGTAGTGCCCCCTGCCGGCTCGGCCACGACCCTCTCGGTCATCGTGCCGATGTACAACGAGGAAGAGGCCCTCCCCGCCCTGGTGGGCCGCCTGCGCCCGGTCCTCGACGACACCGGCGTGCCCTACGAGGTCCTCGCCGTCGACGACGGCAGCACCGACCGGACCGCCGAACTCCTCGAGAAGTTCCGTACGGACTGGCCCGAGCTCCGCATCGTCCGGCTGCGCGGCAACTCCGGCCACCAGGCCGCCCTGCGCGCCGGACTGCACAGCTCGGTGGGGGCCTACGTGGCCAGCATCGACGCCGACCTCCAGGATCCGCCGGAAAAGATCCCGGAGATGCTGGACCTGGCCCGGTCCGAGAACCTCGACATCGTCTACGGCGTCCGCTCCGACCGGAGCACCGACACCGCCTTCAAGCGCCTCAGCGCCGGCGCCTACTACCGGCTGATGCGCCGCATGGTCGGCAAGCAGGTGCCCGCTCAGGCCGGTGACTTCCGGCTGCTCAGCCGCGAGGCCGTGGAGGCCCTCAAGTCCCTGCCGGACCAGCACCAGGTCTACCGGCTGCTGGTGCCCTGGCTCGGTTTCCCGAGCGGGCAGGTGACGTACCGGCGGGCCGAGCGGGTGGCGGGCGAGACCAAGTACCCGCTGAGCAAGATGATCCGCCTCGCCGTGGACGGCATCACCAACTTCTCGGCCGCGCCGCTGAGGCTGGCCACCTGGCTCGGCGTCATCAGCTTCGTCACCTGCTTCGTGATGATCGCCTGGACGCTGGTGGTCTACCTGCTCGGCAAGACCGTGCCCGGCTGGAGCTCGCTGTTCGTCGCCATGCTGTTCCTGGGCGGCGTGCAGCTGATCTGCGTGGGGCTGCTCGGCGAGTACATCGGCCGGATCTACACCGCCGTGCAGCGCCGGCCCACCTACTTCATCGGGTACGACTCGGCGCGCGAGGACGCGGGCAAGAGCGCGGGGGAGAACGGGAGCTGACGGCGGCTGACGGGGGATCATCGCAGGTCGGGGTGATTGTCAGTGGTGCGGGTCACGATGAATGCATGAACGGGACGGAGCAGTTGCCGGAGCGGGTCGCCCAACACGCGCGCGGCTTCGGGCCCGAGGGCGGCACTCCGGTCCCCGGGCGCCTGCCGGCCCCCGCGGACCGGGCGGTGGTGCGCCGGGCCGAGGGCGTACTCGGCTTCGCCCTGCCCCCGCTCCTGGCCGAGACGGGTCTGTGGCCGCAGCTCAGAGCGCGGCTCTGAGCCTGCCGCGCACCGCGTAGAGGGCGGCGCCCACGGCCAGTACCGCCGCCCCGGTGACCGCCGCCGTCGCCGGCAGCGCGCAGGCCAGTACGACACAGCCGGACAGTCCGACCGCTGCCACGGCCCGGCCCTTGAGACCTGAATCGAGAGTCCACGCGGAAGCGTTCGCGATCGCGTAGTAGGCCAGCACCCCGAAGGACGAGAAGCCGATCGCGCCCCGCAGATCGGTGGTCGCCGCGAGCACCGCGACCACCGCACCCACGGCGAGCTCCGCATGGTGCGGCACCTGGTGCCGCGGATGTACGGCGGCCAGCGCGCGGGGGAAATGGCCGTCCCGGGCCATCGCCAGGGTGGTCCGCGACACCCCGAGCACCAGGGCCAGCAGCGAGCCCAGCGCCGCCAGGGCGGCTCCGACGGCGACCACGGGGGCCAGTCCGGGCAGGCCGGCCGCCCGTACCGCGTCGGCCAGCGGGGCCGGCGAGGCCGCCAGTGCCCCGGCGCCCAGCACCGACAGCACCGCAACCGCCACCGCGGCGTACACGAGCAGGGCGATCCCCAGGGCGACCGGCACCGCCCGCGGGATCGTGCGCTCCGGCTCACGCACCTCCTCGCCCAGGGTGGTGATGCGGGCGTACCCCGCGAATGCGAAGAACAGCAGTCCGGCCGCCTGCAGCAGCCCGCCGGCTCCGCCGCCGCCCAGGCCGCCGAGCCGTCCGGCGTCCGCCCCGCCGGAGGTCAGGCACCCCACCACGACCGCGGCCAGCACGGCCAGCACCACCGCCACGATCACCCGGGCGATCCGGGCCGACTTCCGGACGCCGCCGTAGCCCGCGGCGGTCAGCGCCACCACCGCGGCGACGGCCACGGCGTGCTGCCGCCCGGGCCAGACGTACGCCCCCACGGTGAGCGCCATCGCCGCGCACGAGGCGGTCTTGCCGATGACGAAGCCCCAGCCGGCCAGATGTCCCCAGAACGGGCCGAGCCGCTCCCGCCCGTACACGTAGGTCCCGCCGGAAGCCGGATAACGGGCGGCCAGCCGCGCCGAGGAGTGCGCGTTGCAGTAGGCGATCAGGGCCGCCACCGCCAAGGCCGCGAGGAGCGCGCCCCCCGCGGGCCCCGCCGCGCCCGCCGCCGGGGCCAGCGCGGCGAAGATGCCCGCTCCGACCATGGCGCCGAGCCCGACGACGACGGCGTCGAAGACCCCCAGTGTGCGCTTCAGCTCGTTGTCCACGGGCCGGAGGGTAACCGCCCTAGATGACGCCCTCCCTGCCGGTCAGTGGCGTCCGGTTCTGTTCCCAGCCGTGCAGGGCCGTCAGGCAGGCGTGGTCCAGGTGGCGCAGCCCGCTCAGGTCGAGGCGCACGGGGTGCCCGGCCGGCAGCGCGTCCAGCTCGTCGAGCAGCTTCGGCAGCCGAAGGAAGCTGGCGCTCCCCATGACCTGGACGTGCAGCTCCCCGCCCTCCCACACCTCCTCGATGTGCACGTGGGAGGTCTCCCAGGCCGCCTTGACCACCGCGAGCCCCAGCCCGATCAGCACGCCCTCGAAGAGGTTCGTGGCCACGACGGCCCCGGCCGTCGTCACCAGCACCACCGCCTCGCCCCGGTGCGAGCGCCACAGGCCGGCGACGGCCCGGGCCGGCAGCAGTTTCCATCCGGCGTGCAGCAGCACCCCGGCCAGCGCGGCGAGCGGGACGATCCGGAGCAGCTGGGGGAGTGCGACGGCGAACAGCAGCAGCCAGCAGCCGTGCATGATCCGTGCGGCCCGGGTGCGGGCCCCGGCCTCCACGTTGGCCGCGCTGCGCACGATCACCGCGGTCATCGGCAGCGCGCCGAGCAGTCCGCAGACGGTGTTTCCGACGCCCTGCGCCACGAGCTCACGGTCGTAGTGGGTCCGCGGCCCGTCGTGCATCCGGTCGACGGCGGCCGCGCTGAACAGCGTCTCGGCGGAGGCGATCAGCGCCAGGGCGATCACGGTGCCGAGCGCCCCGGCGGAGGCCAGCATCCCGAAGTCGGCCCAGCGGGGCGGGGCGACGGCCCCCAGGACGCCCGTCACGGTCACCTTCTCGACGGGCAGCCGCAGCATCACCGACACGGCGGTGGCGGCCGCCACCCCGACCAGCGCGCCCGGTACGAGCCGCAGCCGGTCCGGCATCCGGCGCCAGGCCACGAGGACGGCGATGGTCCCGGCCCCCAGTGCCACGGCGGCCCAGTCGGCCTCCGCGGCGAGCGCCGGCACCGCGGCGAGCTTCTCCAGGGTCGCGCCGGGAGCCGGTACGCCGCCCAGGGCGTACAGCTGCCCCGCGATCAGCACGAGCCCGATCCCGGCGAGCATCCCGTGCACGACGGCGACGGAGATCGCCCGGAACCACCGTCCGAGCCGCAGCGCCCCCATGCACAGCTGCAGCACCCCGGCGGCCAGCACCAGGACCCCGAGCGCGCGGGCCCCGTGCGTGTGCACCGCCTCGTAGACCAGCACCGTGAGCCCGGCGGCCGGCCCGCTCACCTGGAGCGAGCTCCCCCGGAACCACCCGGTGACCAGCCCGCCCACCACGCCGGTCACGATCCCCAGCTCCGCGGGCACGCCGGAGGCGACGGCCACCCCCACGCAGAGCGGCAGCGCGACGAGCGCGACGACGACCGACGCCCCGAAGTCTTCGCGAAACGTTCCGACTCCGGGCATCCGTGACCCTCCCCTGTCCCGCGGCGATGAATACCGCCAGGTTGGCGGGTGCGCACGGGGTTGCCCAAGTGCTCATTGGGGGCCGGTGAGGCGCACGCGCCGCGTACGCCGGGCACATGATCCGTACGCCCCCGAGGACGGCCGCCGCCCCCGGAAAGCGCCGCGGCCCGGCGGTCCGGGAAGGACCGCCGGGCCGCCGGAGGGCAGAGGGGACCGCGATCAGCGGTAGTTCACGAACTGGATCGCGAAGTCGAGGTCCTTGCCCTTGAGGAGGGCCTGGATGGCCTGCAGGTCGTCACGGCTCTTGGAGCTGACGCGCAGCTCCTCGCCCTGGACCTGGGCCTTGACGCCCTTGGGACCCTCGTCCCGGATGATCTTCGCGACCTTCTTGGCGTTCTCCTGGGAGATGCCCTCCTCGATCGAGGCGAAGATCTTGTACTCCTTGCCGGACAGCTGCGGCTCGCCGGCGTCGAGCGCCTTCAGCGAGATGCCGCGCTTGACCAGCTTGGTCTCGAACACGTCGAGGACGGCCTTGACGCGCTCCTCGGAGTTCGCCTCCATCAGGATCTTCTCGCCGGACCAGGCGATGGTGGCGCCGGTGCCCTTGAAGTCGTAGCGCTGCGAGAGTTCCTTGGCGGCCTGGTTGAGGGCGTTGTCGACCTCCTGCCGCTCGACCTTCGAGACGATGTCGAAACTGGAGTCGGCCATGTGCTGTGGCTCCTTGAAGTCGGCTGTCATTGCCCCGGAGGGCGCGGCCGGACATGCCCGGACCGCTCGGCAAAGCCTAGCCACCGCACCCGCCCCGGGTGCTGATCAATCCGGTGGCGAAGCACCCCCGGGCATCAGGTATCGTTTACGTCGTTGCCAGGGAGCACCGCCGAGAGGCGGAAAAATGGCAGCGATCATGGCGGTGTGCCCGAGTGGCCAAAGGGAGCAGACTGTAAATCTGCCGGCTCAGCCTACCCAGGTTCGAACCCTGGCGCCGCCACGCGAGTGGAACCCCCGTTCATCTGCGGAAACGCAGCGAACGGGGGTTCTTTCGTTTTCGAACACGGACAGTCGACTGTCTCACTGTGTCTCGTTGACGCACGCTCTCTACCAGCGTCTGTGGACGGAGCGTGGACGGGAATCCGGGATCTGACCTGCGGTTTGCCCGTGTGGCTAGCTGCGGTCCAAACGCGCGGAGATCTTGGCGTTCGCCGCCTCCTCCCCGTCCTTCAGGAACTTGGCGTACACACGGAAGAGCACCGCCAGGCTGTGGCCAGCCCGCTCGGCGACGATCTGCGGTTCCACTCCCGCGCTCAGCCACGTTGACACCGCTGTGTGGCGAAGGTCATAGGGTCGCTTCGCGAGCTTGGAGGCCTGATCCTTCGGGCTGAGAACCCTGGACCTTGCCTCTGCCCAGACCTCCCCGTACCCGCTCTCCTGCACCATGCCGCCGCGAGCCGTACGGAAGAGCCGGCCGTCCGGCGCGATGCCGTGGACCGTGATGTGCCACCGCAGCAGCGACACGAGCTGAGGCGGGATCGGGACCTGCCGTACGGCGCTGCGCGGCCGGTGCTTGAGCCCCTTCCGATCGTGGGCCTCGCCCGAGTCCGTCCACGACCGGCCGGCACGCGGCCGGCTTTCCCGCAGCCACACCGTCCCCCACCCCCGCCGGGGCAAGTGGAAGTCCGTGGCCCGCAGTCCGACCGTTTCCCCGGGGCGCGCGGCGGCGTAGAGGATGCAGGCGAAGAAGGCCTCCAGGTGCCGCCCCCGCGGCCCCTGTGATCGCACCCCAGTCAGTAGCTGCTCGGCGAGCTCCGGACCGGGCACGCACGCGCGGTCCAGTTCATCGTCGACCTTCTCGGGAGCGGACCACTGGAGGGAATGGAGAGGGTTCTCCGAGAGCAACTCCGCGTCCACGGCGTACTCGAGCGCCTGGTGGAAGATGGCCCGCTTCCGGGTGATGACGGTCCCTGCGGACATCTTCCCGTCCAGCCTCTTGGTGCAGGCATTCAGCGCCTTCCGGGCAACCATCCGCTCGGAGAGCGCCGACACCGGAAGGGACTTCCGCTCGAACCATGCCAGTACGGACTTCACTTCGTCCGGCTGCTCCTCGTCCCACCGGCGCACATTGAACGCCCAGCTGTAGAGCACTCGCCGTGCGACGGCCGTGTCAGCCATGCCCTTCGTGTCCTTCACCAAGGCCATGGTGACCGTGGCCATTGCCTCGGCCAGCGTCTTCCGCGTAGTAGCGGGGGAGGGGTCCCACTTCAGCTCGATGTAGTTCCGGGCGTGCTGGTACCAAGGGATGTCCTTCTCCCGCTGGATCAGCGACCGGGGGAGCCCGCTATCGACGTCGAAGGGCTCTCCGGCGCGCGCGGCGGTGATCAGCTGCGCACGCCGACTCTCCGCGAGACCGAGGGTCAGGAACGACTCGGAGTGCGGCCGAATCCCTACCTGCCAACGGAGTTGGTACGGCTTGCGGTAGGGCCGCTTACGGATGGCCCACAGCTTGACCGTGTAGCTCCAGTCGGTCACGCGGCCTCCAGACTGTTATTGAAGGCGTCCAGAGCACTGCGGCGAACCCTCAGATGGCCGTTGGGAAGGCGGCGTGCCTCTGGGCCGTACCCGCGGTTTCGCCACCGGTACCAGGTGGCTCGGGTGATGCCGAGTTCGTCTAGTACTTCGGTCAGGGGCAGCCATTCGTCGACCGGCGGTCGCCGGTGTCGAGACGTAGCCAAGGTCCAACTCCTCATTGGTATCGATGGACTGCGGTACGGATGCCTCTCAGGAGGCGACGTCTGCCTCGGAAACCCCGGAAAGTACTGACAGAACTGACAGAACCTCGCCATCTAGTCCCTGACCTGGGGTTTTGCCCGGTTCAGGCCGCGTGACAAAACCTCAAAAAACTCTGACAGAACCTCGAAAACCTCAGTTCTGTCAGACCGGACGGCTCGCCCCCGCGGCGAGGTTTTTTGAGTTCTGTCAGAGTTTTCGGAGGTTTTGTCAGAGCTCCGAAAGTGCTCGTTTGTGCAGATCAGGCGGCTAGTCGGGAGGTTCTGTCAGTTCTGTCAGAGGTTTCGGGGGTTTTCAGGCGGCGGGGGTGATGCGGGGGTGGGTCTCGTAGCGGGGGGAGGGCGGCCGGCCGCCGCGTGTGGTGCGGGGCGGCGGGGGCTGCTGGCGGACCCAGCCGTGTTCCTCCAGGAGGTCCAGGGCGGGGTCGAGGTCGCCCATGGCGGCGAATTCGCTGCGGGGCATGGCCCGGAAGAGGTCGCGTTTGGTGAAGGCGGCGGTGCGGGTCTCGGCGAGGTGGGTCAGGACGGTGTGGGCGGCTTCCTGGGCGGGGTCGGCCTTCATGGCGTTGAAGACGTCGAGGGCGTGGGCGGTGAAGTAGTCCCCGAGGCGCGTCGCGGCCGCCAGCGTTGCGGCGGTGATGGGCCGGGTCCAGGCGTCCTCGGGGTGGGCGGCGAGGTGGAGGAGGCCTGCGATGCGGGCGACGGCGCCGTCGCGCTTGCTGGCCCAGTTCACGATGGGCGCGAGGCTCCCGTCCTTGCGCAGGCGGGATTCGGTGACGCGCTGGTAGGAGAGGAGGACGGCGTCCGCCTCGGGAGTGAGGGTGAGTTCGGCGGGCTCGGTCCAGGCCGCGAGGGTCAGGGCCAGGCTCCCGAGCTTGCGAGCGTAGGTGTCGGCGGTGTCGGGGTTGAGGAGTTCGGGGGTGAGGTTGCGGTAGCCGACGAGGGATTCGGGCTTGGAGTAGAGGAACCGGGCGAGCAGACCACGCCCGTCGGCGCCCTTGATCTGCCCGATGGCGTCCAGGACCTCGGGCTGGATGGCCAGGCCCATGGTGATGGCGGGGTTCTCGATGTACTGGGGGTCTCTGGCCTGGCGGTTGACGCGGGCCATGTCGCCTGCGTGGCCCTTCAGGAAGATCCCCATGTTCGGGACGCCGGAGTACCGTCCGGCGATGATCTCGAAGATCTCGCCCTCCGGCGACAGGATCGAGATCCGCCCGTCCTGCTGGGCGAGGAGCGTGGTCAGGCTTTCCGCCGTGATGTCGTCCGCGACGAGCTGCGGCTCGACCGGGACGACAGCACGCTCGGCAGCCTCGGTGAGGGAGATGGCCTGGGCGGTCAGCCCGGCCAGCTTCTCGGCATCGGCATTGGCGGCCAGCTTTTCGGCCCTTTCAGCGGCTGCCTTCGCGATGCGGGCGGAGGCTGCGGCCTCGGTCCGCTGGGGCGCGGTGAGTTCGATGAGGGCTTTCTCGGCGGCGAGGAGGGGTTTGGTCATGAGGCCGAACACGGCGCTCTTGCGGTTGCCGGGCGGGAGAGCGACGGCGGTGTAGAGGTTGACGGGTTCGCTCCACTGCCCGCGCACGGTCACGGTGAGGCGTCCGCCGGCGGCGGTGCCGATGACGGCGAGAGCGAGACATCCGGCGAGGTCGACGGGCGTCTGCGTCTCCTCCGCGACCCCGGCTGTCATGGCGGCGAGCCAGTCGGGCAGGGCGTCCACGGGGAAGGCCGGGAGCGGCCCGCGCGGGTTGAGGGGGACGGGCTCGTCCCACCCGGGCCCGCCGAAGTCCTCCGGGGTCAACTGGTCGAACCCTTCCCACAGCTCAGGGTCGTGCGTGGTCATGCGGCTTCCCTTCGCGGGGTGAGACGGGGGCAAGTGATGCGGTGCTGTTCGTGGTCTGCGATCAGCGCGAGGGCCCGGGCCTGTCCGGCCGCGAAGATGTCCCGGCCGCACGAGCACCAGGAGCGCACGCTCGGGCTGGCGCCGTAGGAGGGCGGGGCGACGATGTGGAGCCAGGCCACCGGCCGGCGTCCGTCGTCGGCGAGCGGGTCAGGGAGAACAGATGAAGGGACGCCTTCGGCGACGACCTTCGGCGCCCCACCGCCGTCCGGGGCGGGGGCCGGTTCGGCGGGGCTGGTGTGGTGTGGGGTCATCGGGTACCTGCCAGGGCGTTGCGGGTGCTGCGGCGGATGCCGTCGCGGATGGTGGACGCCGTCCGGGACGCTGCCAGGCCCTTGGCGTGGGCGGCGGTGGTGAGCTTGTCGGTGACTTCCTGCTCCGAGACGGCTCCGGCGGCGACGAGGCGCCCGAGGGCGTACGCGGCCTTGTAGAGGGTGAGGTTGTGCTCGCCGTCGGGGGCGGCGGCCAGCTTGGCCAGCTCCCCATCCACGGCGGCACTCACGTACCGGTCCTTGCGCCCGATGCGGGCGCGCACCGTGGTCACGGACAGGGGGGCGGGTGCGGGCGGCGGGGTGAGGAGGTCAGAAAGCCACGTGGGGAGGGGGACCGGGTCCACCGCGTTGATGACCTCGTACGGCCGGCGGTGGACCACGCTTCCGGGGGCCACCACGTACCCGCCCCAGGCTCGCGTGTCGACCTTCCACCCCAGGCGCCCTGCGCTCCCACGCAGCCGCTTTCCCTCAGGGGCGGTGAAGTACAGGTGCAGCCCGCCGCGCCCGGTCCGCACCGTGTACGTGCCGGTGGGTACAGGGTGTCCCGCCCGCTCGCAGACGGCGGCAAACACCTCGATCCCGTCCCGGAACCCCGCCCACTGGCCGGTCGGCGGCTTGTCGGCGGGCTTGGGGAGGTCAAGGTCGATGACGAGGAGCCCGGCGGGGCCGGTGGCCAGACCGACGTTGTACGGCTTGTGCGTCCAGCAGTCGGCGATCCGGGCGCGGTCGGTCGTAGCCCGCTGCTCGGGGGTCAGATGTCCGCCCACGCATCGGCCGGTGGTGGGGCAGTGCTCTTCGGAGTGCCCCGCGGGCCGCTTGTCCCCGGGACGGAGCGGGAACACCGGCCAGCTTCGCGCGGCGGCCGTGAGAGCTGCGGCTAACAGGTTGGCGCTCATACGGCGTTGCCCCGGTCGTTGGGGTCTCGCCGGATGTCGGCGGTGTGGGTCATGCTGGAGTCCTCCAGTTCAGTTGGATGTGCTGGTTGACGAGGGCGGCCCCGCTTCATTGGCGTGAGAGGGGGCCGCCCTCGTGTGTTCAGTGGCGGGTGTGGTCGGTGGCGAGGTCGGTGAGCCGCTTGGCCTCGTCGGGGGCGACGTGGCGGTAGCGGATGCTGACCCGGCATCCGGGGTCCGGGCAGCGCACGGTGCGCATGCCGGTGAGGAGCGCGAGGGCGTCGGTGATGCGCTCGGGCAGGGGCTGGTTCACGCGGTGGCCTTTCGGCGGTTGAGGGTGTTCGTGGCCGGGCTGGACATGGGTGAGGGCGGCCCGGTCTGTGGTGAGAGGGGGCCGCCCTCGCTGTCTGGGTGGGTGGGGCGCTCAGCTGTCGGTCTGTCTGCGTACTTCGGCGATGAGGCGGAGGATTTCGTGGGCCAGGTCTTCGATCGTCTGGAGCTTCTCCTCGACCTCCGCGGGTGCGGTGAAGGAGAACGAGCGGCCGTCGCGACCGTGGTCCGGTCTGGGGTTGGTGAACGAGAACGACACGGGCGGCTCCGGCCTCAGATGTTCGCCTGGTGGGCGCGCTGGATGGCGGCCTCCCAGACGCTGCGGACCTGCGGGCCGGTGTGGGCGTCGTTCCAGGCCGGGATCGCCTTCCAGTGGCTGCCGTGCTGGCGGCATGCCTCGTCCAGGAGGAGCTTCCCGGCGTCGCGGTAGGCCGAGTTGCGGGCGCCGGCGGCGGCGCGCAGGGCGCCGATGGAGCAGCGGGCGCCCTCGGGGTGGATCAGGCGGCCCTTGGCCCAGCCGTGGGTGTCGAGGAAGGCGAGCGCGTCGGTGAGGGTCTTCTCCACCCGTCCCGGCCGGTGCACCGGCCCTGCGGCGAGGATCACGGCTACCGGCGAGGGCGCGGCCGGGGCAGCGGGGGCGACCGGTTCCGGGGCGGGGTCGAGGAGCTGGAACGCCTTCGCGTACAGGTCGGGGTCGATGGGGGTGAACTGGGTTTCAGTGCGGTTCATGCAGCCCTCCACAGGCCGTTCTCGTTGGTGACCTCGCCCCGCTTCTTCAGCTCGGACAGGCGCGGCTTGATCTTGTTCGCGGACGTGCCCAGCTTTCGGGCGATGATCTCGACGGTCATGGGGATGGATCCCTCCCGCAGGAGTTCGAGGATTCTCGGCTTGATCAGCTCCTGTCCGTCCGAAGCAGGTGCCGGGTTGGCGGGGGCGGTCTGGGCCCGCTGCTGGGGCAGTGCGGCTGGGCCCTGCTCGGTCTTGGTGAGGAGATCGGTGAGGCTGCCGATCAGGTTCCTGCCCCGCTGATCGACCACCGGCGTGCGCGTGATCGCCTCCCGGTGCTGCCAGGCCTGGCAGTCCTCCACGGACACGGGAGGCTGGCCTCCGGCGAGGGAGGCGGGCGGGATGTCGAGGTGCAGGGAGCGGAACTGGACGGCTTGCGATCCGGGGGTGAGGAGGTAGCCGAGGCCGAAGGTGCCGTCCTCGGGGTTAGCGGCGGCCTCGGTGTCCAGGCCGCTCATGTCGCGGTCGGCGACCTTGGCGTACTGGCCGGGCCATGACGAGGGGATCATCGACAGGTCGATGCCCTCCGCGCCTTCGACCGCGTTCGCGCCGACGAGGGAGCCCTGGCCTTTGGCACAGCGCAGGAACACCGCGCCGCCGCCGATCAGGAGCTGCGAGCGGATGATCGAGGAGTTCCCGAGGTCTTCGGCCAGCGGCGTCTGGGTGGCCAGGACCACCCCGATGCCCCGCTTGAGGGACCGGCGAGTCATCTGCTCCACGATCGCCTTCGCCTCCGCGTGATACTGCGAGGAGACCGACAGCAGCATGTGCGCTTCATCGATGACGGTCAGGACCAACGGATCGGTGAAGGGGAAGGACGGGGAGCGGTAGCGGGCTTCGCGGTCGAGCATCAGGGCGTAGGCCAGCCGCAGGGCGCCCATCGCGTCGTCCAGGCCGTCCCCGCAGTACGCGGTCAGGCCCGCTCCGGCGATGGTGCCGGCCTGCGGGGAGGACAGGATCACCGCAATCCGGGATCGGTGGGCGGAGAGCAGAATCTGTTCCAGCACTCCAGACTTCCCGGAGCGGGATCCGCCGACCAGGTACAGATGACGGGCCCCGGACCCGGGCTGAGCCAGGGGCACGAGGGCGGCGTGGGTGTCGATGTACGTGCCCAGGCGGACATACCCGCGCGAGTCCATGGCCAATTCATCGACGACGGCGGAGAGCATCGTGCCGTGCATCAGCGCGTGCTCCTTCATCACGCGCACCCCCATCTGCGAGGGCTTGTCCGTAGGCGCCAGGGCGATCTGGATGGACGACAGGTCGAGGTTGCCCGCGAGGTCCTGGATGTTGACGGTCCCGATGGCCTTCCGCTCCCGCGTGGCGATCCCCTCCCAGTCCAGGGGGCCGTCGTAGCGGGTCAGGGTCAGGGTGGTCCCGGGCATCGCGCCGTCCGGGACGGCCACATGGGCGGCCCACAGCTCCTCCGGCGTAGACGGATCACCCGCCGAGATTCCCGGCTGCTCCGGCAGTTCCGGCGCCTTCCTGAGGTGGACCGTGACCGGGAGTGCGTTCGGCGCGTAGTGCTTGGGATCGCCCATCTCCACCTGCGAGACGGGGACCCGGTAGACGGAGGCGATGTCCGCCGCTTTCACCCTGACCTGCTGGCCCTGGGCCACCGTGATGACTCCGGAGAACGACACGTGCTCGTCCCCGACGTCGAGAGCCAGGTGCGCGAGGACGGCCCCGGGCTGGATGAGCTTGCGGCCCTCGGTCTGGGTCGGGCCGCAGATGAACTCCGTCCACCACGCCGTGATGACCTGCGCCTGCGAACTCTGCCCCTCCGCCGTCGTGACAGGGAGGACGGGGAGCCCGGCGCCGGTGTTGCGGTGATGCGCGAGGGCTGCCGCTCCGGCCGGCACGGCCAGGCCGAGAGCGAAGAGCGGGTTCATGCCGGTGGTGAGGATCTGGTGCGCGGCGATGCCGCATCCGCCGGCGGTGATCCCGCAGGCGATCAGGGAGCGCAGGGCCGGAGCGGAGACCCCTGCGGCCCACGCCCCCGCTCCGGCCGCTGCCGCGGCGAGGGCGGACCAGGGGCCGGCGGTCACCGATGCCAGCGCGAGTGCAGCGGGCGCGTACTGGATGAACTGTGCTCGGGTCGGCCCCATCAGTCCGGCTCCTTCCTACTGCTCGGCGTAGAACGCGGCTTCGGCCATCTCGACCGGGGAGGTGTCCACCGCGTCCGCGATGCCGCCGTGCTCGGACTCGGTGGTGGTCTTGGCGTCGTCGGCGGCCGCGGCCGCACTGTCCGCCGCCGCGGTGTAGGCGCTGGCGGCGTCCTTGGCGCCGGTCATGGTCAGGGAGGCGTCGGCGAACTCGGCGGTGGTGGCCGCGTCCACGGCCAGCGCCTTCATCGTCTCGGCGGCGTCCTGCATCTGCTCCGCGGTCTCATCGACCTCGGTGGTGAGCTGGGTGACGGTGTCGGCGTGGGAGTGGACCTGGTGGGTGAGCCAGGCGAGCTTGGTGCGCAGGGCCGCGTAGGTGACGGCGTCCTTCAACGATTCGGTGGCAGACATCCGGGCTCCTCGTCTATCGGGCGTTGTAGAAGTCGCGTTCGGCGGGCTTGGTCAGCGGCGAGTCGGCGACGGCGCGGAAGATCGGGCCGTGGCGTACCTCCGCGTTCGCGGACGCGGTGCGGCAGGCCTCTTCGCCGCCCTGGATCTGGTCGTGGAGCTTCTTTGCGGCGGCGGCCTGAAGGTCGAGCTGCTCCTTGAGGTGCTCGCACTTGCCGATCAGGTTCGCGCCGACGCCCTTCTCGGTGATCTCGGCGATCAGCACGTCACAGTCCGCGGCAAGCTGCGTGGACTCGTCGACGAGTTCCAGGCAGGTGTCGGTGCTCGCCTGGCACAGGTTGGCCGCGCCTTCGGCGAGGTCGATGACCTGGGTGAGGGTGATGACCTCCCCGCCGCTGTAGGTGCGGGTCTTGCCGGCGGCGGTGGTGACGTGGACGCCGTTGGCGTCCACGGTCGCGGTGTGCGGAACGGGCGGATTGGGCTGCATCGCGGGGTCCTTCCGAATCTGCTCGGGCAGTTTGATCGTGGGCGGCACAGGCACCGTGCCCGGCGCCGGAATCGTCGTGGCCGACGGCGAGGTCGAGGGCGCCGCAGTCGGCGGCGTCGGCGGATCCGTGGGCTTCGGCGGCACAGTCGGCTTCGGGGGCACGGTGGGCTGGGGCGGCACGGTCGCCCCAGTGGCGGGCGCCGATGGCCCCGCCGGGGCTGCCGAGGACGGCGAACCGGAAGGTTTGGTGACCGGCTTCTTCATGTAGGCGGACCGCCATCCATCGCGCAGGCCCCCGGCAAAGTGGGCGCCCGCCAGCAGCCCGTAATGCGCTTTCGCCGCCGCGTTGTAGGCGCCGTTCCGGAAGGTGTCCGGTGCCCTGGTCGGCGACCAATTGGATTTCGGTTTGGGCGGGGGCTTCTTCATGCCCGCCTTCTCGTAGGTGTCGTGGGTGTTGTTGACGCCGACGAGGTAGGAGATGGCGAGGAGAACGAGGATTTCCACGAGCCTCCCTACGTGACACTGTGTAGTTGTCGAGGGTTACCGGTTACCGGTTACAGCCCCTGCGGGCGCCGGTTCGGGCCGCACAGGGCGGTTCGAAGGGGTGTCTGTGAGCTGTAACCGGTAACCAGTAACCGGCATGGCTGATCGCTCAGCGTGACGTGCCGATGTTGCTGACGGTGCTGTTCGCGGTGTTGAAGACGGATTCGAGGGTGCTGCGGATCTCGTCACTGAACGGCGTGTAGGGCAGGAAGATCCCGGAGACGATCAGCATCAGGCAGATCGCCATCTGCTTTCCCTTGGTCTTCTTGAAGGTGAAGAACAGGGCCCAGCAGAACAGGGCCAGGGCGAAGAACTGGAGCGTCATTTCAGGCACCCTTCTCGAAGATGAATCCCTTGTCGTTCGCGGAGACGACCGCACCCGAACCGGAGGGCACGGAGAGCTTCTTGTAGGCGATCAGGCCACCGCCGCCGACGAGCGCCACCCACAGCCACGGGCTGGACGTGATGCCGCCCGCGCCGTCGCCGGAGGGCTCCTGCTTCCCGGGGGCGGCGGCGCTCAGGCTGGTCGGGGCAGCGCACGCGGGGATCTTCGACACCTCGTACGAGGCGGCCTTGGCCACCGCCGCAGCCCTGACCTTCATGCACTCCTGGTAGACGGTCATCTCCCGCTCGTACAGGGTCTTGGCCGCGGCTTCGGCGGTCTGCGCGCGCTGCTTGTCGGCCTCCGCCTCCACCAGCGCATTCGCGGCGTTCTCCTTGGCCCGCGCCCGGTCCTGGGCGGCCTGTTCGCCCTGCATGCTGGTGACGGCCACGACCGTCCCGCACACCGCGAGGACGGCGATGGTGCCGCAGACGGCGAGGGCGGCGGTGTTGCGGCGGACCCCGCCGAGCTTGCCGATCGTGGCGGAGAACTTGGACGACGTGCTGGGTTTCTCCGGGGCTTCGGTGTTCATGCGGGTGAACTCCTCGTCCCAGTCGATTCCGGACATGGTGGTTCCCTCCTTCCAGTGCTTGGACGGTGCAGGTCAGACGCGGTCATCGGGTTCGGGGTAGGCGCACGGGGTGCACATGCCGAGCGAGGCCGGGATCACGTACCCGGCATCACGCCGACAGGTAGAGCACCAGCGGCGGGCCGCGTTGGCCTTCGCCAGGGCCACGGCCCGCCGCTCAGTCATGGGCCGGACGGGCCGGGCCCGGTCGATCCGGTACAGGTAGGCCACCAGCGGCCCGCGCCGCCGGCGGGGCCGCTCGACCTGCGCGGCGACGTCCTGGCCACCGGGCCGCAGGCCGAGGGCGCGGAGCTGTCGGCGGGTGGCGAGCCCGTCAGGGGCGAGCCTCCACGAATAGACGGGCAGGGTGCCCATCAGCGGGTGCGGTGGTAAGCGGCCCGGCAACTGGCGGCGTGGTCGTTGGCGTCCACGCGGGTTATGTAGAGCGGGTAGTCGGAGCGGGTCTCGCCGCATCCGTGGCAGGCCCAGCGTGCCCGGTCCTCGGTGCCCGTGACGTCGACGGTGGCGCCGAGCTGGTTGTGCATCCGGATCAGCAGGCTGTCCGGCTCGGCGGGGCTGGTGTTCGGGGAGAGCTTCACGACGTGGCTCCTTCCAGAACCGGGCGGGGGCCGGACGTGGTGAGTGCGCGGAGTTCCGTGTAGCGGGACTGGACCCAGCCGTTCGACCAGCCGGTCAGCTCCACCGCCGAGCGCACCGGAAGACGGGCCGCGAACGCGGCCTGCACGACCTGCCGGGCCTGGTCCTCGCTGAGCCTCTCGGCCGGCGGACCTGCGGCCAGCAATGCCGCGCGTTCACGCTCGGCCTGCTCGTGTTCACGAGCCTGCTGTTCGCGTTCACGCTCGACTCGGTCCCGGCGCTCCTTCTCCCGCCGCTCCGCAGCCTGGTGTTCAAGCTGTTCACGCTCGGCCTGCTGCTGTTCACGCTCGCGTTCACGGCGTTCACGCTCCGCCCGCTCCTCTGCCGCGGCAGCTTCCGCCCGGGCCGCCTCTTCGCGGCGGGCCCGGTCCTGGCGCTCGGCTTCCTCGCGGGCGAGGCGGGCTTCGTGTTCACGTTGTTCACGGGCGAGGGCCGCCGCGTGCTCGCGCTGTTCACGGGCCTCGCGCTGCCGGTTGGCCTCCCGCTCGTCCATGGCCTTGGCGGCAGCCTGGCGGCGGGCTTCCCGCTCCTCCTCCAGCGCCTTCACGGCCGCGGCAATGGCCCGCCGGTAGGCGAGACCTGCCTCCGCCGTGACGATCAGCAGGAGCGGCGCCACGGAGTGGATGGCGACGCCCACGGGGTCTTTGGCCAGGGCGGATGCGCCGATGTTCAGGGCCAGGGTCATGGCGCCGGTCATCCACCGCAGGGCGACCGGCCACGGCCCGCCCTGCCCGCCCAACCGGGCGAGAACAGAGTCGAGACGGACCACGATCACAACCGCGGCGTCCACGACGAGCGGGAGGATCGGGGCGGTCCACCGCCACGCGGACGGGGTGTGGGCGGCCATCAGCGGGGTCACGGTCAGGACGGAGTAGAGCACCGCCCCGCCCACGATCAGCCACGTCCCGACCGACAGAGCACGCTCGGATGAACGCACCGCAGCCATGTTCACGATGCCGCCTCCGCCCGTGAACGCCCGCCGTGCGGCAGGGAGAGCGGGGCGTAGGAGATGAGCCGCAGGCGGGCGCCGACGTAGTCCAGCTCCACCTTCCGCACCGCGGTCCGGTGATCGCTCTGAACGCTGTGGTGAACGCGTCCGGGGCTGATGTCCAGGGCCGCGCACCAGGCTTCGAAGCCCGGCACGTCGTTGTGGAAAGCGAGCTCCAGGCGGTCGGGGTAGACCGTGGTGATGTTCACGCACGGCGCGGACAGGTGCGGGTACTCGATCGCGAACAGGGCCAGGACCTCAAACGGGCCCCGCAAGTCTGCCAGGAGGGGGTGCGTCATGCGGCACCGCCCGGCAGGCTCGCGGCGATGGCCCGGTTGGTCAGCGACCGGCGGGCGGTGAGGACCTTACGGCGGGCCCGGCGGATCCGCCGCTCGTCCAACACCGACGGCGTACGGTCCAGCACGGTGATCTCCGCGTCCAGGAGATCGACCTCCGCCAGGATCAGCGGCAGCTCGAACTCAATCGCGTCCAGCTCCGCGTCCGACGGCTCCAGACCGTCGGACCACGGCGTAACAACGTTTTGAAGTGCAGCGATGGACTTCATGGGTCTTGCTCCTTCTGTAGAGGAACGGGACTCAGCAGCCCCCGGCGTTCGAGCGCCGGGGGCTGCACTGTGTTGCGGGTGGAGCGGATGTACTCGGCTCCCTGCAACCCCGCCCGTACAACGCCGAAGCGGCGGACAGGCGGAGGAGGCAGCCGACCGCAGCACAAGGCTGCGGCGGTAGATCGTTCGATGTCTCTTTCGGGGACGGACTGCCGGTCAGGAACAGCCCGCAATCCCCGTGGTAGGCAGAGACCTGCCATCCGGACTGACAAGGGACCGACCACCTCGCGGCGGACGGCTGTCCGGTATCCCTCCCCCCGTCCAACGCGGGGCTCCTGATCGTGCATGCACACCGAAGCTGAGCCCATTCGGGCCATCTGGTGCGCACCAGAAGCATTGCATCTGGTGCGCACCAGATGCAAGCCCTTGGTTCGTTCGGGGCTTGCCGGTGTGTTCCGGTGTGACTTCAGGAAACGGCTGAGACAGGGGGTGCCGGTAGCCAACAGGGGTTAACCTCAAGGGTGTTAACCCGCTCCCACCTGCGGCGATTTGGCTAGGTCTTCCCCAGGTGGCACGGCCATCGGAGGCGATGCACGTGGGCAAGGGATTACGAGCTGTTCGTACCGCGCGGGGATGGTCGCAGGAGCGGCTCATCTTCGAGATTGAGCGCTACGCGCGGCAGCACATGCTGAACATCGCATCGAGCGCGAGCCTGAAGACCTACGTGTCGGAGTGGGAGAACGGCCGACGAGCCATCACGGAGCGGTACGCCGTGATCCTTCGGCCGCTGCTCGGGGTGACGGACGTCGAGCTGGGCGGGGAGCCTGCTCGTTCACTCCCCCAACAAGCTGATGGCTACGAGGACCTGCTGAGCCGGATCGACTCGGCGCGGAGCGTCAGCGATTCCATGGTGGGCACCTTCATGGACCAGACCGAGCTACTGCGGACCATGGACCGGCAGATGGGTGCATCGGGCCTGGTGGACCAGATGAACGGCCACCTGACGGCAATGGAGGACGCGCTCACCTTCGCGGTCTTGCCAGGGACGCGCCGTCCCATCGCGACGGCCCTGGCGGGGGCTGCAACCCTGGCGGCCTGGCAAGCGTTGGACGCAGGTTCTGTGGAGCGCGCATGGCGGCACTACGAGCTGGCGAAGCGAGCCGCGCAGGACGCTGACGCGCCGCAGTACTTAGCCCACGCGATGGGGGAGCAAGCGTACGTCCTGGGTGATGCCGGCCGACCCGAGATGGCCGTGGAGCTCATCCGCGACGCGCAGCGCACCCACGCGGAGCGGCAATCGCCTCGCCTTCGAGCTTGGCTGAGCGCGGCCGAAGCTGAGCTTTGCGCCGCCGCTGGCATGCACGACGACGCTCGGCATGCGCTGGACCGTGCTGCGGCCGCTCTGCCGGAAGGTGCGCACACTCGTGACTCCGACATGCTGAGCATCTTCCTGAACGCGGACCACCTGGCGCGCTGGCGGGGGAACGTGCTGGCGCTCTTGGGTGACAGCTCAGCCATGGGTGACCTCTACGCGTCCCTCCAGACGACGGACCCCACGTTCGTCCGCGCTAAGGCAGGACTGCACAGCGACCTGACACAGGCCCACCTTGCCCGCGGCGAGTTCGACGAGGCCCGCTCGAACCTCCAGCAGGCGCGCCTGCTGGCGAACCGCACGGGGTCCGTGCGGCACCGCCGGCGTGTGGAGTTACTTACGGGGCGGCTGTAGCCCGCGATGCGAGGACGTGCAGCAGGGCGACTAGGGTTCCTGACCCCATGAGCTTCCCCTCGGCCATGAGTCGGGGGATGTCCGCCAAGGGCACCCAGGCGATCTGCCCGGCTTCCTCGATGTCTGTGGGTTCGCCTACCTTCACCGCGCCCCGTGCCAGGAAGATCTCGTGCGGCGAATCGACCATGCCGATCATGGGCTGGTACGTCACGACGTGCTCGACGTTCGTTGGACGCCAACCAGTCTCTTCCTCGGTTTCTCGCGCCGCTGTGGCCGCCGCATCCTCGCCTTCGTCCACGATCCCGCCGGGGAGTTCCCATCCCCACTGCTGAGGGACGAAGCGGTAGCGCCACATCATCAGCACGCGCTGTTGCTCATCGAGCACAGCCGTGATCGCCACGTGGTGCAGGCGCACTACGTGGTGCTCGAACCGCTCGACCCCGGGTGGCTCTACGTCGACGAGGTCGAGGTTCACCCAGCGGTTCTCGTAGACCGTCCTGCTGCCGTGGATGGTCCAGGGCTCCAGCTCCGCCGGCGTGGGTACGGTCTCGCCACCCACGACTCGGTACGAGCTCCGGTCGTAGGCCTTGATGAGCCGCTCGTTCGCCAGTCGTGCGAGTACCTGGCGGAGGGCGGTGCGGCCGATCTCCAGCTCAGCGCTCATGGTCCGCTCGGAGGGAAGTTTCTCGCCGGGGCCGTACTTGCCCGACTCGATCCAAGACCGGATCGTCTGGTAGACCCTCATCGACTTCGGTCCCATCCTCAGAGCACTCTCCCCGTTTGTCGGCTGGTACCAGCCAGGGTAATCGGGGGCCAGCTCGGGGGACTCGGTCATGCCTGTCTCTCTTCCCGTCTGATGTTGGGGCGCGAGCCCGGGGGCTTCCGGCGGTCGCCCCGGCGAAGGCCTGAATTGAAGAAAGTGAAGCGGAGGGGGCGGTGAGCCGTGTAGGCCCGCAGACCTATTCCCCGAACGCGCGGAGATGACGTCCTCGACGATGGCCAAATCTTCGAGGACGGCACTCTGTATCGTGCACGCGCGAGGGCTAAACGTCCTCAGGCTGAAATCATGCGACGCCTGAGAGAGGTTAGAGCCTGCCTCAAGATCGCGGAATCCATAGCATCTGTCCAGTGCACCAGCTCGATCGGACGCATCGTCTCCGTTTCCAGCTCATCCAACAGGACTTCAATCCGTCGAGACCACTCTCGGCTCGTGACGATCAGGACCCCATTTGCAGCTTCGCGGGGAGTGAATGCGGCGCGTTCGAGGTCTTCGCCCGTAAAACTACGAGCCCCGGCCTTTATGTGGACCGCTACTGATCCCTCTGGCGCGTCGATGAGTGCATCTACCCCGAAGTCTCCTGGACCGTCGACATGCTGCACTCTTGGGGTGAACTCGCGCAGGGCTTGCACAACCTTCCGCTCGTAAATATGCGGATTTATTGAACGGCGCGATACGAGATGCCACCTGGCTCGCTGGTCTTCTTCCGCGAGATTCTCCAGGGGTACGATTTCATTAACAGGCTCGCTGAGCAGACTCAACGAATCCTCGATGAGGCGCCTCGTGAGGCCTGTGTCGAGTTCATCCAGGCCTACCGCTGTGAAACGGCCAGTGCGAAGCACCGAAATTTCTTTATGGGGATCGGATGGGAACAGAATTGATGTATCCCATGTGGCAGTGAAAGGGGGGTCAATGCGGTGGCTGTACAGGTAGATCTCCCACTCCACCCTGACCCAATGCCAGAGGGAGTCCGCGATGCTCCGACACTCCACGGTTCCCATTGACTTTAGCCTAGCTCCCAAGCGCACGTCTTCGGGTATCTTCTTTGTCGGCCTCATGCCCCGTAGTGGAGCAAGCCGTCTCCATGCCTCGCGAGCCACAATTTCCAGAGATGTATTGCCTTCCAGGCGACTCTTGAGCGAGTCTGTGATGCCCTCTGCTGGGGTCACTTCCTCGGTGAGGTCGCGAAGAACCTCCTGAAGGCTTGGGAATTGCTTGATTCTGCTAGACTTTGCGCCCAAATCCACGTTGAGCGGGAATGGCCAGGTTTCCGGCTCGCCGAAATCTGATGTGTTGTTTGTGACAAAGGAAATCTGGGTTTTCGGATTTTGTTCCATGTAGTCGAGGATGGAGAACCAGACGGCTACATCGCGCCCACCGGACTTATTGTTCTTCTCCATCTTTGCGGGTCTCATGCATGCGGCTTCTCGTAGTACCGCGGCTCTGAGGGCAGATTCGTTAGTTGGGATTGCCCCGAAGACATCCGAGTACTGATCGCGCCAGTGATCTGCGAAGACTTCTTCCTTGAACTCGGGAATCGGGCCAGACAAGTTGGGTTCAAGGTTCGCAAGTTCCTCGTGGCGTTTGAGCATCAAGCCGAAGGCCCGCTGGTACTCGTAGAGCTTGTGTGCCGTTAGCTCTTCGAGTACGACCCAAGGGACTGTGATTTCGAGACCTGTTTTTCGTAGCATCCGGATCAGGTCGGCTTGACTGCCGTGCGGATCGAGATCATGCACGGCATTTGTGTCAAGAATGATCACATTGTCCATTTTGCCTCCGGCGCCGTTTCCGGCTGCGACTCCGCCCGCCCGATGGCGGGGGCGGGTTGGTGGTTCACCGCATGGTGGCAAGACCGAAGTGGGTTCCGGGGGCGTTTGTGCGTATCCGCTGGAACTGCTCGTGAAAGTGGCGTGCTGGGCTCGGCCCTGGGCTGATCGCAGCGCGCTCGGACGCAGCGTGGACGGGAGTTGCAGCTGCCAAACAACTTGGGGCCTACGTCGCAGGTCAGCGGAGTGTGAGGCAGGCAGGGTTGGCAGACTGTAAATCTGCCGGCTCAGCCTACCCAGGTTCGAACCCTGGCGCCGCCACGCGAGTGAGACCCCCGTTACTGCGGAAGCGCAGTGGCGGGGGTTTTCTCGTACGGGCCTCGCCCCGTCCGTATCGTCTGCGTCGCGTGTTCGTTCTCCGGACGTGAACTTCATTTCTGACACGCGCGGGAGGGTCGGCGGCGGCGTGCTCCTCGCCCTCCTCGGAGCCGGGATCCCGGCCCTCGTCGGCGCTGCCCTGCACAGCCACGTGGGCCAGCCCTACCAGGAGACCACCCTCTACTTCGGCACCGAGCGCCCCGGCGGCCGGGCTCCCGTCGCGGAGCAGGAGTTCATGGGCTTCCTGGACCGGGAGATCACCCCGGCCTTCCCCGAGGGACTCACCCTCCTGGACGGGCGCGGCCAGTGGCAGCGCGCAGGCAAGGTCATCCGCGAGACCTCGTACGAGGTGGTGCTCCTCTACCCGGAGAAGGAGGCCGAGGAGCGCAGCGCGCGCATCGAACGGATCCGGCAGGCCTACGAGGACCAGTACCAGCAGGACTCCGTCGGACGCTCCGACGACAAGGTGACCGCCGAGTTCTGAGGCCTCAGTTGCCCGCGACGGCCTTGACGGCCACCTCGACCGGGGTCGATCCCTCGACCAGTTCGAGCGTCAGACCGGCCGTCGCCGGGGTCTCGATCAGCTCCGCCAGCACGGCCGCCACGTCGTCCCGCGGCACCGCCCCGCGGCCCGTCCGCGCCTCCAGCCGCACCTGCCCGCTCCCGGGGTCGTCGGTCAGCGACCCGGGCCGCAGGACCGTCCACTCCAGGCCCAGCCGCGTCCGCACGTGGTCGTCCGCCTCGCCCTTCGCCCGCAGGTAGAAGTCGAAGACGTCGTCACCCTCGTGCTGCGCGTCCGCGCCCATCGAAGAGACCATCAGGAAGCGCCGTACCCGCGCCCGTTCGGCCGCGTCCGAGAACAGCACCGCCGCGCCCCGGTCCACGCTGTCCTTGCGCGCCACACCGCTGCCGGGGCCCGCGCCGGCCGCGAACACCGCGACGTCCGCGCCCTGCAGAATGCCCGCCACGTGCTCGACCGAAGCCGACTCCAGGTCGCAGAGCACCGGTTCGGCGCCCGCCTCCCGCAGGTCGTCGCCCTGCTCCGGGTCGCGGATGATGCCCGCGACCTCGTACCCGCGCGCGGCGAGCAGCTGCTCCAGCCGCAGGGCGATCTGACCGTGTCCACCCGCGATGACGATGCGCATGCCCCGACCGTACGACGAGCCGGGCGCCCCCGCCCGCGAAAGTGTCCGCCGCGGGACCGGCCGGCACTCAGGGCCCGGGCTCCACACGGCCCTGCCGGGGCAGGTCCAGGGCCACCGCGACCGCCGAGTCGCAGTACTCCCGTACGGCACTCGTCCGGGCTACCACCCGGCCGCGGTGGATCACGATCCGGCTGTACGCCAGGGACAGCACGCCCGCGATCCGGTCCCCCCGTACGGCCAGCAGCTCTGCCGGGAACCCGGCCTCCACCCGGACCTCCGGCAGGCCCATCGCCTCCCGGGCGGCGCCGCTGACGGACGCGTAGGCCTCCGGCGCCCGCAGTCCGCCCTGGGAGGCCAGCAGGAAGGCGGCCTCCAGCGGGTCGCCGCGGCCGACCGGGTTCCCCGCGTCCCGCAGCGCCCCGCTGCCGGCCGCGACCCTGACCCCGGCGGCGCGCAGCAGCCGTACGGGCGCGGTGCGCAGGCCGCGCCGCTCCAGGGCCGCGCAGTCGCCCTGGGGCAGGCAGGTCACCCGTACGCCGGCCGCGGCCAGCTGGTCGGCGGCCCGGTGCGCCACGTCCAGCGGGAGCCGTGACAGGCCCCCGCAGGGGCCGATCGTCACCCCCGGGCGCAGTCCGCCGGCCATCGCGGCGAGCCGGGCCAGCCGTCCGGGGTCGTCACCGTCCGTGTGCAGGTCCACGGGGCAGCCGTGCTCGGCGGCGAGTTCCAGGACGGCTTCGAGGAATCCCGTCGGGTCGGGGTCCAGGTCCGGGCAGCCGCCGATGACGGAGGCGCCCATCTTGACGGCGTCCCGCAGCATGGCGAACCCGTCGGCGCCGGCCATGCCCGTGAGGAGGCGGGGCACGGCGACGGTGGTCAGGTCGGTGAGCCCGCGCAGCGAGCGGCGGGCCTGGAGCACGGCCTCCATGGGGCCCAGGCCGTGCACGTCGCCGATCCGGACGTGGGAGCGCACGGCCGTGGCCCCGTGCCCGAGCTGGAGCAGCGCCGCCTCGGTGGCCCGGCGCTGCACCTCGTCGGGGGCGTACGAGACGGGCCCCTCGCCGTCGGCGGTCAGGGCGGTGTCCCCGTGGGCGTGCGGCTCGGCGGGGGCGGGCAGCAGCAGGTAGCCGGTGAGGTCGACCCGGGCGAGCGCGGGGGAGGGCAGGCTGCCCGCGGTGCCGACGGCCTGGATCCGGCCGCCGCCGAGCCGGACGTCGACCGTACGGCCGTCCGTGAGGCGGGCTCCGGCGAGCAGGAGGGTGGTGGACTCGGCGGAGGGCGCGTTCGCGCTGCCGGGCGGGCGCTGGGGCCCGTGGCCGCCGCCCTCACCACGGCCGCCCGGCGGGAAGGGGGACGGCTGCTGCGGCTGGCTGTCGGACATCGCGCTCCTGCGGTGGCTCGGGCGGTTCCTGGGCCGAGTGGCCGCGGCCCGCGGCCCAAGATCACGCAGCGTGCTCAGAGCCTAGGGCGCAGGGCTCCCCGCTTCGCGGAAGAGCGCAATAGTCGTACCGGTGTGGTGCCCGTGCGCCGCGGCGCACGGGTGCGCGCCCCGGCCGGGTGCGGATGCTTCCTCGGCGCGGGTACCGCTCCCGGCGGGAGTGACGGGCACGGAGTGCCCAGCGGGGCCGCTGGGAATGTGAGCCCGGCCACAATCTGCCCCGAAATGGGCCTCGGTGGGGGCGGAACCCTGATCGGGAAAGCCCCGGCAGCCCCCTCGGAGGCCAGGCGCCGCAAAGGATTTGGGCGATGGGCGGGCAACCGTGTAATGTCTTCATCGCTCGCCCCAATAGCTCAGTCGGTAGAGCGTCTCCATGGTAAGGAGAAGGTCTGCGGTTCGATTCCGCATTGGGGCTCTGGTGAGAGAGGTTCCCCACCCTCGGGTGGGGAGCTGATCACATCAAAGCGGCGTAGCTCAGTCGGTAGAGCAAGCGGCTCATAATCGCTGTGTCACCGGTTCAAGTCCGGTCGCCGCTACCCACAGTAGCCGATTGCGGGGTCGGTCTCCCGATCGGCTACTCTTTTATGCGTTCATCCGTCCCATAGTCCGTCAAGGAGCACTCACGTGGCTGCCACCGACGTCCGCCCGAAGATCACGCTGGCCTGCGTGGAGTGCAAGGAGCGGAACTACATCACCAAGAAGAACCGGCGTAACAACCCGGACCGCATGGAGATGAAGAAGCACTGCCCGCGCTGCAACTCGCACACCGCGCACCGCGAGACCCGCTGACCCCAGCGAGTCTCGAAATACAGGCACCGTCATGAGGTCGTCCCCTTCTTTGGGGGACGGCCTCGTGTCGTTTCCGTGATCGCCGGCCTGTGATCGTTTTCCTCATGTGACCGAGTTTTTCCAAAGCAGGAGGTAGGGAGCCATGGCGCTCGACCAGTCCTTCGTGGGGCGGAGCTACCCGCCCACCGATCCGTACGAGGTCGGCCGGGAGAAGATCCGCGAATTCGCGGTTGCGGTGGGAGACGCGAATCCCGTCTACACCGACCCCGATGCCGCCAAGGCGTTCGGTCACCTGGACGTGATCGCCCCGCCGACTTTCGTGTTCGCGATCACATTCGCGGCGGCGGGCCAGGTCGTGGAGGACCCGCAGCTGGGTCTGGACTACAGCCGCGTCGTGCACGGCGACCAGAAGTTCGCGTACTCGCGTCCCGTGCGGGCGGGTGACCGGCTGTCGGTGACCTCCACGATCGAGGCCGTGAAGTCGATGGCCGGCAACGACATCATCGACATCCGCGGCGAGGTCCACGACGAGACCGGCGAGCACGTGGTGACGGCGTGGACGAAGCTCGTCTCCCGCGCCCCCGAGGAGGCCTGAGATGACCGCCCAGATCAAGTACGCCGACGTCGAGGTCGGCACGGAGCTGCCGGCGGGCTCCTTCCCGGTGACGCGCGCCACGCTGGTGCGGTACGCGGGTGCCTCGGGTGACTTCAACCCGATCCACTGGAACGAGAAGTTCGCCAAGGAGGTCGGACTGCCGGACGTGATCGCGCACGGCATGTTCACGATGGCCGAGGCGATCCGCGTGGTCACCGACTGGGTCGGCGACCCGGGTGCGGTCGTCGAGTACGGGGTCCGCTTCACGAAGCCGGTCGTCGTCCCGAACGACGGGGCGGGCGCGCTGATCGAGGTCACGGCCAAGGTCGCGGCGAAGCTGGACGACAACCGCGTACGGGTGGACCTGACGGCGATGAGCGCGGGCCAGAAGGTCCTGGGCATGTCGCGCGCCCTGGTGACCCTGGCCTGAGCCCGGAGCACCCTGCCGGGCCCGGAGCGCCCTGCCGGGCCCGGAGCACCCTGCCGGGCCGGGCGCCGGGCGGGGATCCCGCCCGGCGCCCGCTCAGCGGGTGCCGATGCCGTGGGTGGTGCCCTGCGCGACGGCCCTGAGCTTGTCGGGGTTGGCGACGTTGTGGATGGCGGTGATGCGGCCGTCGGCGCCGAAGTCGAAGGTGACCGTGGCGACCACGCGGTCCGGTCCGCTGAACACCACGCCCGGGCCGCCGTTGATCTCGACCAGTTCGGCCTTCATGTCGGCGGGGGCGATGCCCTGGTAGGTGACCGTGCCGATGGCGGCGAACCAGGCGGCCACCGTCGGGGCGCCCACGACCGGACGCATGGCCTGGCGGACCTTGCCGCCGCCGTCGGTCCACAGGGTGACGTCCGGGGACAGCACCTCCATCAGGGCGTTGACGTCCCCGCCCGTCGCGGCGGCGAAGAACCGCTCGGTCACCTCGCGCCGGCGCGACCGGTCGGCGGTGAAGCGCGGCCGACGGGCCCGTACGTGCTCGCGGGCCCGGTGCGCGGCCTGCCGCACCGCCGCCTCGGAACGCTCCAGGGCCTGCGCGATCTCCGCGTGGCTGAAGTCGAAGACCTCCTTCAGCACGAACACCGCACGCTCCAGCGGACTGAGCGTCTCCAGTACGACGAGCACGGCCATCGACACCGACTCGGCGTCCAGGACGGTCTCGGCGGTGTCGCCCGTGGTGAGGATGGGCTCGGGCAGCCACGGGCCGACGTAGGTCTCGCGCTGGTACCGGGCGGACCGCAGCCGTCCCAGTGCCACGTTCGACACGATCCGCGTCAGGTACGCCTTGGGCTCGGCCACCTGCGAGCGGTCGGCGGCCGACCACTTGATCCACGCGTCCTGGACCGCGTCCTCCGCGTCGGCCGCGGTGCCCAGGATGCGGTAGGCCACCGAGAAGAGCAGGTTCCGGTGCCGGTGGAACACCTGCTGGTCGAGGTCGGCGGACGGGCCCGTCATCGGCCCGCCCCGTTCCGGGTGAAGCGGCCGCCGCGCGGCCACACGGCCCCCGAGGCGGGCATCTTCTTCATGCGGCCGTACGTCGGCCAGGGTGCGGCCGTCACCGCCTCCTTGTACCGGGCCGCCACGCGGCCGGTCAGGTACGCGCGCCGCGGGCTGTCGTCGGGGCGGGTGAACTGCACCACCGCATCACCCCGCCCCAGGCTGACCGGCGTGTGGTAGTAGCCGAAGCGGAACGGCCGGGGCTGCTTGCCCCGCAGCGTGCGGACGATCGACACCGCGGCGTGCACACCCGTCGGCATGCCGCCCTGGCAGGTGCCGTGCATGACGCCGTAGCCCTGGCGGATCGCGGCCGCGTCCCCCACGGCGTACACCTCCGGGTGCGACACCGACCGCAGCGCGGCATCGGTGACGACGCGACCGCGCTCGTCGACGGCCAGCCCGGCGGCGGCCGCCAGCGGCGACACCCGCGTACCGCTGGTCCACAGGACGGCGTCGGCGGGGAGGCTCTCGCCCCCGGCCAGCTCGACGCCGTCGGGCAGCACCTTCACCACCTCGGCCCCGCTGCGCACCACCACGCCCAGGCGGTCGAGTGCGGCCCGCAGGTACGCCCCGGCCTTCGGGGTCATGGCGGCGCCGGGTTCCTGCCGGCCCAGGAGGACGACGTTCAGCCGCGGGTAGCGCTCGGCGATCTCCGCGGCGGACTCGACGCCGGTCAGCCCGCTGCCGCCGACGACCACGGTGCCGCTGCCGAGCCGCCCCAGCCGGTCGGCCAGCACCCCGGCGTCCTCGGCGCTGTTGAGGGTGTGGGCGTGCTCCTCGGCACCCGGCACCGCCGACAGGTCGGCCGCACTGCCCAGCCCGTACACCAGCGTGTCGTAGTGCAGGACCCGGTCGTCGTCGATGCGGACCGTTCGCGCGTCCGCGTCCACCGCCGTCACCCAGCCGCGGACGAACCGCGCGCCCGTGCCCTCCAGGAGTTCCGGGATGCTCAGACCGGCGACCTCCTGCCCGGTGGCCGTCATGTGCAGCCGCAGCCGCTCGGTGAACCGTTCCTGCGCGTTCACCAGGGTCACCTGCACGTCCCGGCGTCGTCCCAGCCGGGCGCCGAGCTGGACGGCCGCGGACATCCCCGCGTATCCCGCCCCCAGGACCAGGACCCGGTGGGTGGTGGCCGTGCCGTCGGCTCCGTCTCGTGCGCTCATCGCTCCGCCTTCCTCCACTCGCTGTTGACGATCATCAGATGCAAGCTGCCGCCCGGTTCGTGACACGGGTCCGGTGTGACGCGCGACACGGTGGAAGCCTCCGGGTCGGCCGGGGAGCGGCAGGGTTGACTTGGTTAGTGATTGAGCACTAACTTTGAATCATGGCAAGGATGAGTGCGGAAGAGCGGCGCGAGAGCGTCATCCGTGCGGCGATGCACGAGTTCGCCCGCGGCGGCTACCACGGGACGTCCACCGAGGCGATCGCCAAGCGGGTGGGTGTCTCGCAGCCGTACCTGTTCCGGCTCTTCCCCAACAAGCCGGCCATGTTCCTCGCCGCGGCCCAGCGGTGCCTGCGGGAGACCCGCGAGGTGTTCGCCGCGGCCACCGAGGGTCTGGAGGGCGAAGAGGCCACGCAGGCCATGGCGAACGCGTACGCCCGTCTCATCACCGAGGATCCGGACAAGCTCCGCATGCAGCTCCAGATGTACGTCGCCGTCGGGGCCGCCGAAGCGGCCGGGGACCACGAGCTCGGCGAGCTCGTCCGCAAGGGCTGGATGGAGCTCTGGGACGCCGTCCACGGACCCCTCGGCGGGGACGTGAAGGAGACCACGGCCTTCATGGCCTTCGGGATGCTGATCAACAACCTGGCCGCCATGGGCTTCCCGCCCGGGCACCGGGTCTGGGAGGGGCTGTACCCCTCCGCCCGCGTCGGCGGAGAGACCCATCCGGGGCGATGAGCCCCGGGTGGTCCGCCCGCGCGCCCGTCCCGCGCACCTGTCCCGCCCGCCGCACTTTCATGGCCGCGAAAGTTAGTCAGCAATAACTAACAAGCTGTCCTCGTCATCAGGGGGAATCGTGAACGGCAAGCACGACACGCACGACACGCACGACACCGCGCTCCGCGGACCCGCCATCTGGGCGCTCGTCCTCACCTCCGTCGCCGGGTTCATGGCCGCCCTCGACAACCTCGTCGTCACCACCGCCCTCCCCGCCATCCGCAAGGACCTCGGCGGCGCGCTCGAGGACCTGGAGTGGACGGTGAACGCGTACACGCTCACCTTCGCCGTCCTGCTCCTGTTCGGCGCGGCCCTCGGCGACCGCTTCGGACGGCGCCGGCTCTTCATGGGCGGCCTCGCGATATTCACCGCGGCCTCCGCCTTCGCGGCCCTCTCGCCCGGCATCGACGAGCTCATCGCCGCCCGCGCCGTCCAGGGCGTCGGCGCCGCCGTCATGATGCCGCTCACCCTCACCCTGCTCACCGCCGCCGTCCCGGCCGCCCGCCGCGGCATGGCCCTCGGGATCTTCAGCGCCGTCAGCGGCCTCGCCGTCGCCAGCGGCCCGCTCGTCGGCGGCACCCTCACCGAGCACATCTCCTGGCAGTGGATCTTCTGGCTGAACGTCCCGATCGGACTGGCCCTGATCCCGCTCGCCCGCCTCAAGCTGGCGGAGTCCACCGCCCCGAACTCCCGTCTCGACGCACCCGGAACGCTCCTGATCAGCGGCGGCCTCTTCGGCATCGTCTACGCCCTCGTCAACGCCAACGCCCACGGCTGGACCAGCGCCCCCGTGCTCACCGGCCTGATCGCCGGCGCCGCGCTCGTCGGTGCGTTCGTCGTCCACGGCTTCCGCAGCGCGAACCCCATGCTGCCCATGCGCCTCTTCCTGAACCGCGGCTTCTTCGGGATCAACCTGGCCAGCCTCCTGATGTACCTGGGCATGTTCGGCTCGATCTTCCTGCTCAGCCAGTTCCTCCAGGGCGTCGCCGGCTACTCGCCCACCCAGGCCGGCGTGCGGATGCTTCCCTGGACCGCCATGCCGCTGGTCGTCGCCCCGATCGCGGGCATCCTCTCCGACCGGATCGGCGGCCGGCCCGTCGTCGCCGTCGGGCTCGCGCTGCAGGCCCTCGGCCTCGGCTGGTTCGCGGCGGTCCTGAGCACCGACGTCTCGTACGCCGCCCAGCTCCCGGCGCTGATCGTCAGCGGCATCGGCATGGGCCTCTACTTCGCCCCCGCCTCCAACATCCTGATGTCCACCGTGTCCCCCGCCGACCAGGGCAAGGCCTCCGGCGCCAACAACGCCCTGCGCGAGGTGGGCGGCGCCCTCGGCGTCGCGGTCCTGGCCTCGGTCTTCTCGGCCCAGGGCGGCTACGAGTCCCCGCAGGCCTTCACCGACGGGACCGTGCCCGCGCTGTGGATCGGCGCCGCCGCGGTGGCCGTGGCAGCGGCCTTCGCCCTCCTGGTCCCGGGCAAGCGGAACCAGACGCCCCCCGTACCGGCCACCGCCGGCCACACCCCCGAGACCGGACACGCGACCGCCTCCAAGGTCCCCGCGGCCGGCTGACAGCCCCGACAGCCCCGACAGCCCCGGAAAGGAACGCACGCGATGCCCGACGTCCCCTGGTCCACGCCCACTCCGCCCGCTCCCGACGCCGAGGTCCACGTCATGGCCTCCCGCTTCGAGACCCGGACCCTCGCCGGCGCCTTCCGGTTCTTCCTGAAGTCGCCCGGCATCATCCTCCAGATCCGCAAGGCCCCCGGCGCCCACGGCGCGGCCCTCCGAGCCCGCCCCTTCGGCCGGACCTTCCTCACCCTCTCCGCCTGGCAGGACCGCGACGCGCTCCACCGCTTCGCCCGAAGCGAGCCGCACCGCTCCAGCTCCCGGGCCGCCGCCGCGTTCATGCGGGAATCGGTCTTCACCTTCTGGACCGCCCCGGCCTCCGCCCTCCCGGTCACCTGGGCCGAAGCGGAGCAGCGGCTCGCCGAGGAGGCCGCACGCTCGTGACGTACGGTCCGTGCCCCGCAGGGATGCGAGGGGTACGGACCGTACTCTTGTCCACGTGCAGGAACTCCACGACGCCCCCCTCGCCCCCCTGACCACCTTCCGCCTCGGTGGCCCCGCCACGCGTCTGGTCACCGCGACCACCGACGCCGAGGTGGTCGACGCCGTCCGCGCCGCGGACGAGAGCGGCACCCCGCTCCTCGTCATCGGCGGCGGCAGCAACCTGGTCATCGGCGACCGCGGCTTCGAGGGCACCGCCCTGCGCATCGCGACCACCGGCTTCCACCTGGACGGGACGCGGCTGGAGCTCGCCGCCGGCGAGAACTGGAGCGACGCCGTCGCCCGCAGCGTCGAGGCGGGCCTGGCCGGCATCGAATGCCTCGCCGGAATCCCCGGCTCCGCCGGTGCCACCCCGATCCAGAACGTCGGGGCGTACGGCCAGGAGGTCTGCGACACGATCACCGAGGTCGTCGCGTACGACCGCACCAGCGGCGAGACGGTGACGCTCACCGCCGCCGAGTGCGCCTTCCGCTACCGCAACAGCACCTTCAAGGACCAGCCCGACCGCTACGTCGTCCTGCGCGTGCGCTTCGCCCTGGAGGACGCGGGCGGCCTGTCCGCGCCGGTCAAGTACCCCGAGACCGCCCGCGCCCTCGGCGTCGAGGCCGGCGACCGGGTCCCGGCCGCCACCGCCCGCGAGACCGTACTGCGGCTGCGCGCCGGCAAGGGCATGGTCCTCGACCCCGCCGACCACGACACGTGGTCCGCGGGCTCCTTCTTCCACAACCCGATCCTGACCGACGAGGCGTACGCCGCCTTCCTCACCCGCGTCCAGGACCGGCTCGGCCCCGAGACCGCCCCGCCCGCCTACCCCGCCGGGGACGGCCGGACGAAGACCAGCGCGGCCTGGCTGATCGACAAGGCCGGCTTCACCAAGGGCTACGGCACCGGCCCGGCCCGGATCTCCACCAAGCACACCCTCGCGCTGACCAACCGCGGCGAGGCCACCACCGAGGACCTCCTCGCCCTGGCCCGCGAGGTCGTCGCGGGCGTCCACGCGGCCTTCGGCGTCACCCTGGTCAACGAGCCGGTGACGGTCGGCGTCAGCATCTGAGGAGTCCCGGCCGCCATGCTCTGTCCACTGCACGGGGCCGGTACGGACCCCACCCGCCTGGTGGGGCGCACGATCAGCAGGATCGTCGCGTCCTGGCACGTCTACGAGGGCGAGCGCTCCGAAGCGCCGCTCGACGTCTGGCTGATCGACAGCGAGGGCGATTCCACCAGGATCAGCACCGGGTCCGACTGGTGCCTCATCGTCGAATCCGCCGCACCGCACGAGCCGTACGACATGGGGGAGTGGGGCCGGATCGAGGTCGGCGAGGACCTCGGCGACCACCCCTTCCTGCGCCACCTCGGGGACACGGTGGCCACCGTGGCCGAGTTCGCGGCGCCGGAGACCGGGCGCACCCAGCTGGAGATCGGCTTCCCCGACGGCGACCGGGTACGGGCCGACTGCTGGGAGGGCGACCTGCGGCTGACGCGCTGAGTCCGGGACGGGCGCCTCGGACCGCCCGGCCTCAGCTCGCCAGCCAGTGGTCGATCCCGGCCAGCAGCTTGTCCTGTACGTCCTGCGGAGCGGCGCTGCCGCGCACCGACTGCCGGGCCAGCTCCGCGAGCTCCGCGTCCGTGAAGGCGTGGTGGCGGCGGGCGATCTCGTACTGCGCCGCCAGGCGGGACCCGAACAGCAGCGGGTCGTCCGCGCCGAGCGCCATCGGCACCCCGGCCTCGAACAGGGTGCGCAGCGGGACGTCCTCGGGCCGCTCGTAGACGCCGAGGGCCACGTTCGACGTCGGGCAGACCTCGCAGGTGATCTGCCGGTCCGCGAGCCGCTTCAGCAGCCGGGGGTCCTCGGCGGCCCGCACGCCGTGACCGATGCGCGAGGCGTGCAGATCGTCCAGGCAGTCGCGGACGGAGGCGGGGCCGGTGAGCTCGCCGCCGTGCGGGGCCGCGAGCAGGCCGCCCTCGCGGGCGATGGCGAAGGCCCGGTCGAAATCCCGGGCCATGCCGCGGCGCTCGTCGTTGGAGAGCCCGAAGCCGACGATGCCGCGGTCGGCGTAGCGGACGGCGAGCCGGGCCAGGGTGCGGGCGTCGAGCGGGTGCTTCATGCGGTTGGCGGCGATGAGCACCCGCATGCCGAGGCCGGTCTCGCGGGAGGCCGCCTCGACGGCGTCCAGGATGATCTCGACGGCCGGGATCATGCCGCCGAGCAGGGGGGCGTAGGAGGTGGGATCCACCTGGATCTCCAGCCACCCGCTGCCGTCCCGTACGTCCTCCTCGGCGGCCTCGCGGACCAGCCGGCGGATGTCCTCGGGCTCGCGCAGACAGGAGCGGGCGGCGTCGTACAGCCGCTGGAAGCGGAACCAGCCGCGCTCGTCGGTGGCGCGGAGCTTGGGCGGCTCGCCGGCGGTCAGCGCGTCGGGGAGGCGCACGCCGTACTTGTCGGCGAGCTCCAGGAGGGTCGAGGGGCGCATCGACCCGGTGAAGTGCAGGTGGAGGTGGGCTTTCGGCAGAAGCGTGAGATCGCGTACGTGCTCCATCCGGTGATCCTGCCCCACATGTCACCCGTTCGGCAGCCCGATTCCCTGAACGGGACCTTGCCCGAACGTAAAAACGGGGTCGGCGGGCGGCGCGGCCCGGAGCCCGAACGGCGGTGGGGGGGGGGCCCCGCCGGGGCCCCCCCCCCCCCCCCCCCCGCGCAAACTGTGCACGAAACAGGCCCGAAAACAAACACTGGCGACATACGGACCGATCCAACAACCCAAAAGACACACCGCAACA